>CAZJCR010000007.1:0-27759 GCA_964544385.1 uncultured Bacteroidales bacterium
ATTGGCTATTGTACTACTGGTAATGGCACCGGCAAAACTACCTGCATATGCCGAACCGTTTACATTACCGTTAACGCAGCATTTTGTTACTTGCGACACCCCGGTAATGTAACCCGACAATAAACCACAATAATACAACCCATATATTGTTGCATCTATAATTTTTACATTTGCAATGGTGCCCCCCGATATGTACCCAAAAAAACCAATATACATCTCTTCGGCTCGGTTTATATATAAATTTGTAATTGCATGCCCGTTGCCATTATAATGGCCGGTAAAATAAAGACCAGTGTTACCAATTGGTAAATGACCCTGGTTAGCATTTAATGTACTTGTAACCGATGCATTAATATCAGCTGTCTGACTAAAATACTTGCCCCACTCACCGCCATTTTCCGACATCCAGATAATGTTTTCATAATTCTCAATTAAATATGGATCGGTTTCGGAACCATTACCATTTGGTGCAACAGCCCCCGATGTAGTTGTTGTGGTAAAAACTAACTGACTACCATAACCGGTACCGCTACTATTGGTGGCAAAAGCACGCACATAATAGGTTGTACCCGACGTTAAGTATTCGAGCGCTGTTGTAAACGATTCGGAACCTACACCTGAGTTTATAAGACTCAAATTGTTTTCAACAGTTGGCTCAGGGAACCTTGAATAAACAATACCTTTGGCCGTAATTTCGAAACCACCATCTGAAACTATTGTACCACCTGTTGTAGCACTATAATTTGTAACATTGTTAATTACAGTAGTTGTAACTGTTGGAATTGCTTTTGATGCCGAAAAAGTATTATTATTAACAATAATACTTTTTAAACCACTAAAACTGGTATTATTGCAATACAGCCCCGGCATTAAAAAAACAATCAAAAACAAACTTAACAAACTATGCAATAAGGCTTTAGGCTTTTTCATAATTATATTACTTTATTTGATGAAATATCGGGTTTAAATATATTCAAAAAAATTAAAATTATGTTCAAACAAATCAGTCAATTAATAAGTTAACTAACACCCAAATTGAGCGAATCGCTCAATCGATTTATATTTTGTAGTATTTCACTACACTTCGTTGGTGAAATACAACAAACTCTACATCGGGGTTATACCTAAGTAAAGCGTTTGTTCGCATAGCTCCAACCGCTCAACTTAGGTAACATTTTATCAACAAATTAATAAACAAATAAAATAATACCGAAGTTTTAGGAAAACCCAAAATTGTTATCTACAATATTATCACTACAAGCTATTACAGTAGTAATGATTACATTAACTAAAAAATAGTTGCCAACAATTTCGATTTTATAAAAAAACACTATTTTTACAGCCATAAAATATTGATAGGTGAAGTTTTCAGGGGTACTATTTTTTATTAGCATATTTTTATACACACTTGTTAATGCATCGTATAACGATACCGATTGGTTATTAATTACCAACGAAAACGGTATTATGGTGTTTGAGCGATGGGTAAAATCAGCAAAAAACCAAAAAGTACGCGAACGCAGCGGGCGTATGAACATTAATTGCGACGCTACAGCCGCCTTAATGCTTATTGCCGATGCTAACCGTACTAAAAACTGGATGAGCAATGTTGAAAACGTTGAGATACTTAAACAAGTGTCGCAAAACAATTGGTATCAACGTACAGTTTTAAACACCCCATGGCCTTTTAACAAACAAGACATGGTATCGGAATACCTTGTTTTACACGATACCATTAACAACATTATTACAGTTAAAATTACACCTGCCGACAATATAATGCCAAAACAAAAAGGTATTGACAGGCTAAACACTTTTACCGCCGAGTGGCAAATTGAACAAACCAAACGTGGTAACACAAAAATAACTTTTACAACAAGCTCAACTGTTCCGCCCGAATACCCTGTATGGGTTCAAGACCCTGTTGTGCGAAAAGTTTTTTTATCGAACCTAAGAGGCTTTAAAAAAGAACTTACCAAATAATTAACACCCAAATTGAGCAATTCGCTCAATCGATTCCGATTTTGTAAACTTTTAACTACACTTGGTTAGTGAAACTCGACATTGGAGTTATACCTAAGTAAAGTGATTGTTCGCTTAACTTAAACCGCTCAACTTATGTAACAATTATAAATTTATTTTAATGCTTTATACCAAAGTATTGCAATAACATTGTTCAAAATACAGCTGTAAAGTTTATAATACTAGAACAAATAGTTTTTTACTGTCCTATTTAATATTAATCAGTAGCAATAAACCCGATAAATTATTACTTTTGCGGCAAATTTAAAATAAAAACATATGGCACTTCAGTGTGGGATAGTAGGGTTGCCCAACGTGGGAAAATCGACATTATTTAATTGTTTATCGAACGCAAAAGCACAATCGGCAAATTTTCCGTTTTGCACTATTGAACCAAACGTGGGAGTTATTACCGTTCCCGACGAGCGAATTAATGTACTGGCAAAAATTGGCAAAAGTGAACGGGTTGTACCAACAACTGTCGAAATTGTTGATATTGCCGGCTTAGTAAAAGGTGCCAGCAAAGGCGAAGGGTTAGGAAATAAATTTTTGGCTAACATACGCGAAACCGACGCTATTATTCACGTTTTACGATGTTTCGACGACGATAACATTACACATGTCGACGGGTCGGTTAACCCGGTGCGCGACAAAGAGATTATTGACACCGAACTACAACTTAAAGACCTTGAAACTGTTGAAGCAAGGATACAAAAAATTCAGAAACAGGCTCAAACCGGTGGCGACAAAACAGCGCAAAAAATATACACATTGCTTGAACAATATCGCGCCGCATTATTAAAAGGAGAGTCGGCCCGTACCGTTGAAATTGACCCGCTTGCCAAAAAAGAACATCTGTACGACTTATTGCTTTTAACCGATAAACCTATACTTTACGTTTGCAATGTTGACGAAGCATCGGTTAAAAACGGGAATAAATACACCCAAATGGTTTACGATGCTGTTAAAAACGAAAACGCCGAGATGTTAATTATTGGCGCTGGTATTGAAGCCGACATTGCCGAACTCGAAAGCTACGACGAGCGACAAATGTTCCTTAGCGATTTAGGATTAGACGAAGCCGGCGTTTCGAAACTAATTAAATCGGCATATAAACTGCTTAAACTGCAAACATATTTTACCTGCGGCCCAAAAGAAACTCGTGCATGGACATTCAGGCAAGGCATGAAAGCACCGCAATGTGCCGGAATTATACACTCCGACTTTGAAAAAGGCTTTATACGAGCCGAAGTTATTAAGTACAACACTTTTGTTGAACTTGGCTCAGAAGCAGCCTGCCGCGAAGCTGGTAAAATTGGCATCGAGGGTAAAGATTATGTTGTTCAGGATGGCGACATTATGCACTTTAGGTTTAATGTTTAGATTGTGCCTTTTTTAAAGTTCACCGGCTTTTTTTGTTGGCTGTTGTTTTATTTTACAACCTTTGGGCAAAATACGCCCCTACCCAACTGGAATTTACGTGGCGAACAATTAATTAAAATAAAAACCACCCATTTTAAATCATTAAAATTTAACAATACACTGTCGGTTAACAACATCGACAGTGTTTATACAACTTTGTACGTAAACAAATTACAATACAAAAAAATTGTAAGTACAGGCGCACAACCAACTTTTGTTACAACCCACTCGCTTAAGCATAACTTTAAAATGGCAGCATCGGTAAACCAGTTAAATAACTGGGATAGCTACCCAACATACCAAACATATGTTTTATTGATGCAACAATTTGCCCAAAACTACCCTGACTTATGCTCATTACAAACAATTGGCACAACAGTTAACGGGCACAAAATATTGGTGCTTATGTTATCGAACAATTTAATTATTGACAAACCTAAACCCGAGGTTATGCTATCATCGTCGATGCATGGCGACGAACTTACCGGATACGTATTATTGCTACGGTTTATTGATTATTTATTGACAAACTACAACACCGACACTAACGCATACAATATTATTAACAAAACGCACCTTTATATAGCACCACTTACAAACCCCGACGGGGCCTATTACATGGGCGACAATACTGTTACGGGTGCTATTCGCGGTAACGCTAACTATATCGACCTTAACCGCAATTTTCCGGACGCTATTTACGGCCAAAACCCCGATGGAAATTTTTTACAACCCGAAAACCAGTTTATGATAGATTTTATGCAACAGCATAATTTTGTTTTGTCGGCTAACATACATGGCGGGGCACAGGTTTTAAACTACCCTTGGGACAACCAGGCTCAACGCCATGCCGACGACCAATGGTTTAAATACATTTGCCAAATGTATGCCGATACCGCCTACAACATTGATGCAAACTATTTAACCGACTTTAACAACGGTATAACAAACGGATACGACTGGTACAGCATTAGTGGCGGACGGCAAGACTATGTTACTTACTTTTTAAATGGCCGCGAAATTACTGCCGAACTTAGTACCGATAAAATGCCCGACGCACAATTATTGCCACATTTTTGGGAATGTAACAAAAAACCGCTGATGAACTTTGTTAAACAAGCTTGTTTTGGATTACAGGGAACAATAAAAAATAATGCCGGCGAACCTGTAAAAGCAAAAATTACAGTTTTAAACCACGACAACAACAACAGCTTTGTTTACAGTAATAATAACGGCAATTATTACCGGTTGCTTTTTCAAGGCACATATCAGGTAAAGTTCGAAGCCGACGGCTATTTGCCTCAAACTGTTGACAATATAAATATTAATAACAACAACACTACTATACTAAATATAACATTACAATTGGGCAACTCAATAAAAAGCAATAACACTAATAAAATAAGCCTTTACCCTAACCCAACAAACGGTACTATCAACATAAAATATACAAATAACAATACTTATACTACTAAAATTTATGTTTACAACATAACAGGCAAAATAGTTTATTACAATAACAACATATCGACAATTAATTACATTGACCTTAACTTTTTGCCAAAAGGTTGCTATTATGTTAAATTTTATGAAACTCATAAAATAACAACACAAAAAATTATTATCGAATAAAATGAGCTTAAGCGACACAAAAAAAGGCTACATATTTGCACTTGCTGCAACAATATCGTTAGCCAATGTTTACATATTTAGTAAAGCTGCATTAAATATTGTAAACCTGTGGCAATTTGGGTTTTATTGGTACGGCACGGCAGTTATATGTAATTTTATTTTAACAGGCCTTAGCGGAAAATACAAAAACAAAACTAAACTAACTAAAAACCAAATACTTACCTTAGCAGGTATGGGTATTGTCGAGTTTATTGCAACTGTTGCAATTTTTATGTCGATAAAAACCATTGCAAACCCGTCGATACCCGCATTAATACGTAATTTAGAGCCAATACTAATTATAATTATATCGTTTTTTGTTTTGCGCGAGCGGCACTCAATTACCGGCTGGGCTGGTGTTATTTTAACCATTATTGGTACAATAATAGTATCGTACAATTTTAATGGGGTTGGTAACAAAATATTTATCGAAGGCACATGGATGGTTATTGTTGCTTGTATTTTTTATTCGGTACGTACTGTTTGGAACAAAATAGTTATTAACGATTTTAAGGCTCTAACACTTAACCTTAACAAAATTGGGTTCATGTTTGTAGCATCAATAATAGGTATACTTGTAACAAAAAGCTCGTTTTTAGTACCGCGCGAGGCTATAAAATATTTAACATTAGGTTCAATAATTGGCCCGTTTTTTACTTCGCTTACGCAGATAATATCGTTAAAATACATAAACGCATCGCAAACTACACTTGTACAAAGCACCGCAGGCTTTTTTACCATAACGTTTGCATTTGTTTTTTGGGGAAAATTACCTTACGCATACCAAATTGCCGGTGGTGTTTTAAGTATTTTAGGGCTTATTTTTACAGCCACAAAAACCGACTACATAAAAAAATGGCTACACCTAAAATAATAATACTAAACAGCTATTATTCAACAACTTTATTTATGTCGATAAATGTTGGCAGGTGGTCCGAGTAACCACCGTTAAATTTAAACCCGGCATATGTTCTGAATGGCTTTAAGCCAACAAAACTTTCGTCGGGTTCGAGCAAAAAAGGTGCATTAAAAACCGATGCCCCGTCGGGGTTTATTAACAGGCCGGCAGCCCCGTTCAACAATGCCCCCGACACAATTATGTGGTCCAATACTGCCCATTTACCCTGAAATTTATGTGTTCCAGCTCCTTTAACAAACTGAAGGTTATACGACAAGTTATAAAGTTCAGTATTTATAACATTACCGGCAGGTGGACCGGCTTTTAGATAAGTAATAATACTTTTATCGTTAGGTTCGTCGTTAAGGTCGCCGGTAATATAAATATTTGCTTTGCTGTTAGTGGCAAATATCGAATCAACTTTTTGCCTTACAAGCGATGCTGTATAAAACCGGTTGTCTTCCGATTCGAGTTGGCCACCATACCGCGATGGCCAGTGGTTTACAAATACATGCAGAGTATCGGAACCATTAATAATGCCACAAGTATAAAGTATATCGCGTGTAAAACGCTTTTTTGAGTTTGGATAGTTTACTTTAATAAAATCGGTTTTTATTGGCTTAAATACGGTTTTATTGTAAAATAACGCAACATCAATACCGCGCATATCGGGCGATTCTTTGTGCAATAGCCCGTAATCAAAACGCGACAATTGTGTTTTATACCTCAACATGTTAAGTACATTAAGGTTTTCAACCTCGCAAACACCAATAAGCTCAGGCGGCTGCCACCCGCCCACAGCGGTAATAACCTGCATAATATTGCGCAATTTTTGGCTTAGTTTATCGTAGGTCCAAAAACGGTTACCTGTAGGTAAAAATTCTTCGTCGTTGGTAAGTGTATCATCGTAAATATCAAAAAGATTTTCGCAATTATAAAACATTACCCTAAAATACCGTTCATTTTCAACACGGGCAGCCAACTCGGCTGGCAAGCCGGTTGTTTGGCAAAAAAATGTTAATGGTATAATTAACAAAAAAAACGATAATAATTTACGTATCATAATTTATAATTATTCAACCCGCTCGTATGCACCAATGTCGGGGGCTATGTCGTTGTTACGGTTGTTACCTTCAATGTCGACAGGTATAAAACCCGAGAAAATTTTACTCCCGGCATCTTTAACTGGCGACAGTGTGTCGAGTTTATAATTGCCTGCTACATAATCAACAAATTTGGCAAAATTATTCTCATTACTACGTATTACATTTTTATAGATATTTGTATCGGTGGTAACAAAATCGTTGTCGAGACGCATAAGGCAATGGTCGAACAAAAAACCAAAAGATACATTGTTATGGTTTGTTGCATCGTAAACAAACTCGTTTTTTTGGTCGCCATCGATAATGCAATTACCAAAAACTGCCTGAAACGGGAACGAGTAAACTGTTGTTAATTCAGTATTTTTATCTTTAACCTCGAAATAGTTGTTAAAAATTACCGATTCGGTTTTACGCGCCCCATAATGGTACGGAAAATAGTTTGCAATTGTATTATGGTAAAACCGGTAATTACCACCATATAAAAGGGCTACAGCATAGTAACCACAACTCGACACAACTGTATTATACACATCGAGGTTGGCACTTTGGGCAATAATACCGGCATAAGCCATGTTTTTTATTTGTGTATTGCTAATTGTAAGTGTTGGTTTGTTTTGGGTTGCAACCGAGTCGGCCTGAATTCCTTTAATACCATTTTTTATTATTGCATAATCGATAATATTATTACCGCTGCCCTGAAAAAAATGTATTCCGGCAGTAAGGTACGAATTTACGCTGTCGGTTTTTATTGTACGCCCCCATTGGCCAGGGGCATCTTTATACCATTCGTCGAGCCTTGCGCCTTCAAAAATAACAGGTTCGGCGGCGGTTCCTAAAACTTGTAAAGTACCATTTACCCAAAGGCTCGAGTTTGAGTTAAAGTAAATTTTAACGCCGGGGTTTATTGTAAGCACGTTACCGGTTTCAACAAATACATAATTTGTTACTAAATAAGGTTTATCGTTAACCCATGTTTGCGTGTTTATGGTTGAATCGACAAGCAAATGTACATCTTGGCCATAGGCTAATAGTTTAACATCCTGAACGTTACCATTTGTTATAAAAACTACCGAATCGGATACTACAAGAGGTGTATTTGAGTTTAGTGGGTCAATAATAACTTCGACAAACACGTATGCGCTATCGCCGGCCATAAGTTCAAATTCGTTTACCGATGTTGCCGGCATACCATCAACATTTATGTTATAAAACGATGCGCTGCCTTTTGCAAGGTTTATCGATGTGCGTATTGCCTGCGAATTTGGGTTATAAAACCTGAAACTTTTTGTTATTGAACCAACAGTTGTAAAAACTGTATCAAAATGAACTGTATCGGCCGAGAATGATAGCTTTGCGCTTGTATTGTCGGTAAATTGTACACTTTGTCGGCATGCCGATATTAATATAACTAACAACAGTAAGCCGGTAAATTTATTTTTCACGTTTTGTATTTATGTTTTATAACGATATGTTTTTGCTATTATTTTAAATCAAAAGCTTTTAACCACGCTCCCAAAATTTAATTTGGGCTTTTGATTTAAACCCAAATTGAGCGATTCGCTCAATCGATTTAGATTTTGTAAGTATTTCGATACACTTTGTTAGTGAAACACAACAAACTGTATATCGGGGGTTATACCTAAGTAAAGCGTTTATCCGCTTAGCGAATAAACGCTTTACTTTGGTAAAAGCTTTTAAATAGTATAGGTTATTTATTTAAAACAGTTCAACCTCAATATTTTGTATAAACGCAGTATAAGTGTATTCGTTTTGTACTTTTGCGCCTGCAAGTATAATTAGCACCGGAACAAGTGTGCCAGCCTGATTCAGAATGTTAGTTTCGCGCCTAATACCAACAAGTTTACGTTTTTCGGGGCGTAACAAGGTATAAACCATTTCATCTTCGTTTTCGTTAGCTACGTCGGCAAAAAGTTTTTTAATACTTTGTCCAACTACATCTTTACGCGAGTAACCCCACAAATTTTCGGCCGAGCGGTTAAAAAATTCAACTATACCGTCCTGATTAATTGTAACAATTGCATCGTGGGCTCCTTCGAGCGTTTTTTCGTTACGTATTTTAACTTTTTCAATTTCCTGAAACTGTGATTTAACCTCTTTGCGTGCTTCGTCGAGCTTGCGCTGGAGTTGTATTTCGCTTTGTTTAAGTTCTTCTTCCTGTTTTTTAAGTAACTCGTTTTGTTTTTTGGTAATAATTTCCATTTGTTTTTGGTCGGTAATATCCTGAGCAATCGAAATTATTTTCGACACCTCGCCATACATATTACGCACGGCAGTATATGTAACCTCGAACCATTTTTCGTCGCCTAATTTTGTTTTAAGTTTCGATTGACCGTGGAATGGCTCACCATTAACAACATGGTTCCAAACGTCTTCAAAATCGCTTTGTTCGTCTTCGCCCATAAAACTAAACACGCTGTAGTCTTTAAGATCGTCGGTTTCAAAGCCTAACGTATCGATAAATTTTTGGTTGCAACTTATCATGCGGCCGCTTGGGGCGTATTCAACTTTAATGCTTGTTTGGTTAATTGCATCAATTTGTCCTTCGTAATCAAGGCTTTGTTCTTTGTGTTCGGTAGTATCAATAGCCAGGAACAGTATTTTTTCGACACTTTGCATATTGTTCCGAACGCAAGTATATGTTGCCATTGTCCAAAGGTCTTTGCCGGTTTTTGTAACATGTTTCATGTAACCTTCAAAGTGTTTTCCGCCTTTTGCCAGCGTGTCCCAAATCTCGTTAAACCACGATTTATCTTTATCGCTTATAAAAATTGATATATGGTGACCCTCAACTTCGGAGTTGCTTGTATAGCCTAACTTTTTAAGGAATTTTGTATTTGCATACAACAGTATTCCATTAATGTCGTACTCGGCACGTATTAAAGTATGGTTTACCGAGTTTGTAAAACTAATAAATTGCTCAGCTTGCTTACTTGCCTCTTCTTGTGTTGCCTGGAGTTCTTCCATATTTTGGCGCATCTCTTCTTCTTGTTGTGTAAGGCGTTCGGCTGCTTCGCGCGATTCGGCAAGTAAATTGGCGGTTCGTAAATTTATTTTAACTGTCGATACGGTTGTGGCAGTGCTTTCGGCAACTTTTTCAACAAACTCGATAATATATTTATCGAACAAATTAAACGATGAGAGTTCGAAAACGCCGTAAACATTATCGTTAACTTTTAAAGGCACTATAAGTAATACCGACGGGTTTGCCTGGCCTAAGCCCGACGTAACTTCAACATAATCGTTTGGTACTTCGTCAATGTAAAGTGTATTTTTTTCGTAAGCTGCCCTACCAATAAGCCCTTCGGACAATTCGATGCGTTTTTTGTTATATTTTTTGCGGTTGTAGGCAAAATGGGCTGTAAGTTTAAAATATTTATCTTCTTCAACTTCGTCGTCGAGCAAAAACAAACCACCCTGTACAGCACCTATATACCTGCATAACTGGCTAATAAGCTCGTACGACAGTTTTTCAATATTATCGTTGTTGCGCCTAAGTATTTCGCCAAATTTTGCCAACCCTTCGGCTGTCCAGTTGCGTTGTTCGTCTTCTTTTTTACGGGCAAGGTCTTCGTCTTTGTTTTTTTTAAGGTTGTCGCGCAGTTCAATAAGTATTTTGCCTAATTTATTCTCTTTTTCGGGGGTATAATCAACATCTATGTTGCCGGTTGCAAGGTTCTCGGCAAAGCTCATCATATTTACCGACAGCGATTCTTTTTGCTTTTGCAGCGAATCGAATTTTAAAGCAAATTTGTAGGTTATTATGCCAACAAAATATGCAGTTATCATTATCATTAAAGGTATAGCATCGATACCATAAAATAATGGCCCTAATTTATGCAACGACAAAATGTTGCTAAAAGTAAATATTAACCCTGCGTTTTTAAGGGCTAAAGCGTATATTATGGCAATTATTACCATTCCTAACAAAAAGCCAATAATTGCAAATTGTAGCTTAAAATTTGTGATGGTTTTCTTTTCCATTAATCTATATGGTTTTATGTTTAGCCTTGTTTTATATTAGTTAAGGCTTTGGTTTTATGTTTGCAGTAAATTTAATAAAATATTTTAGAAATGGTTTACAAATGACACTATTCAATAAAAATAGCGTTTTTTTAGCTTAACAGCCGCTTAACTCCTCATTATCAATCAACTTGTAACTTTGTAAAAGTTCGCCAACATTTTGGCCTGTAATTTTTTTATTGCCGGTTTGTTGTGCCCAAAGTTTTACAGCGTTAAAAACATTTATACGTTGGTAATAATTAACATGCATCAGGTTTAAAAACTTAATTACCTTAAAGGTATTGAACCAACTATAAAACCGGTGCATAAAACTTTGTGCCGACGCGCAATTGTTGTTAACTATGTTTATATTTTCGACAAAATCGTCATGGTTTAAAAAAGTTTTAAGTGTTTGTGGTAATGTGTTATATATTTGGCTTATAGATGTTGTATTTTGTTTATATAACGATGGTATTATATCAAAAAATTGTTTTAAGTGTTCAAATATCGCGGGATTATATACTAAATACGTTTTCGATATTAATATATTGTTTACCGATGCCCCTGTACCGAACGGAACCCTGTTTGACGGACGTGACGATGGTTTAACATACTCGTTGGCAAGCCATTTAACGCCACCTAACGGAAATAGTTTTTGCAAAAAATAAAAATCTTCGCCGGCTTGTCGGCGGTTCATTCCGCCTTGCGCGGCATATACCTGCGCCTTAACTGTAAAACACGAACCAATGGTATACTGATAATAAGGAAAACCTGTATTTTTTAACGCGTATTTAAAATAACGTAAATATAACTCGTACTGTTCAATAGCTGAGTTTATTTCGGCGTTGGGGCTGGTAACGTGTGCAAAATTACTTATTGTCGATTTTGTTAACTTGTTTTTGTAAGCATTGTTAACTGCCACAAGGTAATTTTTATCAATAATTGTGTCAGCATCGAGCGACACTATTATCCCGTTAAGGTTATTTATTTGTGCAAAACGGCTTACGGCCTCGTCCATTGCCAGCTTACGCGCGTAACCGACACCGGCAATACCGGGGTCGATATTGTTAACAAAACAGGTAAAAAAAGTAAGGTTACCGGTACTATTTGCACTGCTCCATTGCATTGCAGTTTGATATGTAGTTACGTTTTGCGCGCTAATTTCCGGCAAAACATCGGAGCTTTGATTTATAAGTGTAATTACCTCGATAGCACAAACCGGCAATTGCGAGTTTTTTATCGACTCAAGGGTGCATAATAAGTCAGGCTCGTTAAAAGCCGGTATTATTATTATTATATTAAGGTTTTTTTGTGGCTGGGTATTTATCAAGCGGTTTGCCACGCCTTGTTTTACAATGTATTTTGTTAGTATATTGGTATTGTGCATTATAATAATAAAAAACCGCTAACGGATTAACCCGAAAGCGGCTGATTTATAATGTTTTTTATGTTATTTTTTTGAACTGTAACTCGAGTTTAAACCCGACAAAATATCGTTTGTAATATCAATTTGGCCACTACCATATAAAATACCACTACCTGCCGATTTTGCCAATATAATATGGTATTTTTCGGGTGAATTGTATTTATTGATATAATTTGATATACTATCGAACAACTGGCTTGTCATTTTTTGTTGCTCGGTTGACAGTTGTTGTGTGTAATCGTACTCGAGTTTTTGCAGCTCTTGCTGGCGCATTATAAGCTCTTGTTGAGCCTCTTCGGCACGTTGTTGAGTTAAAAATATACCGCGTTGCACTTTATCCTGAAATATTTGCGCCTCTTTTTCAAGGCTCGACGCCTCTTTCTCTAAACTGTTACGCATTTTACCTTGTTTAGCGGTTAAGGCGTCGTTAAGTTCAACCGATAGTTTATAGTTTACAAAAATTGAATCAATATTAACATATGCAACCTGTAAACCTGAATTATCAAGTACTGCACCACTATTTTCGGTAGTTTGCCCATTTTTTGGGGCACTAAAGTGCAAAACATATAAAACAACAAGTGCTATGCCCAATACTGCGTTAATAATTATCGATAAATTTTTCATTATTTATATGTGTTTAAGTTACTGTATTTCAATTTAATTAATTAATATTTTTAACATTCGAATTATTGTGTTTGCCCAAAAAAATAATCTTTTTTAAGGTTTCCAAATGTAGGATAAAAGATGGATTATCAAAAAGAAATTAGTTTTTTATTGGTTTTGTTTTGGCTAAAAATAAAGCATATACCACAACTGTAATTAATGCACCCGATATAACGCCAACCGACATGTTTAAGCTTAGCCCCCCGTTATTTACCGGTGCAACTAATAAATAGGTAATGCAAACCATTGTCATAAATGCCGCTGGCAGCGATGTTAAATAGTGGCTTTTTTTGTTTTGCGACAGGTATACCGAGGCTGTAAACAAAGTAAATACCGACAAAATTTGGTTAAATAAACCAAGGTACTTCCATATTGTCGAAAACTCTATTTGCGACAACAATACACCAACCGTAAATAATGGTATACTAACCAATAACCGTTTTTTTAATGTGCTTTGGTTTATTTTAAAAATGTCGGCAATTGTAAGCCTGGCACTCCTAAAGGCAGTGTCGCCGGTGGTAATTGGAGCTGCCACTACTCCTATTATTGCTATTATTGCACCTGTTTTTCCAAACCATGTTTGACATATTTGGTCAACAATCCAAGCCGGGTTTTTACCACTGATACTTACCTGATTAAGTTGTTGTACACCCCCAAAATAGTGCATTGCAGCTGTAGCCCAAATTATTGCTATTATGCCTTCGGTTATCATGGCTCCATAAAAAATTGTGCGCCCTTGTTTTTCGTTTGTTATACAACGTGCCATCATTGGCGACTGCGTGGCATGAAAACCCGATATTGCCCCGCATGATATAACAATAAACATCATTGGGAACAGAATATTTGAGCCAGGATTATGGTGCTGGTTAACAAAACTTGTGGCATCAAACTTATGCCACTCAAAACCAGTACCAAACAACATATATGCAGCAACCATTAATGCCATTATAATAAGTGCAACCCCAAAAAAGGGATATATCTTTCCAATTATCTGGTTAATAGGCAACAACGTGGCTAATAAATAATAAACAAAAATTATTACTATCCAAAAAGTTAACCCCCAATTTGTTAACGATGTTAATAGTGCTGCCGGGCCTGTTACAAACGCCACCCCTACCATTATTAAAAGTAAAAGGGTAAAAACCCGCAATGCTCCCCTAAAGCCGGGGCCTAAATATTTTCCAACCAACTCGGGCAGGCTTGCACCATTGTTTCGTAACGACAACATACCCGAAAAATAATCGTGTGCCGAACCCATAAAAATACAGCCAACAACTATCCAAATATAAGCAAGCGGACCATACATTGCACCTAATATTGCGCCAAATATTGGTCCTAAACCGGCAATATTCAAAAACTGAATTGTATACATTTTCCATGGCTTCATTGGTATATAGTCAACACCGTCGGCCATTTTTATAGCCGGTGTTACAGCATTTTTATCAACACCAAAATAATTATCGATAAACCTGCCATATAATACAAAACCTATAATTAGAGCAACTAATGAACCTATAAACCAATACATAATATTTTTTTTACATGCGCAAAAGTAATACTTTTTGCTTATTGTTATCAAAATTGAGCGATTCGCAAATTTTAATTGGCATTACATTGTTAAAAAACCATACTATTACAAAGTGCAAATTTTACCAATGTTTATATTTAGTGAAAAAGTTTAAAAAAAATTTGTGCATTGCATTAATTAATGGTTTATATTTCACAAACAAAATATTTTACAATGATTACACCTTTAATAATTGACCCGTCGAAAGACACCCCGCAGGTTATTTTCGACAAACTTACCGGCGAGTTTTTAATCTCGGGCACATCGATACCCGAAAACACAAAAAAATTTTTTGAACCTGTATTTATCTGGATACAAAAATATATTAACGACCCTAACAACGAAACCATTTTAAATTTTAAGATGGATTACTTTAACACGTCGTCGACAAAAGTATTGCTCGATATTATGATTGAGTTTAAAACACTTGTTAAAAACAAAAAAATGCTAATAATAAACTGGTACTTTAATGCCGACGATGATGATATGCTTGAGGCAGGCGAAGGATTTTCGAAAATGGTACGCTACCCGTTTAACTTTATAAAACGCAACTAAAATATTACAAACTAAAAACATTACACTTTGATAATTAAATCGTTATTCCGCATCACAAGTCATTGTCAATTAGTCGAAGTTGACGATGTGTCAACCTCGTTCAATAAAGTATCGAACCAGGTTTTAATTGTTGAAGGGAAAGAACCCGGGTTTGAGCAAATAAAACCATTGCTGGCCGACCACGCAATTGGCACAATTGCTATTGTCGATAAATTTACCGATGGCCTTAAACCATTTAACAAAATTGCTGGCTGCGAAAATATGCTCGAAATTTTAAAACACACAACAATTAACGGTAACAATGCTGTAATATGCATACCCGAAGGTTTTATTGCTTTTTATATTGCACAAAAACTCGAACAGGTATCAAAAATATTTAGCATCAAAATAATTACTGTTAACGACAGGGTAATACGCGGAGCTTACGACGACAAATTGGGACCTGCAGCATCAAACATTATTATCGATTTTTTTAAACAAATTAACAAACAATGCAGCATTGAGCATGTTAAAATTGCCGACAGCTCGGAAGAATTGGCTAAACAACTGGCTAAAGCTAAACAAACCAAAACCGATTTGCTTATTACTATTGGCGGCACTGGTTTAGGCCTGCGCGACATTACTGTTGAAACTGTTAAACCTTATATTGACCGCGAATTACCTGGAATAATGGAATCAATAAGGTTTAAATTTAGCCAAACCGACCCCGATGCTGTATTATTTAGGGGCGTGGCCGGCATTATGGACAAAACTTTGGTTTATACAATACCCGGTAATACCGAGGCTCTAAACGGTTACCTTATCGAGATTTTTTTAACTCTCGATAAACTTTTTTACATGATACATGGAATTGACAAAGAATAAGTTTTATAAAACCAAAGTTGAGCAGTTGTAACGAAGTGAACAATTTCTCAACTTAGGAATAACCCCGATATAGATTGAGATAATCGCTCAATTTCATCTAACTAAATGCATAATTAGCTGATAATTCATCAATTAGTATATTATACATAGGCTTTACCGTTTGGTAACCCAAATTAGCTTGTTGATTCTACTTTTAAAAATGTATTGTAATTTGGGTAAAAATGGTACTTGGTTAATTTTATAACGTTTTACGTTTATATAAAAAAAGAAACATCGTGTTGATGTTTCTTTTTTTTTTGACTTAATTATCGACAAAAAGATAATGTTTTTTTAATGGTTCAATTATTTCCCATTTACAGTTTAAACCTTTTGGGCAAGTAACAAAATTGCCGGGTTCAAGGTGATAATCCTTACCGTTTGTTTTTATTATGGCACTGCCCTCAATAACATAAAACTGCTCCATTTGGTCGTAATCCCATTCAAAAACACTAATCTCTTTTTCCCAAACTGGCCAATTGTTAATGCCCAGTTTACGTAATTCAACTTGATTAAGATTTTTAATCTCAATTTTCATAGGTAATGAGTTTGGTTATTAATTTTTCGATAAACTATTAAGTTACGAAAATTTACACCAAATAATTGTTTTTTCAAATTATTGTTTCAAAAATGTTCTAAATAATTACAATTCGCTTTTAACACTCAAGAAAAAAAATGCTAATTATAAGCATTTTAAAAAATCACATTACCTAATTATTGTTTATTTAAAACACAAATATCAAATTACAGTTTAATTGTAAAACCTGCTAAAAAGTTTATACCCGCTTGTGTAAAATAACCATCCATCTCGTAACGCCTATTTTCATATATATAGCTATATACCCAGGCATTCGACTCGTACTGATGGTTAAAAATATTATTTACCTGTAAGTTTAAAACAACAGCTTTAAGCCCTTTAATATTGATAGTGTAACTTGCCGCTAAATTGTTTACAAAATAAGGTTCGAGCATGCGGTTTTCACTGCTACTATTATCAATAAACTGGCTACCTACATATTGCGATATAAACGATACCTCCATTTTTTTTAATGGGTTGTAAGTAATAAGGCCATTTGCAATAACATTTGGCGAAAAAGCGATATCGGTACTTTTATAAAAGGTTGCGCTTTGCAAACCATTCGCATCGTCCCAATTATCAACGTACTCGGTAAAATTCAAAATTTTGTTTGTGCTAAAAGTAGCGTTTGCATCAATTTTAAGCTTATCGAGCACTTTAACACCAGCCATAAGCTCAATACCATTACGGTAACTTTTTTCGACATTAGTCATAATTGCGTTTCCAACATCGTTAATTTGACCTGTTAAAACAAGCTGGTCGCGATAGTTCATTAAATAAACATTTGTGGCTAACGAGTACCGCTTATTGTTAACCGAAACACCAAACTCAAAGTCGTTAAGTAACTCGGCTTTTGGCCTTTGTCCCACAGGGGCATCGGTAAAATTGCCACGGTTTGGTTCGCGGTTTGCGCGCGAGTAAAAACCATAAATTTCGACATTTTTTATAGGTTTAATAACAATGCCACCTTTTGGATTAAAAAAACCAAAGTTATGTTGCTGGGCAATGTCGCGCAAATCGTCGTCAATTCCGGTAATAGTATGTTTTACCCCGCGTAATTGCATATCGGCGTAAAGCAAAACCACTTTTTTTATTTCGTAGCTGGCTTTAGCATACACGTTAACATCGGCTTTAACACCAGTACCATTGTACCATCGGTATTTTTTGGTATTATTACCTAAAACTTTTATCCATATAATATCGCCAAAATGTTGGCCGTCGTAATTATTTGCGGCTCCGCCTAAAGTAATATCAAAAGCTTTACGTTTATAATTTAGCGACGCTACTACGCCGTAAAAATCATTGTCTAACCATTTTTGCCTTATAATGTCAGAGCTTTCAAACTCAACCCCGTCAATAAAAACATTTTCCATTCCGTAGTCTTCAAAATCGTCGCCAACTTTATATTGTTCGTAATAACCACGCCCATAAGTATAATGTAAAGCTGTATTAAGATTAAAATAATTGCCTATTTTTTGCGAAAAGAATAACTGCACATGGTTTTGTTGATAGTTATCGGTTTCGTTGTTGTATGTATATAAGTTAAATTTTCGGTTGTCGGAGTTTATCATGTGTTTAACCTCATCGTCGGAATAAAGCCAGTGTTCAGCATACCGTTGCATACCTTCAAGGTCGTTTTGCAACCTCACTTTAGGTATCCCGTTCCAACTTTGGTAAGTTTTTTCCTTACCGCTAAACACGTTAAGTTTAACAATAGTATTTTCGGCATAATAGCCAGCCGAAACAAACCCCGATTTTAAGTTGCTTGCGCCCCTGTCAACATAACCGTCGGAAGTAATATACGACACCCGGGCATCAACAGCAAAATGGTTAGCCAAAAGCCCCGAACCTGCTTTAATAGTATTTTTAAAGGTATTAAACGAACCTGCCGACGACGATAGCTCGGCATACATTTGTTGTTGTAAAGTATTTGTTTGCATGTTAATTGATGCGCCAAATGCAGCCGAACCGTTAGTTGAGGTGCCAGCACCGCGTTGCACTTGTATACTTTGGGTTGAACTGGCAAAGTCGGGCATGTTAACCCAAAAAGTACCTTGCGATTCGGCATCGTTAATTGGTATACCATTAACAGTTACATTAATGCGGTTTGCATCGGTACCTCTTATCCTAAAACCAGTGTAACCTACACCGGCACCGGCATCAGACGATACAGTAACCGATGGTGTAAGGCTAATTAAGTAAGGTAGGTCGCGGCCAAGGTTTTGTTTTTCGATATCGGTTTTATTTAAGCCCGAAACACTGCCAGGGGCAACGTTATCGTTACGGGTAGCCTGTATCAAAACCTCTTCGGCCATAAATGGCGACTCGTTTAAAACCACATCGACAACAGTGTTTTTTGATACCAATATTTGCTGTTCAAAAGGTTTATAACCAATAAACGACACCTTAAGCAAATACTGCCCGTGGTTAACATTGCCGATTTCGAAAAAACCTAAATTGTTTGACACCGCACCTTTTCCTGCTCCTGCCAGCTCAACGGCTGCTCCTGGCAATACCAAACCTTTATTATCGAGCACTTTACCCGTAATTACAAACTGTGCATTGGCCGCAATTAAGCAAAAAATGCAAATAAATGTTAAATAAATTTTTTTCATTACAATAGTAATTTATGGCCTTTTTGGCCGGTTAAACATATTGCAATGGGTAGTAAGATTGCTTATTCCCTGTGTCGGCATTATCCGTATCAGGTTCAAAGGGTATGATCTCAGCCCGTAGTATTAAGGCACCCCATTGTGATTATCGGCGCAAAGCTAATATTTTTTTATGTAAACATGTTATAAAACCTCAAATAATAAACTTAACATTAATTAGCTATTTTTGCCCGCCAACAATAAACCTAAAACAAAAAAATGTGTTATAGATTATTGATAATTTTTAATAATTTTAATACTTAAAATTATATGCTTTAAATTTAAAACGATAAAATAAATTAATACCGAAAAATAAAGATCAATTAATAACTCAAAACAAATTAAAAAATGGAAAACATTATTGGGATTTTTTGGCTTGTCCCCATTGGTTCGCTAATAGCATTGGGGTTTGCTTACTACTTTTTTAAGAGTATGATGAAAGAGAGCGAAGGCACCGACCGCATGATTACAGTTGCAGCACACGTAAGAACCGGTGCAATGGCCTACCTTAAACAACAATACAAAGTAGTAATTATTGTATTTGCTGTTTTAGTGGCTGTATTTTTCTTTCTGGCTTTTGGCTTAGAGGTACAAAACAAATGGGTTCCATTTGCATTTTTAACTGGTGGTTTTTTTTCGGGGTTGGCCGGGTTTATAGGTATGAAAACCGCCACCTACGCATCGGCACGTACCGCTAATGCTGCACGCAACTCGTTAAACCGCGGTTTAAAAGTAGCTTTCCGCTCGGGGGCAGTTATGGGCTTAACTGTTGTGGGCCTTGGGCTGCTCGATATTTCGATATGGTATTTAGTACTCGACCATTTTATTGATGTTGAAGGTACCCAAAAACTTGTAATTATAACCACCACAATGTTAACCTTTGGCATGGGTGCATCAACACAGGCATTGTTTGCACGTGTTGGTGGCGGTATTTATACAAAAGCAGCCGACGTAGGTGCCGACCTTGTAGGTAAAGTTGAAGCCGGCATACCCGAAGACGACCCGCGCAACCCAGCCACCATTGCCGATAACGTAGGCGACAATGTAGGCGACGTGGCCGGTATGGGTGCCGACCTTTACGAAAGTTATTGCGGTGCAATTTTGGCAACTGCCGCTTTAGGAGCCGCTGCTTTTGCCGCGGCAAACAACGCGCCAATGCAAATAAAAGCTGTTGTTGCACCTATGTTAATTGCTGCCATTGGTATTGTTCTGTCAATTATAGGTATCTTTTTTGTCCGCACAAAAGAAGGTGCCACAATGAAAGACCTTTTAGGCTCGCTTAGCCGAGGTGTTAACATTAGTTCGGTATTAATAGCTCTGCTAACCTTTGTAATACTATATTTTTTAGGATTCCAAAACTGGATAGGTATTTCGTTCTCGGTAATAACAGGTTTAATAGCCGGTATAATAATTGGCCAAAGCACCGAGTATTACACATCGCAATCGTACAGCCCAACAAAAAAAGTTGCCGAGAGTGGCAAAACAGGCCCTGCAACAGTAATAATATCGGGCATAGGTTTAGGTATGATATCGACAGCAATACCTGTAATAACCATTGGTGTTGCAATTATAATGGCATTTTTATGTGCTATAAATTTTGATGTTAAAAATATGCTTACCGCCGAAAACCTAAGCATGGGCCTTTATGGAATTGGAATAGCTGCCGTTGGTATGCTATCGACATTAGGTATTACATTAGCTACCGATGCTTACGGTCCAATTGCCGACAACGCGGGCGGTAACGCCGAAATGAGCCACCTTGAGCCCGAAGTTCGCAAACGCACCGACGCGCTCGACTCACTTGGCAACACAACTGCCGCAACCGGCAAAGGCTTTGCTATTGGCTCGGCTGCGTTAACTGCGCTTGCCCTGCTTGCATCATATATCGAAGAGGTTAAAATAGGATTACAACATATTGGAACAAATGTTATTGATGTTGCCGGACGGTCGGTTGAAGTTGCAAAAGCTACTATCCCCGATTTTATGGACTATTACCAAATAACACTTATGAACCCAAAAGTGCTTATTGGAATGTTTATTGGTGCAATGATGGCATTTTTGTTCTGCGGCCTTACAATGAACGCAGTTGGCCGTGCTGCTCAAAAAATGGTTGACGAAGTACGCCGCCAGTTCCGCGAAATTGCAGGCATACTCGAAGGCAAAGCCGAACCCGATTATGCACGTTGCGTCGAAATATCGACTAAAGGCGCGCAACGCGAGATGCTATTCCCGTCGTTACTTGCAATTGCTGTACCAGTAATTATTGGGTTATTATTAGGAGTTTCGGGAGTTATGGGCTTATTAGCCGGCGGCTTATCGTCGGGGTTTGTTTTGGCCGTATTTATGGCTAATGCCGGCGGTGCCTGGGACAACGCTAAAAAATATGTCGAAGAAGGTAATTTTGGCGGCAAAGGCAGCGATGTACATAAAGCTACCGTAACCGGCGACACAGTAGGCGACCCATTTAAAGACACATCGGGACCAAGCCTTAACATTTTAATTAAACTTATGAGCATGGTTTCAATTGTTATGGCAGGCGTTACTGTTGCTTACCATCTTATATAAACAAAAACATTAATATTATTAACTTAAAAAGTCCTGCAAAAAGCAGGACTTTTTTTTTATTTTTATGAAATAAACATTGCTATAAATTGAGCTAATCGCTCAATTTGGGGTTTTATAATAAAAAAAACATACAACAATTATAAACAATGCTTATCACTAACCTAATTACAATAAATACAAACTGTTAAACCTATAAAACTACGTTCAAGCACAATGGATATTCCCGATTTAGAATGTTTCTATAACAATCTATATGCAAACGCAATAAGTTCAATTACAAACAATAACTACGAGTTGGATAACCTAATTAATTCGCCCAACGATAAAAGGTTTGGAATAACACTTATAATTAAACCTCCGTTAAATGTTGTACAAAATATTATTGATTTTTTGTCGGATATAAAAACTATTGAACCAAACCAGTATTATTACCCCGAAACCGACATACATATTACTGTTTTATCGGTAATATCGTGCCATACCGGATTTATTATTAACAATATTAATTTACCCGATTACATTATGGCCATAAAACAGGCAATAAACAACAGCAAACCATTCAATATTGAATTTAAAGGAGTTACAGCATCACCATCGTGTGTTATGGTACAAGGTTTTTTTGACAACACTTTGGCTCAAATGCGCGACAAATTGCGCCAAAACTTAATAAAATCGGGGTTAACACAAACAATAGACAAACGCTACAAACTTGTAACAGCACACTCAACAGTTATTAGGTTTTGTAAAAATATAAACAACACCAATACTTTAGTAAATAAACTTGAACAATATAGAAACCATAATTTTGGTACCTTTACCGTAAACCAAATACATTTGGTTTATAACGACTGGTATCAAAGGGCATCAACAAATAAAACCCTTTTTACGTTTGAATTATAAAAAACTAAAACAATTAAGCACCCTTGATAAGGAAATTTATCACATATAAACATAATTATTCACAAATATTAAATTGAACCAAAATAAATAAAAAAATAAACCAATGAAAAAAGTAAAATGGGGCATTTTAGGTGCCGGTGGCATTGCCCACAAATTTGCAGCCGATTTTTGCAGTGCAGTTACAAATGGCGAGCTTTGCGCGGTTGCATCGCGTAATTTTGACAAAGCCGGCCAATTTGCCAATAAATACAATATTACCAATATACACGGCAATTACGAAAGCCTTGTTGCCGACAAAGATATTGACATTATTTACATAGCAACAACACACAATTTCCATTACAACCATATTTTGCTTTGCCTTAACAATGGCAAACATGTATTATGCGAAAAGCCCATTACCCTAAATGCTAAAGAACTTGACAAAGTTGCACAATTGGCCGGGCAAAAAAAATTGTTCATAATGGAGGCCATGTGGACACGTTTTTTACCAACAATTATACAAGCACAACAATGGGCACAACAAGGTTTAATTGGCGATATTGAAGTTATACAGGCAAATTTTGGCATCGATTTTCCGTACAACCCACAAGGCCGACTATACAACATTAACCTTGCAGGAGGAGCTTTGCTCGATATTGGTATTTACATTTTAACCATTGCCGATATTTTTGCTCAAAGCGATATTGAAACAATTGATATTGTTGGCAAAATTGGTGAAACCGGAATTGACGAACAGGTTGGTTTACAAATAGTTTTTAAAAACAAAATAAAAGCCCAGCTATTTACATCTATAAAATCGCGAATGATAAACCACGCTTGTATTTATGGGCCAAAAGGTTACATTGAGATTTCGGACTTTTGGATGACAAAACAAGCCCGCTTAGTAAGCAACAACTATAATACCGAATATATTGACAAAACCCCCGAAATGGGCTACAACCACGAGGCACAAGCTGTAGGCGATTGTATATTAAAAGGCTTAACACAATGCCCCCAAATGCCAATTGCATATAGCCAACGTATACTTACAATTATGGACAAAATAAGAGACAAACTGGGGCTACAATACCCGTTAGAAATTAAATAAACAATAAAAAGCCACGTTGGTGGCTTTTTATTTAAACTTTATGCTTACAATACTGGCTTACAACTTTTTGTATTTTACTTATTAAATATGGTTTAGTAAGCAACTCGTCGAAACCAGCAGTTGAAAACTCATCGAAAAAATCGTTAGGGTTATGCGCCGTTAAAGCAATAATTGGGATACCCGATTTAGCCGGTCCAAACTTAGTACGTATATATTTTGTTGTTTCAAGACCATTCATTACAGGCATCTCAATATCCATTAACACCATATCAAAATCGGCTTTTTCCATCTCGTTAATAGCCTCTTTACCATTAGCAGCGGTTTTATAATCACAACCAATTTCATTGGCAATTTCGGTTAACAAAACCCTATTAACATAAATATCATCAACAATCAACAATTTTGGCCTCATAAAATAACTATAAAAATTCAATCTGAATAAAAAACGACACGCTGTAAATTTATCACTAAAAAAACAAATTAATTAAACTTATGCTACTAATTTGTTGTTTATAAATTTTAAAAAACACCCAATAAAACATAACAACAATTTAAAAATATAGTATAAGTCTATTATTTATTTACATTTTTAACCTTACATAAAATAAAAAGTAAAACAACAACCAACAAAAAATTGTTATACCAAAACATTAAAAAACAAAATAATGGATAATACATACAATAATATACTAAATACTTTTCCTAAAGATGAGATTATTGAAACCCTGAACCAAATTAACAGCCAAATTGGCTCATTACATTCAATATCGTCGAAAGATTTTTTATACTTTAATAAACTTTTAAAAGATTATTATAAACAAATTAAAGACATATCGGAGGCAAACGTTACAATAGTAAATTTTTTTTCAGCAGAGTTGTCACAACTATTAGAAATGCTAATTGATTCGAACCAAAAAAAGCAAAAAATATCAGCCAAAGCAAAAGATTTTGCCGAGAACTATGTAAAAAAAATATCATTATCGCACAACTCGTTCAACCTGTTAACAGTACCATATAACAACTTTAAACAAAACCTTGGTACATTAAAATATGTACTGGCAAATTTAAATTTACATTTGCTATACATAAACATGAACAAAAAAGATGAATTAAAAACACTGTTATCTAATGTCGAATCGATAATAAACCAACTGTTAAACAAGCTCGATTTTTCGCGCTCGCACGCCGACAGCTTAGTATTGTCGATAATTGAAAACAAAAACCGGGCGTGCGATTTACTTACCACAACAAAACACGAGTTTGACAAACTAACCGAGCAACTAACAATTGAACATAAAACACTATCGACAAACAACTATTTTAGCCAAAGCCATTATTTAAACATAAACACTCATTTGCAAAATTGCTTTGCCAACATGGGCGAGATAATAACCAACATACAATACCACGACATTATCCGCCAAAAAATGGAACATATACAGGCATCGCAAAACGAGTTAATAATGGGGCTCGACAAAATGCCGCAAACACAGGCAACAAACGACGAAACATTGAGCTTTATAGTTAAAA
Source organism: uncultured Bacteroidales bacterium (assembly GCA_964544385.1). GTDB lineage: Bacteria > Bacteroidota > Bacteroidia > Bacteroidales > SZUA-534 > CAZJCR01. The sequence goes on from CAZJCR010000007.1 coordinate 25,561, forward strand.
TACCCGAAATTACCGACATTCAGGTTGCCCAATTGTTATACACAAACAAAGACTACCAAAGCTCTATTGAACGAATTACACAAAAGCTTATATCGGTAGGTTACGAAATGAAAACATTGTCGGACATTTATCAATCGGTTGTTAACGACTGCTCGCAGTTTAACGAAAAAATTATTAACAAAACAAACCTTGCCCAAACAGATTTTTGTTACTTTTATAAGCATTTTATAACCGAATGGCAGGACGAAATAAAACACATTAACACTATTGAACAAGAATACCAATCGTTAAAAACAAACTTTTCGGATTTATTTAACCTCGAAAAAAATTTACGGGCAAGCATAAACCAAATAAAAAAAATATTGTCGGAAAACGGCAACATGTTTGGCAACGAACTATGCGGGCGTTTTAACAACATGATTACCGAGTTACAACAAAACTCGAACTCGATAAAAATACAGTTTAACCTTATTACAAACCAACTAAAAGACTTACAAACCGAAGCATCGCAAATACTAATAAAAAATAATTATGATACCGAAACTAACAAACCACAAAACCAACTTGAAGAACAAAATAAAAAGGTGCTAAAAGTATCGCATGAGCTGTCAAATCAAAGCCTTACATTATCGGAGAGCCTCTCGGCATCGTTAAAAAATATTGAGTACTATAATTATTTCAACAATACGGTTGATAAAATTGTTAAACAACTTAACCACATTAGCGAGCAAATTAACATTGACAACATAAAACAAATGTCGGGCGTTGACGATATATTACTTAAAAAAGTAGAAAAAATGTACACCATGAAAAGTGAACGCGACGTGCACCAGCAAGTACTGCAACACGGCGACACAATTTTAGACAACCAAAACAATGCACCAACCGACATTGACGAAAACGATTTAGAACTATTTTAACAAAATATATTATGGCCGCATATACTATTACAACCGAAAAAAACAAACAAGCTACCACAGTTAAGCTCGAGGGCAACCTTACAGTAGCAAACATAAACAAAATCAGCAAAGAACTAAACAAAGCTGTTGCAAATGCAAAAAAAGCCGAAATAAACGTGCTTAACGTTGACGAAACCGACGTTAGCTTTTTTCAGGTATTAATTGCACTTAAAAACACTGCTTTGGCAAACAAAAACGAGCTTAACATAAAACTAAACCTTACAGGCGAGCAAAACAACATACTAACCCGTAGCGGAATAATTAACCTATTTAAATAATAAACAAACAATGGGCAAAAAAATTTTAATAATTGACGACTCGGAAAGCATTCGCGAAGTTGTAAGCTTTACACTCGAAAATGCCGGGCACGAAGTACTCAAAGGCATTGACGGCCTTGATGCACTTAAATTTTTAGACGGCACTAAACTGGACCTTATTATTACCGACCTGCACATGCCTAACATGGACGGTATTGAATTTATTAAAGCTGCCCGGGCTAAAGACGATTATCAATTTGTACCTATACTTTTTTTAACAACCGAATCGCAAACAGCTAAAAAAATGGAGGCCAAAGATGCCGGCGCCACCGGTTGGATAATTAAACCTTTTGTTCCCGAAAAACTACTTGCAGCAATTAGTAAAGTTGTACGATAATGGAAAAATTCAGAGAAAAATTTGCCGAAGAGGCCAACGACCTTATCAACGAATTAGAACAAATATTACTTGATTTGGAATCGCAGCCCAAAAACCCCGAACTTATACAAAAAGTTTTCAGGGTTATGCACTCGCTTAAAGGCGGCAGTGCAATGTTTGGATTCAATAAAATGGACAAATTTACGCACCATTTAGAAAACATTTACGACCTTATCCGAAACAATAAACTCGAAGTTACCGAAACAATATTAGACATTACACTATCGTCGATTGACCACCTGCGCAACCTTTTAGCCGAAAAAGACGACAACGACACATCGAACTCGGCCACCAACGACCTGCTTATGGCTAAAATAATGAACGTAATTAACAATGCCGGCGCGCAATTACAAACCGACAACAATAATGTTAAACCAGGTAAAGCCCCCGAAGAAATTGCAACTTATTATATAAGGTTTAAACCAAACCCCGACATGTTTAAATTCGGGACAAACCCACTATACCTTATCGACGACCTTTGCGATTTAGGACAATCGGTTGTTTTTACCCGTACACAAGATGTACCCGATATTGAAAAACTTGTACC
>CAZJCR010000007.1:27769-37722 GCA_964544385.1 uncultured Bacteroidales bacterium
ACTAACTGCTACTTTTCGTGGGATATTTTCCTGTCGACAAACCAAGGAATTAACTCAATTGGCGAGATATTTATATTTACCGACAACCAATGCAGCCTTAAAGTACAAAAACTATCGGACTTAAACCTGCTCGAAGAGAAAAGCTTTTTAGGCATAATTGAAGAGACAATACACGCCCAAAAAGAAATTAATGTTGACCAGCTTTTACAACTCACACAAGAACTCGAAAAAGTATACAACAAAACTCAGGCTACCGAAACACGCAGCAACATTTCGGGAACCAACGAAGCAAACATATCGAGCATCAGAGTGTCGGCCGAAAAACTCGACAACCTTATTAACTGGGTTAGCGAACTTGTTACAATACAAGCACGCCTTAGCCTATTTGCACAAGAAACCGAAACAGCCGGTCTTTTACCAATAGCCGAAGAGGTTGAAAAAATATCGAGACGCTTACGCGACGACGTTTTTAGCATAAGGCTTATACCTATCGAGAACATGCTAACAAGATTCCAGCGCTTAGTTCGCGAACTGTCGCACGAGCTAAAAAAAGAAGTAGCATTTAAAACCGAAGGAACCGACACCGAACTCGATAAAAACATTATCGAATCGCTTAACGACCCGTTGATGCACATAATACGCAACAGCCTCGACCACGGTATCGAAACCACCGAAGAACGTAAACGAATGGGCAAACCCGAAAAAGGCACAATACTTTTAAGAGCCTACTACTCGGGAACAAATGTAGTAATACAAATAAGCGACGACGGTAAAGGAATTAACGTTGACAAAATAAAAGAACATGCCATTTTTAAAGGCTTAATAGCAAGCGACCTTGAATTATCGCGAAAAGAGATACTTAACCTGATATTTGAACCAGGGTTTTCAACCGCCGAATCGGTAACAAAAGTATCGGGGCGCGGCGTAGGCATGGACGTTGTACGCCGTAAAATATCGGAAATACGCGGCGAAGTTGACGTTGAATCGGTAACCAACCAAGGCACAACAATTACAATTACATTACCATTAACCCTGTCAATTATCGATGGCTTACTGGTACAAATTGACACAGTAAAATACATTGTACCATTATCGTCGGTACACAAAGTTTACGAGTTTAAACATACCGAACTTAGCAGTGCCGTAAACCGCCTTATACGTACCGACAATAAAGAGATAGCCATAATAAACCTGCGCCAGCAATTTAAAGTAGCTGGCGATGCCCCCGAAGTTGAACATGTAGTTGTTGTACAATACGGTTTAACAAATATTGGCCTCGTTGTCGATAACATAATAGGACAATACCAGGCAGTACTTAAACCATTGGGCAAACTATATAAAAACCAGCAATCAATATCAGGCGCAACAATACTTGGCGACGGTACAGTTGCTTTAGTTATGGACAGCAACAAACTAATTGCCGATTTTGCCAAAACCGAAACTAAAATAGGAGGATAACCATGGAACCCCAAACATTAAAAAACCAAAACAATACAGCTACATACTTGTCGTTCAAACTTGGTAACGAACTATTTGCGGCAAATGTCGAAAAAGTACTAACAATACTCGAGCTAAAACCAATTACAAAAGTACCAAACTCGCCCGATTACATGAGCGGCGTAATTAACCTGCGCGGCAACGTTTTACCGGTTATAAACATGAGGCTTAAATTTGGCATGCCCGTAATTGAAAACACACAAGAAACATGCATAATTGTACTAAGCGTTAACATCGACAACGAACAACTACAATTAGGCATACTTGTTGACGCCGTTGACCAGGTAATTGAAATTAAAGAAACCGACATTGAAGAGTCGCCGGCAATTGGCACAAAATACAAAGTCGAATTTATTGATGGAATGTACAGGCTCGAAAAAGGTTTTATAATGTTACTAAACATTGACCTTATATTTGGTACCGAAGAACTTTTTATAAAAACCGACACCGAAGAGAAAAAAGAAAAAACAGAAATACAATAAAGCAAATTGCTATACAAGAAAAAACTTATGGCGGTTAACTACAATAACTTATACCAGGCCGAATTACCCGACAAAGAATTTAGCCTGTTGAGCAAATACATACAAGATAACTACGGGATAAAAATGCCCCCGGCAAAAAAGGTTGTATTACAGGGACGTTTGCAAAAAAGGTTAAAACACTTACAGATAAACAACTACGCCGATTATTGTAAATACGTTTTTAGCCCCGAGGGCGAGAACGAAATTATTCACATGATGGACGTTGTGTCGACAAATAAAACCGACTTTTTTAGAGAACCTGCCCATTTCGAGTATCTTGAAAAAGAACTATTGCCATATTTGGCTAAAAATACCCCGCGCCCTAATATTAAAGTTTGGAGTGCCGGCTGCTCGTCGGGCGAGGAACCTTACACGCTGGCAATTGTATTAAACGAGTTTAAAGATAAAAACCCCGGGTTCGATTATCAGATAATAGCAACCGACATTAGCACACAAATGCTCCAACACGGCGCAAATGGCATTTACAAAGAAGAACGCATTGAAATAATACCCTTAAACCTTAAACGAAAATACTTTTTAAAATCGAAAGACCGTAACAACCCACAGGTAAGAGTTATAAAACAATTGCGCGACAAAGTATCGTTCCGCAGGCTCAACTTTATGGACAATGTTTACACAATTAACGAAAGTTTCGATATTATTTTTTGCCGCAACGCCCTAATTTATTTTGAACGCGACAACCAGGAACTTGTAATAAACAAACTATGCCAAAAATTAAACCCCGACGGGTACTTTTTTTTAGGCCATTCAGAGTCAATTACAAACATGAAAGTACCATTAAAAAGCATTAAGCCCACAATTTTCAAAAAACAATAATACCATGCAAAATAATAACGAACTTATTAACGCATTAAAACAACGACTTGATGAGGCCGAACGGTTAAAAGCACTTATAGCCGAACGCGACGAAGAACTGCGTAAAGTAAACGAAAAGCTATCGGAATCGGAAGCCCTTAAAAGCCATTTTATATCGAATGTTACCAACGAAATAATTAACCCTTTTGCATCAATATTAGGATTATCGAAAAACATTTTGGCACTAAAAGACAACAATGTAGAACGGGTTAAATCAATGGCCGAACTTATACACTCCGAGGCCTTTGAACTCGATTTTCAACTAAAAAACATATTTACAGCAGCTCGCATCGAAGCCGGTGAAGGAACTCCCGAATACATTAAAACCGACATTAACCAACTAATTACCAGCGTAATAAACTCGTATCGATACAAAGCCGAACAAAAACAGCTTAAAATTAATTTTGTTTTTGACCTTGACAAAGAACTTAAAGAGGCCGTTTACTTTAAAACCGACCCCGAAAAATTACGTCTGATAATTGCAAATTTACTAAGCAACGGCATAAAATACAGTAACGCGGCAAACCGTATCGAGGTAAAAAGCTGGATTGAAAACAAACTTTTAAAAGTATCGGTAAAAGACTATGGCATAGGCATCGCCAAAAACGATTTAGAAATTATTTTCGACCGTTTTAAACGATTAGACTCAACAATAAACTCAATTAACACCGGGCATGGTTTAGGGCTGTCGGTTACAAAAGCATTAATCGACGCAATGAACGGCGACATTGAAATTATGAGCAAACGCAATATTGGTTCGGTATTTACAATTACAGTACCCGAAGGCCAAACCGACGATTTTGACGGCTTTGCGCTTGATGGTAACGAATTTATTTTTGATGGTGCCGATGATGGAATCTTCTAACAACAACCAACCACTTAGTAAATTTTTGTATCCGGCCGAGCTTTATGCCGAACGCGAACCGTCGATAGTTGATACAATTTTAGGCTCATGCGTTGCCGTTTGCCTTTACGACCCTATTTTGCGCGTTGGCGGAATAAACCATTTTATGCTCCCTTTATGGAATGGTACAGGTTTGGCATCGCCAAAATACGGCAACATAGCTATTGAAAAACTAATTGCCCGAATGACCGCCTTAGGCTGCAAACAACATAACCTGCAAGCAAAACTATTTGGCGGCGGCGAGGTGGTTGAAACTAAAAACAACACTTTTAAAATTGGACAACGTAATATTGAGATTGCCGAGCAAATGCTTAAAGAAAAAAACATAGCAATAATTAGCAAAAGTGTTGGCGGTAAAAATGGCCGCAAAATACGTTACAACACCGAAACCGGAACTGTATTAATGAAAATGATACAAAAAACAACAAATTAATCATGAGCAACAAAATTAAAGTACTTATAGTTGACGACTCAGCAGTTGTTAGACAAACACTAAGCGATATTTTAAGCAAAGACCCCGAAATTGAAGTTATGGGAGTAGCTGCCGACCCATATTTTGCAGCAAACAAAATTGCCCACGAGGTTCCCGACGTTATAACACTCGACGTAGAAATGCCACGCATGGACGGCTTAACATTTTTAAAAAAAATAATGACCCAACACCCAATACCGGTTGTAATAATATCGAGCCTTTCGGTTTCGGGCACCGAAACTGCAATTAAAGCCATGGAATTTGGGGCCGTTGAAATTATAACAAAACCCAAAATGGGGACTAAAGAGTTTATTGAAGAATCGAGAATTAGGCTTTGCGATGCAATTAAAGCGGCCGCGCAGGCAAAACTAAAACGAAAAAAAAATATTGTAACAGTTACAGCCCCACTCGATGTTAAACCAAAATTATCGGCCGACGCCGTAATTGCTAAAGCATCAACCTCAGAGAGCATGATAAAAACTACCGAAAAAGTTATATCGGTAGGGGCATCGACAGGTGGCACCGAAGCTTTGCGCGAATTTTTAGAAGCAATGCCGGCCGATTGCCCCGGGATTGTTATTGTACAACACATGCCCGAACAGTTTACAAAATCGTTTGCCGACAGGCTTAACCAAATATGCAAAATAACCGTTAAAGAGGCCGAACACAACGATACTGTTATCCGCGGAAGGGCTCTTATTGCCCCGGGCAACCACCACCTTATTTTAAAACGCAGCGGCGCACGCTATTATGTCGAAATTAACGACGGCCCACTTGTTAACCGGCACAGGCCGTCGGTTGATGTTTTATTCAGGAGCACTGCAAAATATGCAGGCAGCAACTCGGTTGGGGTTATAATGACCGGTATGGGCGACGACGGCGCACGCGGGTTATTAGAACTTAAACAAGCCGGTGCATCAACAATTGCCCAAGACGAAAAATCGTGCGTAGTTTTTGGTATGCCAAAAGAGGCTATTAAACTAAATGCGGCCGACCATATTTTGCCACTTAACCAAATTGCAAACATGGTACTTAAACTACAGTATTAACAACGGCTATTTTTCGATAACAACATAAATGTCCTCATCAGGCCTTTTCATAAGATACTGCTCGCGGGCAAATTTCTCAAGGTTGTCTTTATCGGTATGCAACTCGTTTAAACGCTTTTGGTCGGTTTCAATTTTTTGCCTGTAATACTCTTTCTCAGCCTTAAGTTTATTTAATTTTTTTATCTCGTTAAACCTTGTAATCAAATTATTTTGGTCAAAAAAAATCAACCACACAAAAAAAATAAGCGATGTTAAAACATACTTATTTTTAAACACCGGAAACGCTTTTGTAAGTACTTGGTTAAAACTCATTGTTACATTTTTTTACAAAATTATAATTAGCTTTTTATAATTCTAACTTTACAGCAATTTAATATCAACACAATTTTGTCGATAAAACCTGCTTAATACAAAATAATATTGCAAACAACTAAACATACCTTTATAATTATAAAATTTGTTACAAAATAAAAAGTTTGTATTTTTACAAAACACAAACCCATAAATAAATAAATTATGATAAACAAAGTAATTCTTGTAGGCAATGTAGGCAAGGACCCCGAGGTTCGCCACCTTCAAAACGGCACACCAGTAGCAACATTCTCGTTAGCAACCACCGAAACGTACAAAGACAAGAGCGGCAACCGGGTTTCGAATACCGAGTGGCACAATATTGTTGCATGGCGTGGTTTGGCCGACATAACTGAGAAATTCATTAAAAAAGGCCACCCTTTATATATCGAAGGGAAAATAACAAACCGCTCGTACGATGCGCAAGACGGCAGCAAACGATATATTACCGAAATTGTAGCAAACGAGATAAAAATGCTGTCGTCGAAACAAAGCAACGGCCAGCCCGAAAACTACACACCAGCACAAGCCAACGTACAAGAATCGCCATCGTTAGTTGAAGAGCCACCATTAGAGACCGACGATTTACCATTTTAATTGTATAAAATAAACGATAAAAACCTTGGAAAACGATCCTTATTCCGTTTGGGTAATATTAAGTAACATTAATATTACCTTTTTTACTTTAACACCAGGCACAGTAGGCTGCCTGATTGGCATTATAACATTACTGGCCTGCTCGGCATTAGTTTCAGGCTCCGAAGTCGCTTTTTTTTCGTTAAAACCAACCGATTTTGACTGGTTTAAAAACAACAGCTCAAAAAAAACCGATGCTGTTATTGAACTAATATCGAAACCTAAAGAACTGTTGGCCACCATACTTGTTGCAAATAACTTTGTTAACATAGCTATTGTTATGTTATCAACATATACATCAAATTCGCTAATCGATTTTTCGAACACCCCCGTGTTAGGCTTTATTTTTGAGGTAGTTATAATAACATTTTTACTTTTACTTTTTGGCGAGGTTATACCCAAAGTTTTTGCCAACAAATATGCTTTAAGGGTGAGCAAAATTATGGCTTTGCCATTTGTTGCATTAATAAAAATATTTAAGCCAATAACCATAATATTAACCGCATCGACAAAAATTGTTGACCGCCGTTTTCATAAAAAAAACAACATATCGATGGACGAAATATCAGATGCAATTGAAATTACGTCGGATTCGATAGCCGAAGATAAAGGAATACTAAAAGGAATTATTGAATACGGAAATATTGAGGTGTCGGAAATAATGTGCCCGCGCGTTGACGTAGTTGCTTTTGGAATACACGAAACATATAACCAGATAATTAAAAAAGCTGTTGAAACAGGCTACTCGCGCATACCTGTTTACGATGGCACGTTTGACAACATTACAGGTGTACTATATTTAAAAGATTTACTACCACACTTTGACAAACCCGACAATTTTAATTGGCAAAACCTTAAACGCCCACCATATTTTGTTCCCGAAGGAAAAAAAATAAACGAACTGCTTGAAGAGCTCCAAAAAAACAAAATACACATGGCCATAGTTGTTGACGAATACGGCGGCACATCGGGAATTATTACAATGGAAGATATTATTGAAGAAATTATTGGCGACATATCGGACGAGTTTGACGGCGACGAAGAACGCGATTACATAAAAATTAACGACAATACCTATATTTTTGAAGGCAAAACACTTATTAACGATGCTTGTAAAGTATTAAACCTTCCAGGTAATTATTTTGACGACATACGTGGCGAAGCCGACACATTAGCTGGTATAATACTCGAAATTACCGGCATTTTTCCATCGGTACGCGAAAAAATTAAATACAAAAAAATAACCTTTACAATTGAAGAGTTCGACAACAGGCGCATTAAAAAGATTAAAACTACCATAAACAAATAAACCAACTTTTTTAAATACTTTTGGTGCCAAATAAAAATTATGATTAAAAAAACTACATATTTATTACTTTTATTAAATACTATATTTTTATACTCGTGCCGCCCCGACTACGTACCAAAACCCCGTGGATATTTTAGAATTGACCTGCCCGAAAAAAATTACCGCAGTTTACAACCCGGCATGCCCTACGTTTTCGAATATCCAAAATACGCGCTTATACAAAAAAAAACTAACCAAAACAACCAAATGTATTGGATTAACATTGTTTTTCCGCAATACAAAGCTCAAATACATATTAGCTACAAACAAATTAACAATAACCTTGAAACATACCTTAACGACTCGCGCGAATTTGTTTACAAACACACCATAAAAGCCGATGCAATTAGCGAAACACCATATATTAATGACAATAAAAAAGTTTATGGGCTACTTTACGATATTAAAGGAGATGCCGCATCGAACATACAATTTTATGTAACCGACAGCGTTAAAAATTTTGTACGAGGGGCATTATATTTTAACGTTACTCCTAACAAAGACTCACTTGCCCCGGTTATCGATTTTATTGGCAAAGATATTGCCCATTTAATAGAAACTTTTGAATGGCAATAAATGGCTACCTTTTTTGTTAACAATATTGACGAAAACACCCGGTTAGGTATTTGGAAAATTACCGAACAGCCACAAAACATTTTTGATAAATATATTATTAAGCCTCACGAGAAAATACAATTCGAAAAAATTAATAACCAAAGCCGTAAAACCGAATGGATATGTACAAGGTTGTTATTAAGTAACTTAACAAGCATCAACACATCAATATATTATAATAACTTTGGCAAACCTGAACTTAACACCGGCGATTACAAAATTTCGGTTTCGCACTCAAAAAAATTTGTAGCAATACTATTATCGAAAAACAAAACCCCCGGAATTGACATTGAACAAATTACCGACAGGCCGCAAAAAATAAAACACAAATTTTTAACCACCAACGAGCAACAATGGTGCACTACAAATTTTGAACTTACAACAGCATGGAGTGCTAAAGAAACCATTTACAAAATTTTTGGGCCAGGGCTCGACTTTAAAAACATAGTACTTGACCAATTTTATACAAATAAAACCCAATTTACTTTTAATGCAAATATTGTAAATTACGAGCAACCAAAAATTAAGGTAAGTGCAATGATAATTGAAAACAATATTTTAACTTACAGCTTGGCAACAACATAAAACCTCGATATGTTTTTTAATAAAATACTTGAATACAAGCAAAACGGAAAAAAAATGCTCGCGGTATTAATTGACCCCGACAAACACACCCAAAACAGTTTAGACGATATTACATTAAAAATAAATGCAACTAAAAATATAAACTTAATACTTATTGGGGGCAGCATGGTTTTTAACGGCGTTGACACAACTGTCGAAAAAATTAAAGCACAAACAAAACTACCAGTTTTTATGTTCCCCGGTAGCGCGTTACAAGTATCATCAAAAGCCGATGGCATTTTACTACTCTCGCTAATATCGGGCCGAAACCCCGACTTTTTAATTGGCCATCACGTTATTTCGGCTCCCAAAATAAAAAATGCAGCAATTGAAACTATACCAACCGGTTACATACTAATTGATGGTGGCACAACAACATCGGTTATGTACATGAGCAATACTATGCCAATACCAGCAAATAAACCCGACATAGCTGTTGCAACCGCTATGGCCGGCGAATTGCTCGGTTTAAAAGCACTGTACCTTGAGTCGGGTAGCGGGGCATTAAACCATGTTCCCGAAATTTTAATAAACAGTGTTTGCAAAAACACCAGCATACCGGTTATTGTTGGAGGTGGCATACGCTCGGTTGATGCTTTACAAAAAGTATTGCTGGCTGGTGCCGACATTATTGTTGTTGGTACGGCATTTGAAACAAACCCGGGACTTATCGATAAATTTGACCAAACAATAGGTTGGTTTAATACAAATCGTTAATTATTTTACCAGTACAACCACTTGAAAAAGGTACATCTAAAAAATTCGATATTGTTGGTGCAATGTCGGTAATGTTAATATAGTGGTTTGTTGAGCCTCGCTTAATTTTCCAGCCATACCAAACTAAAGGAACATGTGTATCGTAGCGGTTTGCCGAGTTTGCTATCGCGAAATACTTGCTTTCCTCAACCCAACCGGCTTCTAAGTTTATCATAACATCGCCCGAGCGTTTTTGGTTAAACGAGTTTTGCATCGAACCAAAAACACCTTGTGTAAAATTTGTGTTTTCGAGAGTATTTGCTGTAATCGCGTTTGCCACACCCGAAAATTGTATCATAAATTT
>CAZJCR010000008.1:0-35696 GCA_964544385.1 uncultured Bacteroidales bacterium
GGAAATGAGCGTAGGTTATTCACACAACCTAGTTTTTGAGTTACCTGTCGAAATTAAAGCCGCCGCTGTTAACGACCGCCGTAGCAACCCAAAAGTTACACTCGAATCGTTCGACAAACAATTACTTGGACAAGTTGCCGCAAAAATCAGGTCGTTTAGAATGCCTGAACCATATAAAGGTAAAGGTATCTTATTTAAGAATGAAGTTATTCGTAGGAAAGCTGGAAAATCAGCTGGTAAATAATCTTATTAAATAATATTATTATGGCTTTCGATAAGCAATTCAGAAGATTAAAAATAAAAGAGAGCATACGTGCCAAATTATCAGGCACAGCCGATATACCACGTATGACAGTTTTCCGTAGCAACAAACAGATTTCGGTTCAATTAATTGACGATGTAGCAGGTGTTACTTTAGTATCCGCATCATCGCTAAGCAAAGAAATTACCGAAGTAAAAGGAAACAAATCGGAAAAAGCCGGCAAAGTTGGCGAAACTGTAGCTAAATTAGCTTTAGAAAAAGGTATCAATAAAGTTGTTTTCGACCGTAACGGATACTTATATCATGGTAGAGTTAAAGCCTTAGCCGAGGCAGCACGTAAAGAAGGACTTAAATTTTAAAAGTTATGTCAAGCATCAGAAAAATAAAAACAACTGATCTGGAATTAAAAGATCGTTTGGTGGCCATAAACCGTGTTACCAAAGTAACAAAAGGGGGACGCACATTTACATTCTCTGCTATTGTTGTTGTTGGAAACGAGAACGGCATTAGCAAAGGTGTTGAAGATGCCAAAAAAAACCTGATAAAAGTTCCGGTTATTAATGGTACTTTACCTCATCAACAAATTGCACATTTTGGCGGTGCCAACGTGTTTATTGCTCCGGCATCATCAGGTTCGGGTGTAAAAGCAGGGGGTGCAATGCGTGCCGTGCTTGAAAGCGTTGGAGTAAAAGATTGCCTTGCAAAATCAAAAGGTTCATCAAACCCTCACAACGTTGTTAAAGCTACTATGGCAGCATTGTTAAAAGTTCGTGACGCCTATACAGTGGCTAATGAACGTGGTATTGGTATCGATAAAGTATTTAAAGGATAGGAGGATTATTATATGGCAAAGTTTCGCATTACGCAAGTAAAAAGCAAAATTGGGAGCACACTCCGTCAAAAAAATACTTTGGAAGCATTAGGTATAAAAAAAATGCACCAAACCGTAGAGCACGAAGGAACCCCGCAAATTATGGGAATGATAAATAAAGTTAAACACTTAGTTTCTTTCGAAGAGATTAAATAACCCAAAAAAATATGGATTTAAGTAATTTAAAACCAGCTTCTGGCTCAACTAAATCTCCAAAACGTATTGGTCGCGGTGCCGGTTCAGGGCATGGTGGCACATCAACACGTGGACATAAAGGAGCTAAATCGCGTTCGGGATATTCAAAAAAAGTTGGCTTTGAAGGCGGTCAAATGCCTTTACAACGACGTGTCCCAAAATTCGGTTTCAAAAATATTAACCGCGTCGAATTTAAAGCAATCAACATTGGTGATTTGCAAAAACTTGCCGAAAAAATAAATACATCAACTATCGACCCTCAGGTTTTAGTTGATAATGGTTTGGCCAGTAAAAACGACCGCGTTAAAATATTAGGAAACGGAAAACTGAGCTTAAAGCTTGAAGTTAAAGCTCATGCATTTTCAAAATCGGCTGCCGAAGCCATTGAAAAAGCATCTGGTACAGTAGTAACATTGTAAAATTACTTGCATGAAGCGATTATTTGAAACTTTAAAGAATATCTGGAAAATTGAGGATCTTAAATCAAGAATCCTTACCACACTTGGACTAATACTAATATACCGTTTAGGAACAAAAGTTGTTCTACCAGGTATCGACCCATCAATGTTGAATGCTCTTAAAGACCAAACAGCATCAGGTGTATTAGGGTTATTAGATATGTTCTCGGGTGGTGCGTTTTCAAATGCCTCAATTTTTGCATTAGGTATTATGCCTTACATTTCAGCATCTATTGTGGTACAATTACTTGGCATGGTTGTTCCTTATTTTCAAAGGTTACAACGTGAGGGAGAGAGCGGACGGAGAAAAATGAACCAAATTACAAGGTACCTTACTCTAATAATACTTGTTTTACAAGGCCCAAGTTATATTGCAAACCTTCACGCCCAATTACCAGCCGCAGCATTTGTCTTAAAAGGAACATTCTTTACTGTTTCGTCGGTTGTTATTTTAGCTGCTGGTACAATGTTTATTATGTGGCTTGGTGAACGCATTACCGACAGAGGTATTGGCAACGGTATATCATTAATTATTATGATAGGAATTATTGCCAGGTTACCTCAATCGCTTTGGGTTGAGCTAGTTTCAAGGTTTACCGGTAAAGGAGGCGGTTTAGTAATGTTTATACTCGAAATGGTAGCATTAGCTATAGTTATACTTTTAACAATACTGCTAATACAGGGTACACGCCGAATACCTGTACAATATGCAAAACGTATTGTAGGTAACAAACAATATGGCGGCGTACGCCAGTATATACCATTAAAGGTTAATGCATCAGGTGTTATGCCAATTATTTTTGCACAAGCCATAATGTTTTTACCAATTGTATTAGTAGGTTTTGCAAATAGCGATTCGGCTACTGGCCTTGCTGCTACTTTATCAAATACTACCGGGTTTTGGTATAATTTCATATCAGCTGTACTTATTGTGCTTTTCACCTATTTTTATACCGCTATTATCATTAATCCTACTCAAATGGCTGAGGATATGAAAAAGAATGGCGGCTTTATCCCAGGTGTCAAACCAGGACGGAAAACAGTTGAATTCCTTGATACCATTATGTCACGTATCACTTTACCTGGTTCAATATTTTTAGCAATAGTTGCTATTATGCCAGCTTTTGCTATGATAGCCGGAGTAGAGCAATCATTTGCATATTTTTATGGTGGTACATCACTTTTAATTATGGTAGGTGTTATACTTGACACCTTACAACAAATTGAAAGCCACCTGTTAATGCGTCATTACGACGGTTTAATGAAAAGCGGGCGCATAAAAGGCGGACGCTCGGCAATATAAACTTAGTACTGACGAGTTAAAGTTCTTTGATGTTATTTTATAAGACAGCCGAAGAAATTCAAATATTAAAAGAGAGCTGTAAACTAATTGCGCAAACACTTACTATTGTTAAAAATAGTATAGTTGATGGAGCAAAACTTATTTCAATTAATAAAATTGCAAATAATTTTATTAATGATAATAAGAACAAAACAGCAGCTGTTATTAATAATAACCGGTTTGATAATATAATTACACTACGGTTAAATGGTACATTAGTGCAAGATACCTTGTGGAAATACGAGTTGCAACCTAAGGATCTTGTATCAATTGATTGTAGTATAATTAATAATGGTCTTTATGCAAACTGTACATACTCATATTTTTGTAATCGAAACAATGTTTTTGAAAAAAAATATCTCGAGCCACAAAAACAAGTAATGCAAAAAGTAGTTAGCATAATACGCGAAGGAAACCGGACAGGCGATATAGGTTATACTATATTAAGCGAGGCAAAAAAGCAAAAACTAAAATTGCAAAGCAATATAGTAGGTTATGGTATAGGAAAAAACAATTGCGAATTACCAATAATAAAAAGCAAAAGTTTACCACGTACCGGCATTCCGTTAAAAAGTGGAATGGTATTACTACTAAAACCTGTTTTGAATTTCAGGAATCGCCATATGATTATGGTAGATGATGGTTGCTCTTTAAAAACAAACAGTGATTACAAAATTCCCTGTTTTCAACAAATAGTAATTGTTGAAAAATTTGGTCGAAATTGTTATTCATGTTTTGAATTATTAGAAAAAAATTAAAAAAATTTGTATGCCAAAACAGGCTTCAATTGAACAAGACGGAACCATAATCGAGGCACTGAGCAATGCAATGTTCAGGGTAGAGTTAGAAAATGGCCATGTTATTACAGCACACATCTCGGGTAAAATGCGAATGCACTATATCAAAATTTTACCTGGCGATAGAGTAAAAGTCGAAATGTCGCCCTACGACTTAACAAAAGGGCGTATATCATTTAGATACAAATAAAATAACTTGAGAAATGAAAGTTAGAGCATCAATTAAAAAGCGTAGTGACGATTGTAAAATCGTGCGCAGAAAAGGGCGTTTGTATGTGATTAACAAAAAAAATCCAAAATTTAAACAACGTCAAGGATAATTTTATAACTTTGCAAACCGAAATTTAAAAAAGTAATTTATGGCACGATTAGTTGGTGTTGATTTACCAAATAACAAACGAGGCGAAGTAGGTTTGACTTATATTTTCGGTATCGGCCGTAATACAGCCAGGTTAATATTAAACCAGGCAGGTATTAGCTTTGATACCAAAGTAAAAGATTGGACAGACGCTGAAATAGGGAGCTTGCGTAAAATCCTTAGTGAAAACTATAAAACCGAGGGAGAATTACGTTCAGAGATCCAATTGAATATTAAACGGTTAATGGATATTGGCTGCTACAGAGGAGTACGTCATCGTAGTGGTTTACCAGTACGCGGACAAAATACCCGTAATAACGCCCGTACCCGTAAAGGTAGAAAGAAAACCGTTGCAAATAAAAAGAAAGCTACTAAATAAGGTATAAGTTATTATGGCACAGAAGTCTAAAACTACAAGGAAAAAAATTGTAAAAGTTGAATCGACAGGTGAAGTACATATCCACTCATCATTTAATAATATTATCATATCGATAACAAATAATGATGGACAAGTAATTTCATGGTCGTCAGCTGGGAAAAATGGTTTCAGGGGCTCAAAAAAGAATACCCCTTATGCTGCGCAAGTAGCTGCCGAAGATTGTGCAAAAGTAGCCTTTGACATGGGAATGCGTAAAGCAAAAGTTTATGTAAAAGGCCCTGGCACAGGACGCGAATCGGCTATCAGAACTATTCATAATCAAGGCATTGAAGTTGTTGAGATTGTTGATGTTACTCCGCTTCCACATAATGGGTGCAGACCTCCAAAGAGGCGTCGTGTATAATGTTTAATGATTTGAAAATTTATAGTTAGATGGCTAGATACATTGGACCAAAATCAAAGATTGCCAGAAAATTTGGCGAAGCTATTTATGGGCCGGACAAATACTTGGACAGGAAAAATTTTCCTCCCGGCCAACATGGTTTAAATAAAAAAAGAAAAAAACAATCGGAATACGGGATTCAGTTAAACGAAAAACAAAAAGCTAAATACACCTATGGCGTTTTAGAAAAACAGTTTGCTAACTTGTTTTTAAAAGCACAAAGCCATAAAGGTATTACTGGCGAAGTTTTATTGCAATTACTCGAATCGCGTTTAGACAACGTTGTTTATCGTTTAGGTATTGCCCCAACAAGGGCTGCGGCACGTCAGTTAGTTTCGCACAAACACATTACTGTTAATGGTGATGTTGTTAATATCCCGTCGTTCACAGTAAAGCCAGGACAAGTGGTTGGTGTACGCGAAAAATCTAAATCATTGGAAGTGGTTGCTAATGCTCTTGCTGGTGCCAATCATAATAAATATCCATGGTTAGAATGGAATGGCGAATCAAAAACTGGCAAATTTCTTATGGTTCCTGAACGTTCGGATATTCCCGAAAATATTAAGGAACAACTAATCGTAGAATTATATTCTAAGTAATATTATTTATTATGGCAATTTTAGCTTTTCAAAAGCCCGATAAAGTTATAATGCTGGAAGCGGATGACTATGTAGGGAAATTCGAATTCAGACCACTGGAACCAGGTTATGGCAATACAGTAGGAAATGCACTAAGGCGTATTTTATTATCATCGCTCGAAGGTTTTGCAATTTCTACATTTAAAATTGATGGAGTAGAACACGAATTCTCTTCGATACCTGGAGTAGTTGAAGATGTAACCGAAATTGCTATGAACCTTAAGCAAGTTCGTTTTAAGCAGCAAATTGACGATATTGATCACGAAAAAGTTTCTATCTCAATTACCGATCAGGAAGTTTTTACTGCAGGCGACATATCAAGGTTTATAACCGGTTTCGAAGTTTTAAACCCCGATTTGGTTATTTGTAACCTCGAATCATCGGTTAAATTACAAATGGAGATAACAATTAACAAAGGTAGAGGTTATATTCCATCTGAAGAAAACATGCCGGTTGATGTAGAATTTGGTGTTATTGCTATCGACTCGATCCACACCCCTATTAGGAACGTTAAATACAGTGTTGAAAACTATAGGGTGGAGCAAAAAACGGATTACGAAAAGCTTATAATAGAGATTAAAACGGATGGATCGATCCACCCAAAAGATGCTTTGAAAGAGGCTGCAAAGATTCTTATTTATCACTTTATGCTTTTCTCTGATGAAAAAATAACTTTAGATTCAGACGAAAAATATCAAACCGAAGAGTTTGACGAGGAAGTTTTACATATGCGCCAGTTGCTTAAAACAAAATTGGTTGACATGGACTTATCGGTTAGAGCACTTAATTGCCTTAAAGCCGCCGATGTTGAAACTTTAGGTGATCTTTGTACATACAATAAGAATGATTTGCTTAAGTTCAGGAACTTCGGTAAAAAATCATTAACCGAGCTTGAAGACCTCTTAGATCAAATGAACCTTACTTTTGGTATGGATATCTCCAAGTATAAACTTGAGAAAGATTAACAAAAATGAGACATAATAAAACATTTAACCATTTAGGTAGAAAAGCTGGCCATAGAAGTGCCATGTTATCGAATATGGCATCATCATTAATTCTGCACAAAAGAATTACAACAACTGTGGCAAAAGCAAAAGCGCTAAAAGTTTATGTTGAACCTTTGATTACAAAATCAAAAGTCGATTCAACTCACTCGCGCAGGGTTGTATTTAGCTACTTACAAAATAAAGAAGTAGTGGCCGAGCTTTTCCGCGATGTAGCTGTAAAAATTGGTAACCGACCAGGTGGGTACACCAGGATTCTTAAAACTGGTAACCGAGTGGGCGATAATGCCGAAATGTGTATTATTGAGTTAGTTGATTATAACGATAACTACTCACAAAATAGTCAGTCGGCTGCTAAATCAACTACTAAACGCCGTAGGGGTGGTGCAAAAAAGAAATCTGATACTGTTCAGGAAAACACCGCCGTTGAACCCGAAGCTTCAAATGAAAATATTGAAGTCGTGAACGAAAAAGAATAAATTTTCGGATGATATAAATATAAAAAGGAATAAATTTGTAAGGTTTATTCCTTTTTTTATATTGTTAATTAGCTCGTTAAATTCAAATTGTTTAATATAAACTAAAAATTATTAATATGGGATTAATTGCAAATGTACATGCCCGCGAAATAATGGATTCGCGTGGTAATCCAACTATCGAAGTTGATGTTACACTCGATTGTGGTATAATTGGTCGCGCTGCTGTTCCTTCGGGTGCCTCAACTGGTGAAAACGAAGCACTGGAACTGCGCGATGGCGATAAAAAACGTTTTCTTGGTAAAGGTGTTTTAAAAGCTGTTACAAATGTTAACGACATTATTGCACCCGAATTACTTGGCTGGGTAGTTACCGACCAGGTAGGTATCGACAAAAAAATGTTAGCTTTAGATGGCACAAAAACTAAAAGTAAGCTTGGCGCTAATGCAATTTTAGGCGTATCGCTGGCAGTAGCCAAAGCCGCCGCCGAATATGTTGGCTTACCATTATATCGCTATATTGGCGGTGCAAATGCTGTTACATTACCTGTCCCGATGATGAATATCATTAATGGTGGCTCACACTCTGATGCACCTATTGCTTTCCAGGAATTTATGATCCGCCCTGTTGGTGCTGCAAGTTTCCGTGAAGGTTTACGTATGGGAGCTGAAGTATTCCACAGCCTTAAAAAAGTATTGCACGACCGAGGCCTTAGTACAGCTGTTGGCGACGAGGGTGGTTTTGCACCTACACTTAATGGTACCGAAGACGCTTTAGAGTCGATAATTAAAGCTATTGAAAATGCAGGTTATAAAGCTGGTAAAGATGTTACTATTGCTTTAGACTGCGCATCATCGGAGTTTTACTCAAATGGTATTTATGATTATACCAAATTTGAAGGCGATAAAGGTGCTAAACGCAACAGCGAAGAACAAGCAGCTTATTTGGCTGAACTAATTTCAAAATACCCTATCGATTCAATTGAAGACGGTATGGACGAAGGTGACTGGAATGGCTGGAAAATTCTTACCGATAAAATTGGCAAAAAATGCCAATTAGTTGGCGATGATTTATTTGTAACTAACGTTGATTATTTGTCGAGAGGTATTAAAGAAAATTGTGCCAACTCAATACTTATTAAAGTAAACCAAATTGGAACATTAACTGAAACTTTAAATGCAATTGAAATGGCACATCGTGCCGGGTATACTTCAGTTACATCGCACCGTTCGGGCGAAACCGAAGACGCAACAATTGCCGATATTGCCGTAGCTACAAACTCAGGCCAAATTAAAACTGGTTCAATGAGCCGTAGCGACCGTATGGCTAAATATAACCAACTACTCCGCATTGAAGAAGAGCTTGGCGATTTAGCTATTTATGGCTATAAAAAATAAAATTAGCTATTAATTTTTTATACTAAAAAGGCTGTCCATATAATTTTGGACAGCCTTTTGTACATATAGTACGTTGTTTATTTAATTACAAATATTTTTTAAGCATATAAATACTTTTTGTTATTTGTTTAGGGTTTTTCACCATTACCTCTGTAATATTTAACTCTAAAGATTTATCGGGTACAGTGTCGGTTAATACAACCCATTTATTGTTTAACTTGTTTAATATTGTGATCAAATTTATGTATTGTTCTTTATAAAAACGGTTATTCGTTGAGTAAATTTGATTATCGTCGGTTAGGTTCAGAACAACAAAGTCGTCGGGCTCAAATTTAAATGTTGATAAAAACAATTCGGGAGTCATATTCCAGAATATAGTGTTTTCAATTCGCGATTGTATTTTATTGTTAATAATTGAATCAATTACTGGCGTAAAATTATAGTAATTAAAACTTTCGCCTCCATATTGGTTCTTAATATTACCATTTTTATCGTATTGTATTTTAGCTCCATTTGATACTTGCGATAAAAAAAACCAAATAGCTGTTAATTTTGGTTCCGAAATATTGCTAACTAAGTCGAGTTTTTTCCAGTTATATAAATTTAAAAAGTGAGAATAAAAACCGCAACGGAATGAAGTTTCAATGTTTCGGATAAACTCATCGGATGCCGATGGTGTAAAATTCTCTTTATCAACTTTGGTTTTAAGCCTGTCGAGTTCCTGAACAATACATTTAATAATTGAATTAATAAACATATCGGAACTAACTACAAAGTCGTGTTTAGTAAATGTTAAATATTTTGGGTTATCAAGGTGCATTAAAATTATTGCCCTAACAATAAAATTAAGGTCAGTTTTCGAAATTATCCCATCAGAGTAATCAAGAAACGATTGAAATAGCTCGTTTACCGAATCGAGTGAAAAACGCTCAATAAGTTTCCATTGAAACGAAAAAACGGTTATCTCATCAATAAATTCTTTATTACCAGCATTGCGATAAAACTGAATAAGGTCGGTATTTGGGTCGTTTATAAGGCATTTTGTTTTATTTGGTATTGTAAAATATAAACTGCCAGCACCAACTAAAACCTCAATATAGCGATTGAAATTAATATTGCCGAACTCCAGTTTTATCGGGTTGTCCCAAATAAAGAATGGTTTTGTTGTCATTTTTGTATTTTTTTCGAAACTTTTGTTTTACCTGTTAACCCACCATTAAACTAAAGTTTAATGGTACAATAAATATAATGATTAATTATTGATAAACCACAATTATCAAATATTTTGATACTTCCCAAAACTGTTTTGGGTCTGTAATTTCGATACTTTCAACAGGTTTTTCGCCAATTAAAGTATATGCCGATGATGTATGACTGGTAATTATTTTAATTTTTTTTGCATTTATATCGATTTTTTTTAATTCGCGCAAATCGGCTTTAGTAAACAGGCTTTTATCAAAGTCGTTATTAAGTTTCTTTGATGAAAAAAGTCCTTTTTTATCTAAAATTTTTGCTGCTGTAAGTTCTTGCTCGTTACCAATTAAATAATAAATGGTATTAATATCATCGTCTTGTTGTTTTATTAAATTGTCTTTTTCGTGGTTTAAAATTTCGAGCGTGTCAATTTTGTAAGCCATTGTATTAACAACAATATTCAAATCGCGCAATTGTTGATGCAATTCAATTATCTCCGAATCTTTTGCAACTATTTGCATACGCATATTTTCAATAGCTTTTTGTAATTCTTTATTTTGGAACTGCGAGTTTTTAAGCCGTTGCTCTAATTGGGCTACCTTTTCGCGGTTTTTCAGCATCATTTCATAAATTTGGTTTATATCGTTGTTTATCTTCTCTTCGCGCGAAAGCTTATTCTCGCTACTGGCTGCTGTTAATGTAATTATGTTTTCTTTTTCTTTAATTGCTTGTAAATTCATTTCAACTGAGTTGTATGTCTCTAAAAAAGCATATAAAGCCGAGTCTTTATTAACAATAACGCGCTGTAAACTGTCCGATTCGTTCATAAGTGCAGCCTCTTTTTTACTTATGCCATTACACATGGCAAATAAAAAAGGGATTAAAATAATTAGGTATCTTTTCATACTTGTTAATTTGTTAAGTTAATACATAAAAAAAATAGGAAATTTATTACATGTTTTTAAATCATCATTAAAAAATTTATTGATAAAATAAACATAAAATTAATACTATTAGTGAAAAAAATGTTAATAGCTAAAAGTATTTTAAGAACGGATAAATTTAAAATATTGTATTTAAAAAACTCATTAAAACCCAAATTGAGCGATTCGCTCAATCGATTTAGATTTTGTAAATATTTCACTACACTTAGTTAGTGAAATACAACAAACTGTATATCGGGGTTATACCTAAGTAAAGCGTTTGTTCGTTTAGCTCCAACAGCTCAACTTAGGTAAAAATTTGATATTGTTATAGCCTAAAGTAGTAATATATGTTTTAAAATACACTTTATTACAAAATATTGTAAATTTACTATGCTTTATTAACTTTACCTTTTAAAGCCTTAAAACAGTAATAAAACATATGATAACTAAAAATTAAAATAACAAATTAAATTACTAAAAACTGTAAATACAATTCATTATGAGTCAAAAGAAGCGAATTTATACTTTCGGCAATGGAAAGGCCGAAGGTAAGGCAGATATGAAAAATTTGTTAGGCGGGAAAGGGGCAAACCTTGCCGAAATGAACCTTATTGGTGTTCCGGTGCCTGCTGGTTTTACAATAACAACCGAGGTTTGTACCGAATACAACCAGTTAGGAAGAGATGCAGTTGTTGCATTAATTAAAAACGAAGTTGAAGCTGGTATAGCCTCCACCGAGAAAGTAATGAATGCCAAGTTCGGTTCAAAAGGCGAGAGTTTCCCGTTGTTAGTGTCAGTACGCTCTGGTGCACGCGTTTCGATGCCGGGCATGATGGATACAGTTTTAAACTTAGGAATGAACGACGACGCTGTTAATATTTTGGCCGAAAAATCGGGAAATCCCCGCTTTGCATGGGACTCGTACCGCCGGTTTATTCAAATGTACGGCGATGTAGTTATGGGAGTAGCAGCCGAAAAAGGCGAGCATAACCCATTTGAAATTGAGATGGACAAGATAAAAGAACACAAAAACTATAAATCAGACACTGATTTTACTGTTGATGATTTAAAAACTTTAGTTGAAGCATTTAAAAATGTTGTAAAAAAACAAACAGGTTTCGATTTTCCTACAAATCCATGGGATCAACTATGGGGCGCGATTTGTGCAGTTTTCGATTCGTGGAATACTGAGCGTGCAAAGCTATACCGCCAACTTGAGCAAATACCCGAAGAGTGGGGTACAGCCGTTAACGTTCAGGCAATGGTATATGGAAACATGGGCAACACGTCGGCAACCGGAGTTGCGTTTTCGCGCGATGCCGCTACTGGTGAAGATATTTTTAATGGTGAATATTTAATTAATGCTCAAGGCGAAGATGTAGTTGCCGGCGTACGTACTCCTCAGGAAATTACTATCGAAGGCTCAAAGCGTTGGGCCAAAATGCAAAATATACCCGAACCCGAAAGAGCCTCTAAATACCCATCGCTCGAAGAGGCAATGCCCGAAGCCTATAAACAACTTAACATGGTTCAACAAAAACTCGAAGACCATTATAAAGACATGCAAGATCTTGAATTTACCATTCAGGACGGAAAACTTTGGATGTTACAAACACGCAATGGCAAACGTACCGGGGCTGCCATGGTGCGTATAGCTATCGAAATGCTTGAGCAAGGAATTATTGACGAAAAAACTGTTCTTAAACGCCAAGATGCAGCAAAACTCGACGAATTATTACACCCGGTATTCGAAAAATCGGCAATAGCATCGGCAAAAACCCTGGCTAAAGGTTTACCAGCATCGCCAGGTGCAGCAACAGGCCGCATTGTATTTTTTGCCGACGAAGCCGAAGAGTGGGCAGCTAAAGGTGAGAAAGTTATTTTAGTACGTGTTGAAACTTCGCCCGAAGACTTGCGTGGAATGCACGCTGCCCAGGGAATTTTAACAGCACGTGGTGGCATGACATCGCACGCCGCTGTTGTTGCAAGGGGCATGGGTAAATGTTGTGTGTCGGGGGCTGGCGATGTAAATGTTAATTACAAAACACGCGTTATGACAATTAAGGGCACTAAATATGCCGAGGGCGACTGGATAAGTTTAAATGGTTCGACAGGTGAAGTTTACGAGGGTAAAGTTGGAACAGTTAACCCTGAGTTATCGGGTAATTTTGGAAAACTTATGGCCTTAGCCGAAAAATACACAAAAATGCATGTACGTACTAATGCCGATACACCTAACGAGGCAAAAATTGCCCGCGAATTTGGTGCAAAAGGTATTGGGTTGTGCCGTACCGAACACATGTTTTTTGAAGGCGACCGCATTTGGGCTGTACGCGAAATGATTTTAGCCAATGATGTTACCGGCCGCAAAAAGGCACTCGAAAAACTGCTCACTATGCAACGCGACGATTTTTATGGTATACTTGAAGCTATGGATGGACTTGGGGTTACAATCAGGCTACTTGACCCACCATTACACGAATTTACCCCTAACGAACCCGAAGCTCAAGCCGAGATGGCGAAAAAACTTGGTATTGACGTTAATATTGTTAAAGAGAAAGTTGACGCACTACACGAGTTCAACCCAATGTTAGGCCACCGTGGTTGTAGATTAGGAAATACTTACCCCGAAATTACCGAAATGCAGGCAAGAGCTATTATGGAGGCTGCTTGCGATTTAAAAGCTAAAGGAAAAGACCCGAAACCAGAAATTATGGTACCGTTAGTTGGCACTGCAAAAGAATTTAAAATGCAGGAAGAAATTATACGCAGGGTTGCACAACAAGTACAAACCGAAAAAAATGTTAAAGTCGATTACTCGGTAGGTACTATGATTGAAGTACCACGTGCCGCTTTAACTGCCGACGAGATTGCAAATGATGCTGAATTTTTCTCGTTTGGAACAAACGACTTAACCCAAATGACATTTGGATACTCGCGC
The DNA here is from genome assembly GCA_964544385.1 of uncultured Bacteroidales bacterium. Taxonomy (GTDB): domain Bacteria; phylum Bacteroidota; class Bacteroidia; order Bacteroidales; family SZUA-534; genus CAZJCR01. The sequence goes on from CAZJCR010000008.1 coordinate 13,681, forward strand.
GACGATGCAGGTAAATTTTTACCAATTTACATCAATAAAGGCATTTTAAAAACCGACCCGTTCCAACAGTTAGACCAAACCGGAGTTGGACAACTTGTTGAAATGGCAACTACAAAAGGCCGTGCAGTACGAAACAATCTTAAAGTTGGTATTTGTGGCGAACATGGCGGCGAACCATCGTCGGTAAAATTTTGTCATAAAGTTGGAATGAACTATGTTTCGTGTTCACCTTTCAGGGTGCCAATTGCTCGTTTAGCAGCTGCTCAGGCCAACATTGAGTAATATTTTTGATATATAATGCAACCCGGCATATATTTGTGCCGGGTTTTTTATTATCGAATACCATAATAATTATTAAAATTTTGCGCAACTAAATTTAATTTATTAGTGTCAATGTATGCGTATTGATAGTTTGAAAATACACGCAAAAAAGTTACTTTTAACTATAATTTATTAGCACATGAAACTTATATTATTCACATTTTTATGCTTTGTTGTAATTAACATTACTGAAGCACAAGATACCCGTAAAAAATTTAGCAATAAATTTGACGATGTAATTGAAGAGGCTGAGAACGAAAACCTTACATTACGTTTTTTTAATGCAATTACCGGCGACCCAATACCAGGAGCATCGGTAATATTATTTGATGAACAGGAGTATACTACCGACGATGAAGGAAAAATTCTTTTTGAAATACCCGAAAACGACGGTTTTATTACTGTAAAATTCACGTGTAAAGGTTTTATTACAAGCGTTTTTAAGGTTGAAGTTATTGCCGGTACATTGTGGTTTAACCGCTTCTCAGTTAGTCCAATACTCGATTTAAAACATATACGCATTGTTTTAGACTGGGATGCTGTACCCAAAGATTTAGATGCAAATTTTATTAAACAAAATGTATATCATATATCGTACCGTAAAACACGAGTTTTGGCCGATGGTACCGGCGAGCTCGACCGCGACGATATGGACGGATTTGGCCCCGAAACAATTACAGTTAAAAATGTTGATGATTTAGCAACTTATGAATATGTGGTTACCGATTTTACTAACCGTGCAAACCCAAACTCAAAAGGCTTATCGAACTCAAAAGCTACCGTAAAAGTATTTGCACAAGGTAAACTTTTGTATGTTTTTCAAATACCTCAAAACGGTGTTGGCAACAATTGGTCGGTATTTAAACTTTCCGAAGGCCAATTTGTTGAAACCAATGTTATTAATAATTAATTTAATATATTGCATCGCGTATTTTTTTAAGAGTTAAATTTTAACAAATAATACATTCAAATTAAAGTTAACAACCTAAAAAAACAACATAGCAATAAAATATAAATGTTTGCAATTTTTATAGTTAAATTAATAAATATAATTACTAACAAATGAGAACCAGGTTACTAATTGTTTTAGTTTTGTTTTCGACATTATCAATATCGGTGTTAGCGCAACGTAATAAAACCGAGGAGCATAAAATAAAGAACATTACTACATGGGCTGTTGGCAGCGGAACCCAAACCCCCGAACAAGTTAAGCAAATGGCTATCGATAAAGCAAAAATTGAAGCACTAAAAGCTGCCGGTATTGAAGAAAACATTAACTCATACTCTGATTATTTTAGGTCCGAAAGTGATGGTAAAATGTCAGATTTATTTACCAGCGACATATTGTCGAACATTAAAGGCAATGTAAAAAATGTTGAGATAGTAACACATAATAACGAGTTTACCCCCGAAGGTAATATTAAAGTAACCGTAACAATAAACTGCACTGTTGTTGAGTACAAAACATCAAAAGATTTAATGTTTGAATCGAAAATTGATGGTATTAAAATGATGTATACCGAGGGCGATTTGTTAACCTTTAAAGTGTGGTCGTCGGGCGATGCATATTTACGAGTATTTATGTTTGCAACCGAGGATTTTATAATATTTCCTAATAACTGGGAACAATCGTTCATGTTAAAAGCAAACGAAACCTACGAGTTTCCTCAAAAAATTGAAATAACACTTGATGCAGGGGGTGCCAAAAAAGAGACAAACAGGCTGGTATTTGTTTTGCTAAAACGCGATATTCCTTATACCGGCGATGTCGATTATAAACTTATTACCGATTGGATAATGTCGATACCCCCCGACGAACGGGCAATTAAGTCGTTTGGGTTCGAGGTTGTAAAACAATAATTTAAGCATATCAATAAAATTATAAAGCCAACCAAATTACTCAATAACCCATTTTGTTGTATATTTACCGCCCTAAATATATATTATAATGTTTGATTTAGGTAGGATAGGAATTATTGGTGGTGGCAGTTGGGCTACTGCCAATGCAAAAATTATTCAGGAAAAAAAAGTACCAATAAACTGGTACATAAACGAACCCGACGTTATTGAGCATCTGCAAAAATTGGGCAATAACCCCAGTTACTTAAGCTCGGTTGAATTTAACCAATCATTATTAAACCTGAGCAACAATATTGATGATGTTGTAAGCAACAGCGATACTTTGTTTTTAATAATACCATCGGCTTATTTAAAAGTAGCTTTACAAGGGCTTACATTGCCATTAAAAAACAAAACAGTAGTTTCGGCAATAAAAGGTATTATTCCGGGCGATAACCTTTTGGTTGGCGAGTACATGCATACAAAGTACCAAATACCATACGAGCAAATAGGCATTATTACCGGGCCTTGCCATGCCGAGGAGGTTGCCCTTGAGCGGTTGTCGTACCTTACCCTGGCTTTTAAACAACCCGAAAAAGCAAATGCATTATCGAATTTATATAAAAACCATTATATACGTACAACCTTAAGCGACGATATTATTGGTACCGAGTATGCCGCAGTATTAAAAAACATTTATGCTTTAGCCAGTGGCATTTGCATTAGTTTAGGCTATGGCGACAACTTTCAGGCTGTATTAATATCGAACGCCATACGCGAGATGAAACGGTTTACCGATGCAGTTTACCCTATTAGCCGCAATATTAAAGATAGTGCATATTTAGGCGATTTGTTGGTAACAGCATACTCGCAATTTAGCCGAAACCGGCATTTTGGAACAATGATTGGTAAAGGTTACTCCGTTGAGTATATTAAAAGCGAGATGAACATGGTTGCCGAAGGATATTATGCAGCCGACTGCCTTAATGCAATAAACAAAAAAGTTGGCGTTGAAATGCCAATTGCCGATGCCGTTTATAATATCCTTTATCAAAAACAATCGCCAAAAAAAACTATCGATTTATTAACCACCCGATTAACTTAACAAAACAATAACAATGGCAAACATTTCAATTGATTATTCAAAAACCCTTAATTTTATTTCTGAAAAAGATATTGAGGGTTACAAAGGGCAAATAAACGAACATATAAAAGCCCTTTACAATAAAACCGGTAAAGGGAACGACTTTTTGGGCTGGGTTAACCTGCCATCGTCAATAACTTTCGATAATTTAAACGACATACAACAAACCGCCAACGAGTTTAAAAAAATGTGCGATATTGTTGTTGTTGTTGGTATTGGCGGTTCGTACCTTGGTGCTAAAGCTGTAATCGACGCCCTTAACGATAATTTTATTCAGCTAAAAGAGCGTAATAGCCCATTAGTTGTTTTTGCAGGTCAAAATATTAGCGAAGACTATATGAACGAGTTGCGTTATATTTTGCGCAAAAACAAGTGGGGTATTGTAGTAATATCAAAAAGTGGTACAACTACCGAACCTGCTATTGCTTTCCGCATCTTAAAAAACGACCTTGAAACACAATTTGGCAAGGCCGAAGCCATTAAACGTACAGTTGCAATTACCGATAAAGCTAAAGGAGCACTAAAAACTTTAGCTACACAAGAGGGATATAAGACATACATAATACCCGACGATGTTGGAGGACGTTTTAGTGTTTTAACCCCGGTAGGTTTATTACCAATTGCAATTGCCGGTTTCGACATTACGCAACTAATAAAAGGTGCTGTTGATATGCAAACACTTACTAATTGTGAAGTTGAATTTAGTAAAAACCCTGCGGCTGTTTATGCTGCTGTGCGTAATGCATTACTTGCAAAAGGTAAAACTGTTGAGATAATGGCAAATTACAATCCAAAACTTCATTATTTTGCCGAATGGTGGAAACAACTTTATGGCGAAAGCGAAGGAAAAGATGGTAAGGGTATTTTTCCGGCAAGTGTTGATTTTACAAGCGATTTACACAGCATGGGGCAATATATACAAGAAGGGCAACGCTTTTTGTTCGAAACAGTTTTGTCGGTTGCCAAACCCGACACCCAATTAATTATCGAAGCCGATAACCAAAACCTTGACGGCCTTAATTTTTTGGCAGGCAAACGCCTTGACCAGGTAAATAAAATGGCCGAACTTGGCACTAGCATTGCCCATGTTGATGGTGGTGTGCCAAATATAAGGGTTGAAATACCACAACTTAACGAGTATTATTTAGGACAACTTATTTATTTTTATGAAATTGCTTGTGGAATATCGGGCTATATTTTAGGCGTAAATCCGTTTGACCAACCCGGAGTTGAAGCTTATAAAAAGAACATGTTTGCATTATTAGAAAAACCAGGTTTCGAGGCTGAAACAAAAGCTATAAAAGCCAGGCTTTAAAACACAAAAAAACGAGGGGGTGTAAAAATTTCCCCTCGTTTTTTAACCTAAATTGTACCGTTTATACAAAGCGAATTATCAATATACTTTGGCATAACCCCATTGTGAGTTTTTTGCGTTTAACTCAAAATGCTAAGTGAAATACTTACAAAGCCAAAGTCGACTGAGCGAATCGCTCAATTTGTGATTAAGCTAATTTCCTTCGTTGCAAATAAATTTAATGCGTACTAACCTCACGTCTTCTTCCGAAAAATCGTTTTCGCCTAATTCTTTAAGAGCCTCTTCAATTGATTCCGATTGGGCTTCTTCCATAAAGTAATCGTAAATTTCGTCCTGTCGCTCTTCGTCAATAACTTCGTTAATATAATAGTCGATATTAATTTTGGTACCCGAAAAAACAATAGCTTCAATTTCTTTAAGTAAATCATTCATATCAATACCTTTTGAAGCTGCAATAGCATCGAGCGGTATCTTGCGGTCGATACTCTGAATGATGTGTACTTTTAGGCCCGATTTATTAACAACCGATTTAACAACCATGTCCATAGGTCGGTCAATCTCGTTCTCGTCAACATATTTTTTAATAAGTTCGATAAAAGGTTTGCCGTACCGTTGTGTCTTGCCTGCCCCTACACCAGTCATATTTTGCATTTCCTCAATAGTTATGGGGTAATGTATCGACATGTCTTCGAGCGATGGGTCTTGAAAAATTACAAAAGGTGGTATATTTTTATCTTTGGCAATTTTTTTACGTAAATCTTTAAGCATCGAAAAAAGGACAGGGTCGGCCGAACCACCACCGTTACCGGGATTCGCAAATTCCTCTTCGGCTTTTTCGTAATCATGGTCTTTAACCAACATAAACGAGTATGGTTTATCGATAAATTGTTTGCCGGCAGGAGTAACCCGCAATAACCCGTAATTTTCGATGTCTTTGGTAAGTAGCTTTGCAATAAGAGCCTGACGTATAACTGCGTTCCAGTATTTTACATCTTTGTCTTTGCCAATTCCAAATTCGGGTATATGATGATGTTTAAACGATTTTACCGAGTAGCTTGCATTACCGCTGATAATTGCTGCAACGTGGTCGGCTTTAAAATATTCTTTAACAGCTAAAACAACTTTTAGAACAGTAACAATGTCATTTTTACCTTCGAATTGTTCTTTTGGGTTTACGCAATTATCGCATGTTCCGCAATTCTGTTCGTTGTAATCTTCGCCAAAATAATGTAACAAGTGTATACGCCGGCAAAGTGCCGATTCAGCGTATGAAACAGTTTCGAGCAATAAATGCCGGCCAATTTCTTGTTCGGCAATAGGCTTGCCCTGCATAAATTTTTCGAGTTTTTGAATGTCTTTGTACGAGTAGTATGCAATACAATGGCCTTCGCCACCATCGCGCCCGGCTCGGCCGGTTTCCTGATAATATCCCTCAAGGCTTTTGGGCATGTCGTAGTGTATAACAAATCTTACATCGGGTTTGTCGATACCCATTCCAAAAGCAATTGTTGCTACAATAACGTCAACCTCTTCCATCAAAAATTTGTCCTGGTTTTTCGACCGCGTCGACGAGTCCATTCCTGCATGGTAAGGTAATGCGTTTATCCCGTTAACTTTTAAGGTTTCGGCAAGTTCTTCAACCTTTTTGCGGCTAAGGCAGTAAATGATACCCGATTTTCCGGGGTTGTTTTTAATGTATTTTATTATGTCTTTGGCTGCGTCGCCTTTAGGTTTAATCTCGTAAAAAAGGTTTGGGCGGTTAAACGACGATTTAAAAATGTCGGCATTTAACATTCCAAGGTTTTTTTGAATATCGTGTTGTACTTTTGGCGTAGCAGTAGCTGTAAGCGCAATAATAGGGGCTTGCCCAATTTGTTCAACAATTGGCCTTATGCGGCGGTATTCGGGTCTAAAATCGTGCCCCCATTCCGATATACAATGTGCCTCGTCGATAGCATAAAACGATACTTTTACTTGTTGTAAAAATTTAATATTGTCTTCTTTAGTGAGCGATTCGGGTGCAACAAACAACATTTTTGTTTTTTGTGCCATAATATCGTCCTTAACTTTTTGTATCTCGCTTTTTGTTAACGACGAATTTAAAAAATGGGCAACACCGTCCTCCTCGCTAAAACCCCTTATTGCATCAACCTGGTTTTTCATAAGGGCTATTAGTGGCGATATTATTATAGCTGTGCCTTCTTGTATTATTGCCGGTAATTGGTAGCATAACGATTTGCCGCCACCGGTTGGCATTAGTACAAATGTGTCGCGTTTATTGAGTAGGTTTTTTATTATTGCCTCTTGATTACCTTTAAAAGTATTAAACCCAAAATGCTTTTTTAGTAACGATGTTAATTCCATATTATATTTCTTATCAACAAAAAAAAAGGACAACAAAAGTAGTTAATGTAATCTTTTGTTCTTAATCTAATATAAGAAAAAAAACTTATAATAATGTAATTATTGCATTATTTGTAGGATACATTTTAACACATACCTTTGCATAAAATTTTATATTTATTAGTAACGTGAAAACAAACACCGATATTATTAATGTTGCAAAATGTGCAATCGAAAATGAACTTAAAGCAATTGGCAGCTTAATAAATTATGTAAATAACGATTTTGCCAACGCGGTAAAAACTATTTATCAAAGCAAAGGGCGCGTTGTAATTACAGGTGTTGGCAAAAGTGCAATTATTGCCCAAAAAATTGTGGCAACATTAAATTCAACCGGCACGCCGGCTATATTTATGCATGCTGCCGATGCAATTCATGGCGACTTAGGTATTATTCAAAAAAACGATGTAGTTATTTGTTTGTCGAAAAGTGGCAATACACCCGAGATAAAAGTGCTAATTCCATTATTAAAGGCAGGCGGAAATAAACTTATAGGTATGGTGTCGGATACTAGTTCGATACTTGCCAAACAGGCCGATTATGTTTTAAATGCCTATGTAGATAAAGAGGCCTGCCCTAATAATTTAGCCCCAACATCGAGCACCACAGCACAATTGGTTATGGGCGATGCCCTTGCAATAGCACTGCTCGATTACCGTAATTTTACACCCGGCGACTTTGCCCGTTATCACCCCGGTGGCTCGCTTGGTAAAAGGCTTTATATGCGGGTTAGCGATTTATATATTAATAACGAGCGGCCAATTGTTACACCAAAAAGCAGTATCGATAAAGTTATTATCGAAATGACATCGAAACGGCTGGGCGCAACTGTTGTAAGTGCCGACAATGAGCATGTTGATGGAATTATAACCGATGGCGACTTGCGGCGTATGCTTGGCTCGGGGAAACAGGTAAACATGCTAACAGCAAGCGATATTATGTGTAATAAACCCAAAATAATTGACGAAAACGAGCTTGCTGTTAATGCATACGAGTTAATGAAAGCAAACAATATTACACAACTTATTGTATTAAAAAACAATATATACTTAGGTATAATACATATTCACGATATATTACGCGAGGGTATAGTTTAATGTAGTTAGTAAAACCATCGATTTAGGTTTTTAAGTATTTCACTACATTTCGTTAGTGAAATACAACAAACTCAACATCGGGGTTATACCTAAGTAAAGTGTTTGTTTGCTTAGCTCCAACCGCTCAAATTAGGTAAAAGTTAATGTTTTATTAACAACAAAGCGTTAATAACAATATATATGTGTTGCGTTGTTACTTTTAATTAAAATTTAGTTTTGCATTTAAATAATATTTAAATGCTAAAAACAGGTATAGTTGGAATAAGCGGCAGCAAAGAGTATATTCAGGTTATTGAAGGGCATAATGGTTTTTTGTTAACAGGGGTTTACGACCCCGGCTTTCAAAACGAGTTGGTTGGACCGGCCTACCTTTTCCCTGTTTTTTATAATTACACCGATTTTTTAAAAAAATGTGATGTTGTAATTTTTGCCTCGGCCGATAAGCTAATTTATAACCTTGTTGTTGAGGCAATAAAACTATCGAAACAAGTATATTTAAGCGGGTGTTACAATTTTTCGCCTAACGAAATACGGTATCTTATAAATTTAGCAACTGAGGCTAATGAAACTATACAGGTTGGCCATCCATTTTTTGCCTCGTCGTTATTTAGTTTTTATACCGATAAAAACATTGCTCCATACCTTATTGAGATACGCAAAAAAATTATCGATAATAAAAAAATAATAAATGCAGTAAGGGCACAAATTAGCGCAATTTTTATGATGCAACGCTCGGGTGTTCGCAAAGTTAACTGTAATTCGCTCGCTATATTTAATCAGTTGCCCGACTTTATTGACGTACGTATTGATTTTGATAATGGAACTTACGCCAAAGTAATGGTTGATGCTGTTGGACAAACAATTGAACACCAGATACAGGTTTTTGGGTATAATAGCATACATAACCTAAACTTTGTTGATAATAATTATATCGAAACAATTAACGGGCAAAATTACATCAACAATTTTTACTGTACTAATAATAACATTATTGCAGGTATTGAGCAGCAAATACACGCTTTTTACCTAAATATACTACACTTTAGACAACCTCAAAGCAACTTATTTATTGAGTTACAAACCCAGCAGGTTATTGAAAAAGTTAAAGAAAAAATAAAAGTTTGTTTTAATATATTTTGATAGCTTTTATTGTTTTCTTTGCAATATCTAAAAAAAATAATCGTTAATAAATAAAAAAACTAAATGCAACAATTAATAAGGTTGTCAATAGTCGTTTTGTTTGTAGTTGCACTTACATCGTGTAATAAAGATGAAGGCGTACCTGCATATATTAATATCAATAACTTTACAATTACCACCGACAATAATATTGGTATTACCGATGCATGGGTTTATGTAGATGGTAAGTTAGCAGGGTCGTTTGAGTTACCAGCCAGTGTGCCTGTTTTACAATCGGGCAATTCGGAAATTATAATACTGCCAGGCATAAAAAAAAATGGTATAGCAGCAACACGTTGTATTTATAATTTTTACAAACAATACAAAACCAGTGTAACATTAAAACCAGGCCAAAGCATAAACATAAGCCCGTCAACAGCCTACGACAATACTTGGGTAGAATTAGCCTTTAACGAGAATTTTGAAAATAGCAGCTTATCAATAAAACCTGTTACAAGCAGCGATACTACAATAGTTTTTTACAATAACGATGCTTTTATGGGCACGCGTTGTGGAGCAATATTTTTAGGTGCAGGCAAAAAATATTTTGAAGCATATACATTAAACGGGCAAAACGATTGGTTTGAAAGACCAAATACTACCGACCCGCCGGGAATGTTTATTGAATTAAACTACAAGTGCGATTTTCCGTTTACCGTTGGTATAACAATTCCATCGTCGGCCGATGTTAACACCCCTTTGGTAACAATAAACCCGAGCAGCGAGTGGAAAAAAATTTATATCGATTTATTTAGCGAGCTTGCGCATTTTTCGGCAGGTACGCAATACAGGTTATTTTTTTATAGCCTGCTAAGCACCACCGACACTACGGCAAATATATTTATCGATAATATTAAAATTGTACAAAAACAATAACGAGTTGAAACAAAAGCACCCTACAAAATTAGTACTTAAATATGTAATATCAGATTATATTGCAGCCATGTTAGCGTGGGTTTTGCTTTTTACATTCCGTAAAAAGGTTATTGAAATGCCTTATTTTGGGCTTGAGTTTTCGACCACCTACGATAAAACATTTTTTTTAGGCTTATTATTAATACCACTATTTTGGCTTTTGTTATATTACGTTGCAGGCGAGTACCACAATGTTTACCGAAAATCAAGGTTACAAGAGCTTGGACGTACTATATTTATAACAACATATGGTGTAATAATAATATTTTTTGTATTAATACTCGACGATACAATAGTAACATATCGCAACTATTATCAATCGTTTTTTGTGTTATTGGGCGGGCATTTTGGCTTAACATATATACCACGGGTGTTTTTAACAACACAAACAATTCATAATTTACAAAACCATATTATAGGTTTTAGGACATTAATAATAGGTAGCAACGAACTTGCATTACAGCTTTATCACGACCTTATAAATAAGCCCAAAAGTGCCGGGAACGAAATAATAGGGTTTGTTACCGTAAATGGTAGCTCAAAAGCCCCTTTGGGCGATTATCTGCAACATTTAGGTTCGCACGCCGATTTAATTAACATAATTAATGATAATAAAATTGAGGAAGTTATAATAGCAATTGAACCTGGTGAGCGAGAAAAAATCCATAAAATAATGGTAAAAGTTAAAGCAACACGGGTAATAATAAAAGCAATACCCGATTTGCTCGATATAATAACAGGTTCGGTAAAAATGTCGTCAATTTTTGGGGTACCGCTTATCGAAATGTCGCACGAACTTATGCCAGCATGGCAAGAGAACCTTAAAAGGGTTATTGATGTTGCCGCTGCAATACTGGCCTTAATAATTTTACTGCCATTTATGTTATTTTTATCGATAGGTGTTAAACTATCGTCAAAAGGCCCAATAGTATACTCACACTATAGGGTAGGAAGGTGCGGTAAACAATTTAAAATATATAAATTCAGGTCGATGTATGTTGATGCCGAAAAAGACGGGCCTGCATTATCGAGCAAAAACGACAACCGTATAACACCTTTTGGACTGTTTATGCGCAAAATGCGGTTCGACGAGTTGCCACAGTTTTATAATGTTATTAAAGGCGACATGTCGCTTGTAGGGCCACGCCCCGAGCGTTTATATTACGTTGACCAAATAGTACAACGTGCCCCGCACTACCTGTTGTTGCTTAAAGTAAGGCCGGGAATCACTTCGTGGGGGCAGGTAAAATTTGGCTATGCCGAAAATGTTGACCAAATGATAGAACGGCTTAAATACGATGTTATTTATCTTGAGAACATGTCGTTATATGTTGATTTAAAAATTATGATTTATACACTTAAAACAGTTTTTGAAGCAAGTGGTAAATAGCAAAAAAATATCAATGTAATTTGTTGATAATTAAAAACATGTTTTTTAAACATACATTTTTTTTAACATATTTTTTTTAATTGAAAACTACTATACAATAACCTAACTTTGGAATTATGGCAATAAAGCCACAAAAAAAAGGAGGTTATATGTCAGTTAAAAATGTAGTAATTATTGGGGCCGCCGGTCGCGATTTTCACAATTTCAACACCTATTTTCGCAATAACAACGAGTTTAATGTAGTAGCTTTTACTGCTGCACAAATACCCGATATTGACGGTCGAAAGTACCCGGCCGAGCTTGCCGGTGAACTATATAAACAAGGTATCCCTATTTTTAACGAACAACAGTTGCCCGAAATTATTGAAAAATACAACGTTGATGTGTGCGTATTTGCTTATAGCGATGTTACTTATCAAAAAGTTATGTCGTTGTCGGCAATAGTTAATGCCGCAGGCGCAAGTTTTTCGTTGTTAGGCCCAAAAGCAACACAAATAAAAAGTAAAAAACCGCTTATTGCTGTTGTAGCTACACGTACAGGTTGTGGAAAAAGCCAAACATCGCGTAAAATAGTAAAACTATTAGGTGCCCACGGCCTTAAAGTTGTAGCAGTAAGACACCCAATGCCTTACGGTAATTTAGCTGTACAAAAAGTACAACGTTTTGCCACGCTCAACGACCTTACCAAACACAAATGTACCATTGAAGAGATGGAAGAGTATGAACCTTACATTATTAACGGTAATGTAATTTATTCGGGTGTCGACTATCAGGCAATTATTGACCAGGCCGAGAACGACCCCGATGGCTGCGATGTTATTTTATGGGACGGTGGTAATAACGATTTTTCTTTTTATAAACCCGACCTTACAATTACAGTTACCGACCCACACCGCGCAGGCCACGAGCTTTTATATTATCCGGGCGAGGTTAACCTCAGGCTTGCCGATGTGGTTGTAATTAACAAAATTGATTCGGCATTGCCCGATAATATACAAATTTTAAGAAACAACATTTATAAAGTAAATCAATTGGCTATGGTTATTGAAGGCGCGTCGCCAATAAAAGTTGAGAACCCAAACCTTATTAAAGGCAAAAGAGTTTTAGTTATTGAAGATGGACCAACTTTAACTCATGGCGAAATGAAAATTGGCGCTGGGGTTGTAGCTGCTCAAAAATTTGGTGCTGCCGAAATTATTGACCCAAGGCCTTATATTGTCGGGAAACTTATTGACACCTTTAATAAATATCCGGGTATTGGCAAATTGCTGCCTGCTATGGGTTATGGACAACAACAACTTGCCGACCTTGAAAAAACTATTAACAACACTCCTTGCGACACAGTTGTTATTGGTACCCCAATTGACCTTAACCGTATTATTAACATTAACAAACCAACAACAAGGGTTTTTTACGAGTTACAAGAGATTGGCGAACCAAACTTAGACAGTGTAATACAAAGTTTTATTATTAAACACGAACTATAATAATATTATTGTTTAAAAAATAAACACTTATTTGCATAAAAAAAACAGCTATATTGATTTATAGTTGTTTTTTTTATGACCAAAATAATGTTAGTAAAAATGACATATAAATTTTAATAGATAATTTTGGCTTTTGTACAAAACCAAACCAAAATTTTTTATGTTATATTACAGTAATAACCAGGCATGTATTATTTACATGCAAAATAAACAAACTGCCTATGTTGCAGTTGAGGGATATTTTTGCGGGCAGGCAGTACACGATTTTATGGACAAACTTGTTGAATTATGTAAACGTAGCGACGTTAAAAAAATGCTTATCGATTCGTCGAAAATTGAAGTTTTAAAAACCGACGACATTAACTGGATTAACCAGAATATTTATCCACAATTAAAAAAAATACATAACGAAAAAATTAGCTTAGTTAAACCGCAAAACATTTTTGGCGAAGTGTCGGTAAATAAACTAATACCAAAAGATACAAATAAAGTAATACAAAAATTTGCAAAAATTGAAGAAGCCGAAACCTGGCTTTTTAACTAAATATTTATTTAACCAATTCAATTATTTAGCTTAACCCGTTTATTTATAAAACGCTTTACCCACCGGCATTTAAAATATAATTATTTAAAAGCCTTAAAATAATTTCAAATACAAGTTTTTTTAGCCGTGTGCCAAAATACACCCATGTACCCGCTGGCCGTTAATAAATTGCTATAACTGCTAAGTAAACAAAGGCCTTAAAAAATCAATTTATTGCCCTATATCGATATATTTTTTTTTATAGTTATAAACATTAGATATTACTAATATTTTATTTATTTTTAACGTTTGTAAACACAATAAAAACACAAGTTATATTTATCAAAAACTATAACAATGAAAATAAAAAACAGCCTCCAAACCAAAATAGTGTTTTTTACGCTTATATCGGTTTTTGCATTATTGTTAGTAATAGGCCTTTATATATCGATAAAAAACATAAAGCAAACTAAAAAAGATGCGTCGGAATACTCACTATTAACAGCTGCAAATTATGCCAATATGGCAGCAAGCTATTTTAACGGGCACAACAACTTTGCAACATTAATTAGCGATAATATTGCCGATTTAACCAATGATACCCTTGTTGCCGACTCGGTTACAAAACAACTACTTTTAAAGCTTGCAAAAAAACACGTTGTATACTCAAATATTTTTATACTTTGGGATGGAGCATATTACTCGCAATACAAACAGGTAAACTCAGCCTGGAGGCTTATAAGCGCATCAGTAACCGATGGCATACTTGAACAAAACAGCAACAATATTGACCAGTTTGAGCAAAAATTCGGGAAAGCAATTATAAACAAAACAAATACAGTTTCCGACATTTTTTTACGTGCCGGGGAGCCTTACTTTAATATTGTTGTTCCAATAACAAAAAGCACACAGCTTTTAGGATACTTTGGTTTTTCGATAAAACTAACCGATTTTGAAAACAGCTTAAAAAACATAATTATTAAAGATGATATTACTGCTGCCTTAATTGATATTAATGGCAAGTATTTTAACGGTATCGAAAAGAAACTTGTTTTAAAAGACATTAATACTGTTTATCCTAAGCTTGAAACCGAACACAAATTATCGGAAAAAATAAAAAGCAATAAATCCGATGTGTTTTTATATTTAACAAAAAACGATAAACTTTTATTTGCAATTAACCCGGTAATATTTAATAATAGTACTATTTTTTACACCATAACCCAGTTAAACCTAAACAACTATATAAGCCAGACAAAAAAAAGCCTTGGACGTTCAATTATTTTAGCAATTATAGGTTTATTGTTAATATCGGTAATAATTTGGCGCGTAGCCCAAATGGTAACAAAACGTGTTATAAAACTTACAAACACACTCGAAGAACTGTCGAAAGGTAATACAAATGTTGAGATAGACACAAGCATAAAAACAGGCGACGAACTGCAAACAATGGTTCAAAGCGTTAAAAACATGATTGAAGGGTTACAAAAAACACAATTATTTGCAGCCGAAATAGGTAAAGGTAACCTTGATAAAGAACACAACTTACTTAGCGACAAAGACGAACTTGGAATTGCGCTGCTTAACATGCGCAAAAGTTTGAAACAAAACTTTGAAACCGAACAATTACGTAAACGCGAGGAAGAACAACGCAACTGGGCAACACAGGGAATAGCCGAGTTTGGCGCAATTTTGCGGCAAGATACAAGCAACATGCAAAAATTGGGTTTCAATATAATGTCGAATTTAGTCGATTATTTAAAAGTAAACCAAGGTGCATTATTTGTTCTTAACGACACACTCGACGATAACCCTTACTACGAGTTAGCATCGGCAATAGCCTACAACCGCGAAAAAGTAATGAAAAAACAAATATCGGTTGGCGAGGGCTTAATTGGCCGCTGCGTGTTCGAAAAAAAACCGATTTACCTTAAAGAGGTCCCCGACCAATATGTAACAATTACATCGGGGCTTGGCACATCGAACCCACGCTGCATTTTAATTGTGCCATGTATTTTAAACGACGTTGTTTATGGGGTAATTGAACTCGCATCGTTTAACGAGTTACAACCACACGAAATTAGTTTTGTTGAAAAATTGGGTGAAAATATTGCATCAACAATTTCGAACGTGAGGATTAACGAACGCACATCGAAACTTTTAAACGACAGCCAAAAACAAAGCGAAGAGCTTGCTGCTCAAGAAGAAGAACTTCGTCAAAACCTTGAAGAGATGGAGGCCACGCAAGAAGACCTGCAACGCCAAATGGCTCAAAATAAAGAACTTCAGGAGCATATGCGCAAACAAAATGCATTACTCGATGCCTTGTTAGTGTCGTTGCCCGATTATATTTATTTTAAAGACCTTGACTGCAAATTTTTGCGTATTAGCAACTCAATGTTGAGCATATTTAACGCCAAAAGTGTTGACGAGGTTATTGGTAAAAGCGACTTTGATTATCAGGCTGCCGACCTTGCACGCAAATATTATAACGATGAGCAGGAAATTATCCGCACTCGTAAAGGATTCCTTAACATGCTGCAAAAAGAGGTTACAAACGACGGAAAGCAACTTTGGAACAGCGTTACAAAAATGCCTTTGCTAACAGCCGAAGGCGAAGTTATTGGTACATGGGGAATATCGAAAGATGTTACTGAATATAAAAACCTCGAAATTGAGGCAATTCAACAAGCCGAATCGCTTAAACAAAACCTTGAAGAGATGCGCGCTACACAAGATGAGCTTAAAAAACGTGACTCCGAAAACCAACAAATGCACGAATCGCTTATGCAGGAAAAAGCACTGCTTGATGCCTTGTTAACTTCGTTGCCCGATTATATTTATTTTAAAGATAAAGAAAGCCGGTTTATTAGGATTAGCGACTCGATGCTCGAGCTATTTAGTACCGACAAACACGAAGATGTTATTGGTAAATCGGACTTTGACTTCCACACCCCCGAAAATGCCCAAAAATATTTTGACGACGAACAGCGCATTATTAAATTACGAAAAGGTTTTATTGACCAGTTACAACGCGAGGTAAAACGCGATGGTACTGTTATTTGGACAAGCTCGAGCAAAATGCCTTTATTAACTAAAGATGGACAAATAATGGGCACATTCGGAATATCGAAAAATATTTCGAAACTTAAAGAGGTTGAGCTACAAGCAAATGCAAAAGCCGAAGAGCTTGAAAAAGTAAATAAAAACAACACAGAACTTAAAGAGCAAATTGAGCTAAGATGGAAATTAATGCAGCAATTGCTAAATGAGTTGCCAATTAAAGTGTTTATTAAAGACGATACCGGAAAGTTTATTGTTGCTAACGATAAAGTTGCTGCTGCTTTTGGTAAAAAAGCCGAAGATATTATCGGTAAATCGGATTTTGATTACTATCCAAAACGCGATGCCCAAAAATACTTTGAAAAAGAACAGGAAATAATTGCAAAAGGCAAACCCGAAATTTTTGAAGAGGGCGATAAAGACAAATTCGACGGACTGATTGTTCGAACAATTAAAAAACCATTTAAAATTGAGCATTTAGGTGTTACCGGCCTTTTAGGTTTACAAATTGATATTGAGGAGCTAAAAAGAGGCAAATAGCAATTATGCAAACCGATTGTTTACAGGTTATTATAGCCGAAGTTGCTGAAAATACAAATATCGAAAAGGTTAAGGCTATTGCAAAATATTTTAAATGCTACGAAGGCGGTTACGGTTTTGGCGATACTTTTATTGGTGTTAGTAACCCGGTATTAAGGCAATTAGCTAAAAAGTACAAAAACATATCGATTGAAAATGCCTTTAGTTTACTACAAAACAAAGTTCACGAAATAAGGCTTTTGGCTCTGTATATTTTAACCATAAAATATAGTTTTTATAAAACAACAGTTGAACAAAAAAGCTTAATTACAAAGCTTTATTTACAAAATTTACAATATGTAAACAACTGGGATTTAGTAGACTCGTCGGCACACAAACTGTTAGGCCCTGCTATAAACAATAACAATATCGATATTTTGATACAATTTACCCGCGACAAATCAATGTGGGTTAACAGGGTTGCTATGTTGGCAACTTTTTACCATATATGGCAAAAAAAATTCGACATACCTTTACAAATAGCTAACTTGTTGATTGATAATAAACACGACATTGTACACAAGGCGGTTGGTTGGGGTTTGCGCGAGATAGGCAAACGCGATATTAATACTGAGATTGCTTTTTTAAATACCAATTACAAAGTAATGCCACGTACAATGCTTAGGTATGCTATCGAAAAGTTTGACGAAAAGCTCCGCGTACAATACTTAAAAGGGCTTATTTAACCAAAGTTGTTTATTGTAAGTATTAAATTTTGAAAAAGTTTATGTTGATAAAATTTGCTCGACCATTTAAAAATACTGCATTAAATAGGAATAAGCATCTAACTTTATTAATTGTATGTAGTTTAAGTTTACATACAGTTATGGGACAGCCCGATAGTGCCCTTTACAAAAACATAAAACAACATGTGGGAATTTTGGCAAGCGACTCGTTAATGGGGCGGGCCACTGGCACAATTGGCGAGCAAATGGCCGCCAGTTACATTGCCGGCCAATTTATGTCAATAGGTTTAAAACCGGCCGCCAATAATAGTTATTTCCAGCATTTCGATATTTATCGCAGGCACCCCGATTTTTCGATGGTAAAACATAATAACAACATTATTATTAGCCCATGGCATTTTTTTCATGTATCGAACCATAATTATAACGATACTATTAAAACCGATTTGTTTTTTTGTGGCGATGCAAGCAACCAAAACATAGCAGGTTTTGATGTTAAAAACAAAGCAATTGCCTTTATCTGCAACAATGTCGACAGTGCTTATTTGACAATTAAAAAGGTTAACAAAAAGTTTGGCAACAAACTGTTTTTTGTATTACTAACTAACGATAACAGCCAAATAAATAAAGCTTGGGAAAACAATTACTACATGCAGCAATATGCGCTAATGCCCGAGTTACAGACAATTATCGATGAACAAAAAAAGTTTGCCTGGGTTTGCCCCGATATGGCCGACTCGGTAAACGTGTTTTTTTGTTTTGATAATGTTTTACAAAAATTTTTAGGTTATACCACAAGCCAGCTTGAAAGAATTGCCAGCCAAAAGCAGTTTAATAAAGTTAAACAAATTAGTATTGAGTGTATTATTAATAAAAACGATTCGATACAAAATTTAGGTTCAAAAAACATAGCAGCATTATACAATACCAATAAAAGTGCAAAAACAATAGTTGTATCGGCACATTACGACCATTTAGGTGTTGAAATGGGCGAAACATATTATGGTGCCGACGACAATGCATCGGGGGTAGCTACTATTATTGAAATGGCGCGGTTTGTAGTTAATGCTGCTAAAAACGGGGCTAATATAAATTGTAACCTTTTGTTTATAGCTTTTTCGGCCGAGGAGTTAGGTCTATTAGGTTCGTTGCATTATACTCGTAAGCCATTGTTGCCATTAAGCCAAACCTTGCTTAATATTAATTACGACATGGTTGGCCGAAACGACGACAAAAATAGTATAACCCCGAATTATGTTTATCTGTTACGCACAAATAAAAATATAAAAAAATTGGTATCAATAGCAAAACATCAAAAAAACAGAGCCGATGGTTTTAAAATAAAAACGCACCCCGGTAAGCAGGTTTTGCAAACATTTTATAGTGGTTCCGACCATTATAGTTTTAGCAGCTCAAATATTCCGGCACTTGTATTTTTTACAGGTTTACACCCCGATTATCATACACCTGGCGATACTCCCGATAAAATAAACTATCAAAACTTAACTAATATTGCCAGTTTTTCGGGGCATTTTTTGTTACGTTTAGCAACCGATACAACCATATTAAAGTAGCTTAACAATAAGTTATTTTATGGGTGCATTTTTTACGTATTTATCAAGCCATGTATCCATTTCCCATAACATATGATAAATACTCTCTTTTGCTTTATATCCATGGCTTTCGGAAGGTAATAAAACTAACCTTGTTGTACCGCCATTGCCTTTAACTGCCGAGTACATACGTTCGCTCTGCATTGTGAATGTACCCGAATTGTTATCGTTATCACCATGAATAAACAAAACAGGTTCGTTAATTTTATTGGCATAAGTAAAAGCCGACATATCGATATAAGTTTGTTTTGCCTGCCAAAACGTGCGTTCTTCCGATTGAAACCCGAAAGGAGTAAGTGTTCGGTTATAAGCACCGCTACGTGCAATGCCTGCGGCAAATAAATTGGTATGGGCAAGCAGGTTCGCGGTCATAAATGCTCCATAACTATGGCCACCAATTGCAATTCGGTTTATGTCGGCAATAGCCATACTATCGATACATTTTACGGCAGCCTGGGCATTAGCAGTTAACTGGCTTATAAATGTATCGTTAGGTTCGTTGTTACCTTCGCCTATTATAGGCATTGATGTATTGTCGAGTACCGCGTACCCTTGTACAATCCAAAATAAAGGCGAGTGTGCCGATATTTGAATAAACTTGTTTGGTGAGCTTTTAACCTGGCCAGCCGATGCTGTTGTTTTATACTCGTAAGGGTAAGCCCAAATAATAACAGGTAGTAAACCGTCGCCAACCGAGTAGCCTGGTGGTGTATATAATGTAGCTGTTAATTGAACGCTGTCGGCGCGTTTATACTTTAAAAATTGCTGCTTAACCTTGCTTAGCTGTGGGTAAGGGTTTTGATAGTTAGTTAGTTGGTTAACCTCGCCGGTTGTAATGTTACGGGCAAAATAGTTTGGAGGGTTGGTTACCGATTCGCGTGATGTTAAAACCACACCTTTTTGTGCATCGATAAAAGTAATAGCTTTTTCGTAATAAGGGTTATTGCTTTGCCATAGCCTATCGGTTTTACCGGTTGCTAAATTATATTTATCGATAAAAGGCATTGCGCCTTGCGGCGATTCGCCATTACCTTGTAAAAAAATGTTGGTTTTATGTTTGTCGGTTGCTATAACAGGCTGGCCAAAGTTGTTATACGATAACATAAATTTGCCTGGGTGGTTGTATAAATCTTGCCAATTGTATTCAAAAAGCAATTGTTTTTTATGAGTGTTGTTACTTAAATCAATTTTACTAATAGTTTCGGTGCGTGTTTCCCACTCGTATTCCATTGTTATTGCATTGTTATTGTCTATCCAATAAATGTTACCAAAACGTTTTTCGAAACCAGCCGATGGCACGCCTTTATTGTCGAACGGATGGTCGAAAGTGAACAGGCGGTCGCGTATGGCTGCACTTTTTTTGGGGTCGCCACCGTCAACAGCCATAACCCAGTATAACGACGATGGCTTACAAGGGTTCCAGTTAACGTTTCGGGGGCCTTTTGGCACAGCTGAAAAACCTGCCGGTAAATTTTCGGTTAATGGTATGTTAAACAGTTCGCGGTAAAGGTTTCCATCTATATCCCAAATTTCGGTTTTATGGGCAAATAGTGTGTATGGCACAATGTACGAGAACGGTTTTTTTATAGTGCTTACAAGTATGAAATTATTATCGGGCGACGGTTTTACATGTAAATACAATCCTGGTTTGCCAATTGGTTTCGAGTTTCCTTTTAGGTCGGTAAGTGTAATTTGCGAATTGGTGTAGTATTCAAACAGTTTTTCGTCGTGTTGGCAGGTTAGCAAATTTTGATAAGTACGTACAGCCGAAACAGTGCCCGAGCTTTGCATTACAACTGGGCCTATTGGAACAATTGGCAACTCTGGTGGCAATTTGCCGTTATTGCAAACGGCTGTAAAAAGTAATTTATTATTAACCCAAGTTAATGGTTGGCTGCAAAGGGTGTTGTTAATAATAGCACCTGTAATTTTTTCGGCTTTTTTTAATAAAACATCAATAAACCAAAGCTCGGTACCATTATGTGTAGTGTTTGTAAAGGCTATAAATTTGTTACAGTTGCTCCATAAAAAATCCGAAAGTAAAGCATTTTGTGGCAAGCCAGTAATTAAAAAATCGCGTCCGTCGGTTACCGATGTTAAAATTAGTGTATCGAAGTAAGGTTTAAGGCTTTTGCTGTTCGATGCCGGGTTTATGCGTAAGCCTGCCAAACCAAGTTCTTTTTTTGCTATTTCGGTTATTGGTAAAAGCTTTATTTCGTTAGCTTGTAGTAACCATTTACCTTGTTTGTCGGTAA
This sequence comes from uncultured Bacteroidales bacterium, assembly GCA_964544385.1. GTDB lineage: Bacteria > Bacteroidota > Bacteroidia > Bacteroidales > SZUA-534 > CAZJCR01. The sequence continues at coordinate 35,490 of CAZJCR010000008.1, forward strand.
AAACTTGCGGTGTTGTTTTTGCGTTTAGCAACTCGAGTATAGGTTGTGGAGGGGTTTGGTAGTTAATTTGGTTTTGACAAAAAACTAAATTGCTTATTACCAGGCAACTAATAAGTAATACAAATTTATGCATAGGTTAAGTAGTGTTTAAATAGTGCTAAAATTTAAGTTATTCCCAAATTGAGCGATTCTCTCAATCGATTTATA
>CAZJCR010000009.1:0-30306 GCA_964544385.1 uncultured Bacteroidales bacterium
CGAAGACGACTGCATGGTATCGGTAGCAAGGTTTTACTTAGACTTTACTGTTGAAGAGTCGTGCGGAAAATGCGCACCTTGCCGTATAGGAAACAAACGGCTTTACGAAATGCTCGATACTATTTGCAAAGGAAAAGGTACAAAATACGACCTCGAAAAACTTCGCAACCTTAGTCAGGTAATTAAAGATACAGCATTGTGCGGTTTAGGGCAAACATCGCCAAACCCGGTATTGTCAACACTCGATAATTTTTACGACGAATACCTTGAACACGTTGTCGATAAAAAATGCCGTGCCGGGGTTTGTAAAGACTTAATGCAGTATGTTATTGATGCCGAACTCTGCGTAGGTTGTACAGCCTGTGCACGCGTTTGCCCGGTTGGTGCAATTAGCGGCGAACGCAAAGGTCCTCATGTTATTGATGCATCAATTTGTATAAAATGCGGTGCCTGCGTTGAGAAATGTAAATTTAATGCCATTAGCGTTCAATAATTAAACCTACTTAATGATGGAATTTATTAATATAACTATCGATAATAAGCCCGTTAAAATTGAAAAAGGGACTACAATATTAAAAGCTGCACGCTCGGTTGGCGTTGATATACCAACACTTTGCCACATGCAGCTTGGCGATATGAACATTGAAAACAAACCCGGCGGCTGCCGTATTTGCGTTGTTGAGGTAAATGGACGTCGAAACCTTGCCCCGGCATGTTGTACCGATGCCGCCGACGGAATGGTAATACGAACAAATACAATGCGCGTACTTAATGCACGTCGCACGGTGTTAGAGCTTATATTATCGGACCACCCTGCCGATTGTCTTGTTTGCGCCAAAAGTGGAAACTGTGAGTTGCAAGATATGGCTCACAAACTTGGGGTACGCGAAATTCATTATAAAGGCGAAATGTCGACCTACAAAGAAGATTTTTCGCCGTCGATAATACGCGATATGGACAAATGTATTATGTGCCGTCGTTGCGAAACAATGTGTAACCAAGTGCAAACTGTTGGCGCACTTTGGGGCATTAACAGGGGTTTTGAGTCGGTGGTGTCGCCGGCTTTTCAAATGGACCTTGAAAAATCGACTTGTACATATTGCGGCCAGTGTGTTGCCGTTTGCCCAACCGGGGCACTTACCGAGGTTGACCATACTAACCAGGTTATAAGGGCACTTGCCGACCCGACAAAAACAGTTGTTGTACAAACTGCACCCGCAGTACGTGCAGCTTTAGGCGAGGAATTTGGCCTGCCAGCCGGTACATTGGTTACTGGTAAAATGGCCGCCGCTTTAAGGCGTTTAGGTTTCGATTATGTTTTTGATACCGATTTTAGTGCCGACCTTACTATTATGGAAGAGGGCACCGAACTGCTCGACAGGTTACAAAGGCATATTAATGGCGACAAAACTGTTAAACTGCCAATTCTTACATCGTGCTGCCCGGCCTGGGTGAATTTTTTCGAAAAACAATTCCCCGACATGCTCGATATACCATCAACAGCACGCTCGCCACAGCAAATGTTTGGGGCAATTGCAAAAACATATTTTGCAAATAAAATAGGCGTTAAACGCGAAAATTTGGTAGTAGTATCGGTAATGCCATGCCTTGCAAAAAAATACGAGTGCCAGCGCGAGGAGTTTGCCACCGACGGTAACCCCGATGTTGATTACTCAATATCGACACGCGAACTTGCAAGCCTTATTAAAGGCGCAAATATAGGGTTTAACCTTTTGCCCGACGAAGATTTTGATAACCCGCTTGGCGAATCGACAGGTGCTGGCGTTATTTTTGGCACTACCGGCGGGGTTATTGAGGCTGCATGCCGTACAGCTTACGAATTGTTTACTAAAAAGAAACTTGAAAAAGTTGACTTTGAAGAATTGCGCGGGTTTCAGGGTATTCGCGAGGCAACTATCGACTTTAACGGCCTGCCAATAAAAATTGGTATTGCCCATGGTTTAGGCAATGCACGCAAAATGCTCGAAGATATTAGATCGGGAAAATCGAGTTTCCATGCTATCGAAATTATGGCTTGCCCCGGCGGGTGTATTGGTGGCGGCGGACAACCATTACATCATGGCGACTCGTCGATACTTAAAGCACGTATGAAAGCTATTTACGAGGAAGACAGGAACAAGCCCGTTCGGAAATCGCACGAAAACCAATCGATAATAAAACTGTACGAGGAGTTTTTAGGGCATCCGCTTAGCGAAAAATCGCACCATTTGCTGCATACGCACTATTTCGATAAAAAGAAAAACATCGAAATACAATAGCATGTACTTGTTTAATTTAAAACAACATTAGTTATGTCATCAGTAAAATTAAAATTAAATACAAACGAGGTTGCAAAGCTAAAAGAAGCATGTGCATCGTTTAACAACGAACCCGGCGAACTTATTAACGCGCTACATAAAGCCCAAAGTATTTTTGGATACCTGCCGGCCGAAGTTCAGGAAATAGTAGCCCAGGAGATGAACGTGCCGCTTGCAAAAGTTTATGGTGTTGTTACTTTTTACTCGTTTTTTACAATGATACCAAAAGGTAAGCACCCAATATCGGTTTGTACTGGTACTGCCTGCTATGTGCGTGGTGCCGAAAAGGTTTTAGATGAGTTTAAACGCCGCCTTAAAGTTGAGGTTGGCGAAACTACTGCCGATGGTAAATTTTCGTTAAGCTGCCTGCGGTGTGTGGGTGCATGTGGCCTTGCACCGGTTGTTATGATTGGCGATAAAGTTTACGGGCGGGTGTCGCCCGATAGTGTGGCCGATATTTTAGCCGAGTATGAATAGTTAAGTTTTAATATTTTTAATAAGGCTGCCTTAGGGCGGCCTTTTTTGTTTGTCTAAAAAAATGTTTACGGAAATATTTTAAATGCTGCTTGTAATGGGCGGCTTTTTTTATGTATTGATTTAATTAAAACCCAAATGGAGCGATTAGCTCAATCGATTTAGAGTTTGTAAGTATTTCACTGCACTTCGTTAGTGAAACACAACAAACTCAACATCGGGGTTATACCTAAGTAAAGCGTTTGTTCACATAGCTCCAACCGCTCAACTTAGGTAAAAAGTATAAAATAACTAAAAGAAACCACAATAGAATAAAAGAAATGAATAAAAAGTATAATACAATTAAAAGAAACTTAAGAAAATTAAAAAGAAATGAAAAAAAAGATAAAAAGATTACAACAAATTTCTTATGTTTGGCAAAAGACTTATAAGAAAGTATAAATAAGATTATAAGATGGTTTTTGATAAATAGTGCTATTGTTCGATTTAATTTAACTGCTAAACTAATTAACAATAAGTACATCGTGTCAAAAAAAACAATAACAAAAGTTAATAATTGTATAAAACATTTGGCAAATAGTAATTTATCGGGCGGCATAGCTCATATCCTATGTAACTTGATAGGTGAGTGCTTCGGAAAGCCATTATTTTATACATATTCTATTTTATAAATTAATCAGTTTAAATATTAATATGATGAAAGCAAATTACCTAAAACCAAAATTATTTATGTTTACTATTACCTTGTTTTTAACAGCATTTTTGTTTATTTCTTGTAACGAAAAACACAATGATCCTATTCCGAACAACACCACCCTGAGTGTTGATGGAGCTATTGATGAATTGATTTCGATTCCTGATATTGCTACAGCAAATAACCAGTCAACTACACAAATAAAAGCAGCTAAAGACAGCTCGGGCATTTTTTTTCTTATTATTGGCAATGATATGAAAGCCCGCCGCCGACTGTTTATTGATGCCGACAATAATATAACAACTGGTTTTAAAGATATTGCATAGAAAGATGCAGGTTTTGAATATATGATAGATGGAGACTCACTTTACCAATCGCAATACAATGGATCAATTTGGGGGTGGGATAACCTTGGGGTAAGCCAAATAAAAAGTTTAAAAACAAACAATGTCGACGAAATATTTATTTCGTACAACGCTTTCTCAAAATTGGCAGGGAGAATTAAAGTGGGATATAAAGATATGTCGGAGTCGAATGTAATAAGCTGTATCCCGGTTTCAAAATCTCCTTCAGCCGTGTTTGTTATCGACAGTTTAATAGTAACAAAGTTTAAAATTATAACAAGTGCAGGTGAGGGCGGAACTATTGATTCTACCATCGAAGTTGTTCAGGGTACCAATGTAACCATTAATATTACTCCTTTTGAAGATTATTACGTTTCGCAGTTACAGGTTGATAATCGATATGTTGACGCCAAAACATCGTATAAATTTATTAATGTACAATCCGATCATACAATTTCAGCTTCTTTCCGTTTAATAAATAAAAAGCAAATTACCTTAAGCCCATACCTTATAAACTATGGACCGGGTACAATTGATATTCTTTTCAGGACAAAAGAAAACACCTATTCTGCTACTGTCGATTGGGGAACATCAATGAAATACGAAAACACCTCAGGCTCTTTGGTTGTAAATAGCTCATTAGGCCAGAACCGCTATCAATACCGTATGTCGGGTCTTATTGCAGGTACTAAATACTACTATCGCGTTACTGTTGATACAAGCATACTCGTGGGGTCGTTTTATCCTGCACCTGCCGATGCCCCAGATAATTTTTCATTTTATGCTATTGGCGATACCCAAGATAGCTATGGCTGGGATGATGATGGTATTTGGCCTCCAAATATGGGGAAAGATGAAGTAGCTCATGCTATATATAACGATATTCAAAATGATACTGTTGCACGGCAAACATTTATGCTTTATGCCGGCGATTTGAATGATAATTATGAGTTCGAAAACTGGTACGGTTGCTTTTTTAACCCTTTTAACGTTTACGCTTCATGGTTAAACCGAAACACTATTACTATAGCAGCGCAAGGAAACCACGATGGGGCAAATACTGATTATTCAAAATTCAACGATTTTTTTCCTTTATCACATACCGATGAAATAACTTCAGGTGGTGGTTACTACTCGGTTAATTACGGAAGTGTACACGTGGTTGTGATTGACCCATTTAACAACAAAGACTGGAGTGATGAAGGTGGAGCTCCACTTCCGGGTGAGCCTCAATGGGAATGGCTTTCAAACGACTTGCAACAGTCGCAGGCAAACCCGGCAATCAAATTTACTGTATGTATTTATCACACACCGGCTTATACTTTAACCGACCACAGCGATAATCTTGTAATGCAAAACGTGAGCAACCAGCTTTTCGAACAGTATGGGGTTGATATTTGTCTGTCAGGGCACAATCACTATTATGCACGTGCTTTTGTCGATAATATTTATCACCTTACCTTAGGTAGTGGTGGGGCAACGCAAGGTTCAAGCGCGCTAGATCCTGTTAAGTACCCTTTTGTAACCGAATACCACGACGGGACTTTTTTTACTAAATTTACCGTAACTGGCAATCAAATGCTGGTTCAAGCCTATAAGCACATAGGCGATGGTGAAATTGAACTAAACCCTGTTGATTCGTTTACAATCAACGCTTCGGATAATTAGTTAATATCGTTATTTAAATAACAACATTATAAAACATCTATAATTTGAACACACATTATGGATGTTTTTTTCTTTATGCTTAATTAAAAACGTGTATGTAAAATGTCGGATACTAATCAAAAACGGTGGAGCAAATTTTTTACATCTAAAAAATTAAAATAATAGATATAGAAGTAAGCATAAAGTTTATGTTGTGGTTGTAAAAAAAAATCCCCCCAAAAATAAGAGGGAGGATTTTTAAGCAGTATAGTAGTAAATAAAAAAATGTTACATTGTTCTCGAACGCCAGTCGGTTGCCTCTTCGCCATGTTGCGTAAGGTCGAGCCCCTCGTCTTCCTGTTTGTCGGTAACTCGCATGGGTAAAATTAAATCGGTAATTTTATATAGTAAAAACGAGCCCCCAAAAGTAAAAACACTAACAATGCCCAACGCCATAATGTGGTGTATAAAGGTCGATGTTTGTCCGTATATAAGGCCAACATCTTTGGCAAAAACACCTGTTAAAATCATTCCAACAATACCACCAATGCCATGGCATGGAAATACGTCGAGCGTGTCGTCGACATTTGTTTTTGATTTTATACGCACAGCCGTGTAACTTACTAAAACCGATATAAACCCGAAAAACAAGCTTTGACCAATTGTAATAAACCCGGCTGCCGGTGTAATTGCAACTAACCCCACAACTGCCCCAATACAGGCTCCAACAGCTGAGCGTTTGCGGCTGCTAATGCTGTCTAAAAACAACCATGTTAGCATACCGGTTGCCGATGCTAAATTGGTGTTTATAAATGCCAGTAAAGCAGTTTGGTTTGCCTCGAGTGCCGAACCACCGTTAAACCCAAACCACCCGAACCATAGCAGGCCTGTACCTAATAAAATATACGGAACATTTGTTGGCTGGATATGCGTATTTTTAACATGGCGTTTACCAAGTAAAATTGCACCGGCTAAAGCAGCAAAACCTGCCGATATATGAACAACTGTGCCACCGGCAAAATCGAGTACACCCCAATTGCGTAAAAAGCCTGCCGGGTGCCATGTCCAGTGTGCTAATGGCGCGTAAATAAATAGCGAAAAAAGAACTATAAATAGCAGTAACGACGAAAACCGTACTCTTTCGGCCAAACCACCTGTTATTAATGCAGGGGTTATAATTGCAAATTTTAACTGAAAAATTGCAAACAACGCGAACGGCACAGTAGGTGCAAAATTAGGGTTTACATCGGCTCCAACATTTTTAAACATAAAATAGGTTGCAGGGTTGCCAATAAAGCCGCCAACGGTATCGCCAAAAGCCATACTAAAACCTACAAAAACCCAAATAACACTAACAATGCCCAATGCTACAAAGCTTTGCAGTATTGTCGATACAAGGTTTTTGTAACGAACCATGCCACCATAAAAAAAGCCTAAACCAGGTGTCATTAAAAATACCAATGCCGACGATATTAAAAGCCACGCGGTATCGGCTTTGTCGATAGGTATGCCATTACTGTTGGCAACTTGGGTTACAGGTTGCAAAAGCCCAATAATTACAATTGCTGTTAGTATTACAAATGGTAGTTTGTATTTCCAGCCGGTTGTCAACAAAGTTTTTAAATACATATTTAGTTTTTTTATTTGTTATCGTTTGTTAAAAACGAGTGTATGCCGGCAGCGGCTTTGCGCCCCGAGTCAATAGCCCTTACAACTAAACTCGCGCCTAATGTAACGTCGCCGGCTGCAAAAATTTTAGCTTGCGATGTTTCGCATTTTTGGTTTGCTATAACATTGTTACGGTTGTCGAGTTTTAATCCAAGGTTTTCGATAATACCTTGTAGTACAGGGTGTACAAAACCCATAGCAAGTAAAACAAGGTCGGCTTTAATAGTTTCGGTTTTGCCGGTACGTTGCATTGTTAAACGTCCGTTATCATCTTTTTTCCAGTCAACTTGTTCAACTTCAACAGTTGTAACTGTACCGTTTTTGCCAGTAAATTTTAAAGTGTCGAGCCCCCATCGTCGTTCGCAGCCTTCGGTGTGCGACGATGTTGTTTTAAGCACTAATGGGTAAAATGGCCATGGGGTGTCGGGGTTATCGCCTACTGGTGGTTGTGGCATAATCTCAATTTGTGTAACGCTAAGTGCACCTTGCCTTATCGATGTGCCTATACAGTCGGAGCCTGTGTCGCCACCGCCAATAACCAATACTTTTTTGCCTTTTGCCAACATGTCTTTACTTAATTGTAACGAACCTGCCACAACACGGTTTTGGGCTTGTAAAAAGTCGAGCGCGAAATAAATACCTTTAAGCTCACGGCCTTCAATATTAAGGTCGCGTGGTTGCCCGGCACCAATTGCAAGGCAAACAGCATCGTATTTATTTATAATTTCGCGAATGTTATCGCTAATTGCTGCCGATGTTTTAAATTTAACGCCTTCGGCTTCCATAATATTAAGCCTGCGGTCGATAATTTTTTTGTTTAGCTTAAAGTCGGGGATACCTAACCTTAAAAGGCCGCCAATAGTTTCGTCTTTTTCGAAAACGGTTACCATGTGCCCTTTTTTATTGAGTTGGTTTGCGCAGGCTAATCCGGCCGGTCCCGAGCCAATAATTGCTACTTTTTTGCCGGTACGGTTTTTTGGCGGGTTTGGTACAATAACACGCTCTTCAAAAGCTTTTTCGGCAACGGCGGCTTCGTTTTCGCGAATTGTAACCGGTTGCCCCGATATTTTAAGCACGCATGCTTTTTCGCAAGGAGCCGGACAAACGCGTCCGGTAAACTCCGGGAAATCGTTAGTTGAGCTAAGTATTTCGTAGGCCTCTTTCCATTCGCCTTTGTAAACTGAGTCTTGCCACTCGGGCATTTTATTTGCCAGCGGGCATGCCCAGTGGCAAAATGGCACGCCACAGTCCATGCAGCGCGATGCCTGTAACTTGCGGTCTTCGGTATGCAGGGTTTGTTCAACCTCGCCATAATCGCAAACCCGCTCACTCACCGGGCGGTATCCGGCTTCTTTACGGTTTATTGTTAAAAATGCTTTAGGGTTTCCCATTTTAGTATCAGTAATTTATGTAAAAAATAATGAGTGGTTAAATTAATAGTCGCGTTCAACCTGCGAAATTTTTTGTTTCAAGGCCTCGGCTTTTTCTTCGTGCAATACTTTTTTGTATTCTATTGGCATTACTTTAATAAACTTATCAACCTCGGTTGTAAAATTGTCGAGTATAAGTTTGGCAATAGGGCTGTTAGTGTATTGATAATGTTTTGTTATCAATGTTTTAAGGTTTTTAACATCGGGGGCTTCTTCAACCAGCGACAGTTCAACCATCTCCATATTGCAAAAGTAGTCGAAATTATTTTCGGGGTTGTAAACAAAAGCAATGCCGCCGCTCATGCCTGCAGCAAAGTTGCGTCCAACGGGTCCCAAAACTACAGTGCAACCGCCGGTCATGTATTCGCAGCAATGGTCGCCAACGCCTTCAACAATTGCTATTGCACCGCTGTTGCGTACGCAAAAACGTTCGCCAACACGGCCGTTAACGTATACCTCGCCTAATGTTGCGCCGTACAAAATTGTATTACCGGCAATAATATTATCGTGTGGTGTAAAGCTAATACCTTGTGGTGGTGCAACAATAATTTTACCTCCCGATAATCCTTTACCTAAGTAGTCGTTGCAATCGCCCTCGAGCCTGAATGTTACGCCTTTTGCCAAAAACGCCCCAAAACTTTGCCCTGCCGAACCTTTAAAAGTGCATCTAATTGTATCTTCCGAAAGGCCGTCGTTACCATATTTTGAGGCTATTACGCCCGACAACATGGCTCCAACTGCACGGTTAGTGTTCGATATTAAGTAATTTGCCTGTACCGGCATGCCCGATTCAATGGCTTTACGCGACGATGCTATTATCTCGCGGTCGAGCACAAGGTCAATATCGTGGTGCTGGCCAATTGTTTTGCGAATAGCATTTTGTTTTGCAATTTCGGGTTTGTAAAATAGTTTCGACAGGTTTATTTTATTGGCTTTTGGGTTGTTAACCGATGGTTTATAGCTAAGCAGCTCGGTACGGCCAATAATGTCGTCGAGTTTTGTAAATCCCATTTCGGCAAGGTGTTCGCGTACATCTTGTGCCAAAAATGTAAAAAAGTTTATAAGGTACTCGTGTTTACCAACAAACCTTTTGCGCAACTCTTCGTTTTGGGTTGCAACGCCCACAGGGCAAGTGTTAAGGTGGCATTTGCGCATCATAACACAGCCTAAAACAATAAGCGCGCTGGTTGCAAAACCAAATTCTTCGGCACCTAAAATTGCCATTGTAACAATATCTTTACCTGTTTTTAACTGTCCGTCGGCTTGTAATGTAACATGTCCGCGCAGGTTATTTAAAATAAGCGTTTGTTGGGTTTCGGTCAAACCAAGTTCGGGTGGCAGCCCGGCATGTTTTATCGAGCTGCTTGGGCTTGCCCCGGTTCCGCCCTCGGCACCGCTAATTATAATTGCATCGGCTTTAGCCTTGGCTACACCGGCAGCAATTGTGCCAACCCCGCTCTCCGACACAAGTTTAACGCTTATGCGCGCTGTCGGGTTTATGTTTTTTAAATCGTAAATAAGCTGTGCAAGGTCTTCAATTGAGTATATGTCGTGGTGCGGTGGTGGCGATATTAATGAAATGCCAGGGATAGAATGGCGCGTTTTAGCAATAATTTTATCAACTTTAAAGCCTGGTAACTGCCCGCCCTCGCCGGGTTTTGCGCCTTGTGCAACTTTTATTTGCAGCTCGTCGGCATTAATAAGGTACTCGGCAGTAACGCCAAACCGGCCTGATGCTATTTGTTTTATTGCACTGCGCGCCGACGAACCGTCGGTATTTATTTTAAAACGTTCGGGGTCTTCGCCACCTTCGCCGGTATTACTTTTGCCGCCTAATTTGTTCATGGCAAGGGCTAAAGCTTCGTGTGCCTCTTTACTAATTGAACCAAACGACATTGCCCCTGTAACAAACCTTTTAGTAATAGCTTCAATCGGTTCAACTAAATTAATGTCGATAGGGTTCGATTTGTACGCCATAAAGTCGCGTAAAAACAGCGGGTCGGGTTTGTTGTCAACTAATTGGGTGTATTCTTTAAATTTTTTATAACTGCCGGTTCGTGTTGCCAATTGCAATGTTGCAATAGTTTCGGGGTTCCATGCATGTTTTTCGCCACCTTTGCGATATGCGTAAAGCCCGTTGTTTTCGAGCGGTGTGTCGGCAAATTCGGGGTCAAAAGCTTTAAGGTGGGGTTCAGTGGCTTCTTTTGCAATGTCGTGCATATCAATACCCTCAATTTTTGAGACAGTACCGCCAAAGTACATATTTGTAATACTTGTGGCTAAGCCTACAGCTTCAAAAATTTTTGCACCGCGGTAACTACGTAATGTCGATATACCCATTTTCGACATAATTTTTAGCAATCCTTTATCGATAGCTTTAATGTAGTTTTTTTGCGCGGTATTAAAATCGAGATAAATATTTTTTGTTTTTACCAAATCGTCGAGTATACCAAAAACAAGGTAAGGGTTTATTGCACTTGCGCCGTAGCCTAAAAGCAGCGCGTAGTGCATGGTTTCGCGTGGTTCGGCGGTTTCGACAATAAGGGCAATTTGTACCCTTTTACGTTTTGATATAAGATAATGGTGAACGGCCGACACTGCAAGCAGCGATGGTATTGGAGCCATTTGTTTGGTAATCCCTTTGTCGCTTAATATAATGTAGTTAAAGTCGTTGTCGGCAGCAGTTTCGGCTTTAAGGCAAAGGTCTTCAACTGCTTTTTCGAGCCCTTTTGTTCCGTCATCGACTTTAAAAAGCATTGGTAATGTAGTTGTTTTGAACCCTTTGTAACTTAAGTTGCGCAAAATGTCCATATTTTGGTTTGTAAGTACCGGCGATTTCATTTTGAGCATTTTGCAATGTTCGGCAGTGGGTTCAAGCAGGTTTTTGTCGATAGCTCCAATGTAACCTGTTAGCGACATTACAAGCTCCTCGCGTATTGAGTCGATAGGCGGGTTTGTAACTTGTGCAAATTGTTGCCTAAAGTAGTTGAACAATCGTTGGGGCTGTTCTGAGAACACTGCCAGCGGGGTGTCGTTACCCATCGACGATACAGGTTCTTTGCCCTCGGTGCACATTGGTATTATTAGTTTTTCAAAATCTTCTTTTGTGTAACCAAAGCTTTTAAGCAGTGTTTTATAATTGTTAGGTGTGTTTGATACCGATCGTCCCGATGATAATTTGTCGATACTAATACGGTTTTTTGTTAACCATTCGCGGTATGGGGCTTTGGCTGCAAGTTCAATTTTTAGTTCGTTGTCGCGGTAAATTTTACCTTCAAGGGTATCAATCATAATCATTTTACCGGGTTGCAGGCGGCCTTTTTCTTTAATTTCGGATGGTTCAAAATGCAGGCCGCCAACCTCCGATGCTATTGCAATAAGGTTGTTGTTTGTAATAACATAACGTGCGGGGCGTAACCCGTTACGGTCGAGCATACCGCCAGCATACCTTCCGTCCGAAAAAAGCAGTGTTGCCGGTCCGTCCCATGGCTCCATAATAATACTATGGTACTCGTAAAAAGCTTTAAGGTCGTCGGGTATCGGGTTTCTGTCGTTCCAGCTTTCGGGTATCATCATAGCTAAAGCATGCGGCATGCTCATTCCCGACATAACAAAAAACTCGAGCACGTTGTCGAGCGACGCGCTGTCACTCATCTCGGGCTGTACAATTGGTGTAATGTCGTTTATATTACAGTTTAGTTTTTGTGGGTTAAGCAGGCTCTCGCGTGCCTCGCTCCAAATGCGGTTGCCGCGTATGGTATTAATTTCGCCGTTATGGCCTAACAGTCTGTAAGGCTGGGCAAGGTCCCAGGTAGGGAAAGTGTTTGTGCTAAAGCGCGAGTGTACTAATGCAATGCCGCTGGTAAAATTAGGGTTCGAAAGGTCGGGAAAATATGGCCTTAATTGTAGCGACGATAACATTCCTTTATAAATAAGGTTTTGTGTCGACAGGCTAACAATGTAACAACTACGTTTAACTTTTAAGCTCGATTTTAGTATTGCTTTTTCAATTTTTTTGCGGCAAATGTAAAGCCTGCGTTCAAGGTCGTCGCGTTGATAATCGCCTGTAACAAAAATTTGTTTAATGTCGGGTTCAACAGCTTTTGCCGACTCGCCAAGAATTGAGCTGTTTACGGGTACATCGCGTATGGCTAGTAAGTTAAGTTTTTCTTCGCGTAAAGCGTCTTTAATTGTTTCGATACACCAAATTTGTTCTTGGTTGTTTTTTGGTAAAAAAACCAAGCCTGTTCCGTAACGGCCTTTTTCGGGTACTGCAATTCCTTGTAAAAGAATAAACTCGTGTGGTATTTGTACCATAATGCCGGCACCATCGCCGGTTTTGTGGTCGGCACCCTCGGCACCGCGGTGTACCATGTGCTCAAGTACCTGCAGACTTTTATCAACAATGTCGTGCGATTTTTCGCCATTAATGTTTGCCAATAAACCTACACCACAGGCATCGTGTTCGTATTCGGGGTTGTAAAGCCCTTGTTTTGTTTGATAATTTAACTGCATATTTTTTGTTTTAGTTTGTTTTGGTTTTTAACATAAATACGGTGGTTTGTTTTGCCTTAAAAACCCCGACAGTAATAAATTAACAAAATGTTATTATTTTACTGTCAGGGTTGGGTGTTAACAGCTGTGTTTGTTTATATTACTATTCACTATAGTATTATCGAATAAAAAGAATCTCGCGATATTTAGGCAGAGGCCAGTTTTCGTCGTCAACAATAAGCTCAAGTTTGTCAATGTGATACCTAATCTCGTCCATTAGTGGTGCAACAGTGTCGTGGTAAGCAATTGCTTTTGCACGCTCGTGTTCAATTTTGTTGGCAACTTTGCGGTTGTTAACAAGTTCCTCGGTTTTTTCGGTAATAACTTTAATGTGTTTGGCAATGTTTTCAATAATTTTCATGTCTTGCGCTGCAATTTCTTCGGCTTTTGGCGATGCAAAAACAGCTTTAACTTTTACAGCATTGTCTAACAACATCGATTGGTATTTTGATGCAACCGGTATAATGTGGTTCATGGCAATGTCGCCAAGTACACGGGCTTCAATTTGTATTTTTTTTGTGTAAGTTTCCCACATAACCTCGTTGCGGGCATGCAATTCAATTTTGCTAAGAATATCTAAATCAGCAAACATTTTAATATTCTCGTCGTTTAAAAAGTTGTCGAAAATAACCGGAACCGATGTTTCGCAGTCGAGCCCGCGTTTTGCTGCTTCAATTTTCCATTCGTCGCTGTAACCGTTACCGTCGAACCTTATAGCTTTACATGTTTTAATGTATGATTTTAGTGTTGCAAAAATTGCTTTTTCTTGAGGTTCGCCATTTTTAACAAGTGCATCAACATCGGCCTTAAAAGTTTTGAGCTGGTGTGCAACAGCCGAGTTAAGTACTATCATTGCTCCCGAGCAGTTTGCCGATGAGCCTACAGCTCTAAACTCGAAACGGTTGCCGGTAAATGCAAAAGGCGATGTGCGGTTACGGTCGGTATTGTCGAGCAATAACTCGGGAATATGTGCAACGCCTAATTTAAAACCTGCTTTTTTGTCAACAAGTATAGCCTCGTCGCTTGAGCTTTTTTCGAGCTTGTCGAGTACCTCGGTTAGTTGTTTGCCCAAAAATACCGATATAATTGCTGGCGGGGCTTCGTTTGCGCCAAGCCTGTGTGCATTAGTTGCCGACGATATGCTGGCTTTAAGCAACCCGTTACGTTTGTAAACGGCCATCAGTATGTTAACTAAAAAGGTTACAAACAGCAGGTTGTCATTTGGGGTTTTGCCTGGCGATAAAAGGTTAACACCGGTGTCGGTGCCAAGCGACCAGTTGTTGTGTTTGCCCGAGCCGTTAATGCCTTTAAAAGGTTTTTCGTGTAACAAAACACGGAAACAATGCCTGCGCGCTACTTTTTTCATAATGCTCATTAGTAGCAGGTTGTGGTCGTTGGCTAAGTTTGTTTCTTCAAAAATTGGGGCAAGTTCAAATTGGTTAGGGGCAACCTCGTTGTGGCGTGTTTTTGCCGGTATACCAAGTTTGTAACATTCAAATTCAAGGTCTTTCATAAATGCGGCCACGCGCGATGGTATTGTTCCAAAGTAATGGTCTTCGAGCTGTTGGTTTTTTGCGCTGTCGTGGCCCATAAGTGTGCGGCCGGTTAACATAAGGTCGGGGCGGGCGGCATAAAATGCTTCGTCAATTAAAAAGTACTCTTGTTCCCAGCCTAAGCGCGATGTTACTTTTTTTACATTTGGGTCGAACATTTTGCATACATCAACAGCGGCTTTGTCAACAGCACTTAACGATTTCATTAGCGGGGTTTTGTAGTCGAGAGCCTCGCCGGTATACGATATAAATACGGTAGGGACACAAAGAGTGTCGTCCATAACAAATGCAGGCGATGTACAGTCCCAGGCTGTATATCCGCGAGCCTCAAAAGTATTGCGAATACCGCCGCTGGGGAAACTCGACGCGTCGGGTTCTTGTTGAATTAGTAGTTTGCCCGAAAAATCTTCAATCATGTTTTTATTGTCGTTAAATTCAATAAAAGCATCGTGTTTTTCGGCAGTTCCACCAGTAAGTGGTTGAAACCAGTGGGTGTAATGTGTAGCCCCGAGTGTCATGGCCCATTGTTTCATGCCGGTTGCAACGCCATCGGCAATTTCGCGGCTTAGCGCGGTGCCATTGTCTATCGAGTCTATTAAAGTATTAAATGTGTCTTTCGACAAATACTTTTGCATTTTTTCGCGGTTGAACACGTTTTTTTCAAAGTACCCAATTGGCCTTTCGGCTGGGGCTTGCACCAAAACTGCTTTACGTTCCGACGCTTTTGTTACTGCATTGAATCTTAATGTTGGCATGATAGTTTATTTTTAGTAGTTGTTATTGTTGTTTTAATTTATTTTTTTTGGTTTAATATAAAATATTAAGAAAAAGTATTGATATAATCTTAAAATGTAATTAAAACGATGCAAATATAATTAAAATGTAATATTATTAAATGTAATAATTATAAAATGTTAAAAAATGTGCTAAAATATTGAATATTTTAAGTTATTGCCCGTTTATAATTACAAATTGTAAGTTAATACACTATTTATAATGTATAAAAGTTATAATATGTAAGCTGTTAATTGTTAAATGAAAGCAACATTGGGTAAACCCAATGTTGCTGTTCTTGTCAAATAATGCAACAAACCAATTGTATTTTTGTTAGTTGTAAGCAGTTTCGCCATGTTCATAAATATCAAGGCCTTCTTCCTCAATACGTGGTGGTACCCTTAACCCAACTGTTTTTTTAATTACAAAAAACAATATAAATCCGGTTAATCCGGCCCAAATAGCAATACTTAGAGCTCCAATTGTTTGTATGCCCAAAAAAGTAAGGCCACCACCATAAAGTAATCCGCCATCGATAGCAAAAATACCAGTTAATATTGTGCCTAATGTACCGCAAACTCCATGTACCGATATTGCTCCAACCGGGTCGTCAATTTTTATAATGTTGTCGAAAAACGATACGGCAAATATCATAACAAAACCGGCTATAATACCAATAAGTGTAGCACCAAGTGGCGACACAACATCGCAACCGGCGGTTATTGCCACCAACCCTGCCAATACGCCATTTAATGCAAGGCTTAAGCCGGGTTTGCCGTATTTTATCCACGATGTAATTAATGCTGTTAACCCGCCGGCTGCTGCTGCCAGGTTGGTTGTTAAAAATACTTTCGATATTGCTACGCTGTTAGCTGTACCTGTGGCAGCAAGTTGTGAACCCGGGTTAAACCCGAACCACCCGAACCAAAGTAAAAACACGCCAATTGTTGCCAGTGCAATATTGTGCCCTGGTATGGCGCGTAATTTTCCATTGCGGTATTTTCCAATGCGTGGCCCTAATAATGCTGCACCGGCTAATGCTATCCAACCTCCAACCGAGTGTACTATCGACGAACCGGCAAAATCGTGAAAACCTAAGTCGGAAAGCCAGCCGCCACCCCAGCCCCAATGCCCCGATATAGGGTAAATTAGCAAACTTATAAAGGCGCAATAAATAAGGTACGAACTAAATTTTGTACGTTCGGCAACTGCCCCCGATACTATTGTAGCTGCTGTTGCGCAAAACATTGTTTGAAAAACTAAGAAAGCTTCTTTTGGTATTCCGCCTTCCCAGCCGGCAAAGCCCATAAAATCGGGCGAGCCAAAAAAGCCGGCTATTGTTGGGCCAAACATTAACCCAAAACCAAACACCCAAAACAATATTGAACCTACGCTAAAGTCTAAAAGGTTTTTCATTAATATATTGATAGTGTTTTTTGACCGGGTAAAGCCGGCTTCAACCGCGCCAAAACCAAGTTGCATTATAAACACCAGCATAGCTGCCAATAATACCCATACGGTATCAATTGACGATGCAATTTCGGTTATTGTATATGTAATATCTTCCATAATAGTTTATTTTATTGTTTTGTTGATAGTTATTTTTTTCCGTTTTCAATGTTGTATAGCGATATGTCGCCTTTTTCACCAGTGCGTATCCGGTACGAGTCGTCAACTGTTGATACGAATATACGGCCGTCGCCAACTTCGCCTGTTTGTGCCGATTTTAATATAGCTTGTACCGTTTTTTCGGAATTTTGATCGCGTACCACAATGGTTAACATAATGCGTTCAATGTAGCTTGTGTCGTAAACAATGCCGCGATAAATACGCGACTGGTGGGCTTTGCCTACACCTCGTACTTCAAAATACGAGAACCATTCAATATCGGCTTCAAGCAAAGCTTCTTTTACATCGTCAAATTTTGTGCGACGGATTATGGCTTCAATTTTTTTCATATTATGTATGTTTAAATTTGATTATATTATTGTTAAAACGACAAGCCTACTGCCATGTAAATGCCTTTAGTGTCGGGGTTTACAACAATTTGGCCTGTTAGCGGTATAGTAAAAGTTTCGGTTACTGTAATGTCTTTAGTAGCTTGTAAGCCTATGTTACAAATGTTAAATTTGTCTTTACCGTCAATGTCTAAGGTGTGCCATCCATTACCAGCTCCAACAAAAGCACCAAAATTTTTAAAATCGTAACCAAGCTCAAAGTACATATCGCCGCCAAGGCTGCCTGCGCCGCCGGCCTGGTTTATAATATAGTTTGCTTTTACCCACATGCCTTTTATTGAGTAGCCAAGGTTAGCCTCAAAAGCATGGCTGCCTAAAGTGTCCGACAGGTTTGTAAAATCGCCCTCGTAATAATAGTCGGTTACCCCGATACTAAGGCCAAACGGAAATTCGTAGGCTATATACGGGTCGGTCTCGAAATACGATGATAACCCGCTTAGCGTATTGTTTTTGGTTGTAAATATATTGTTGGTTTTTAATTTGTATGAACCCCAAATGCCTGCTGTAAAGCCGCCAAAAGTTACCGATACCGATGGCTGGATACTTGGGCCTCCAAATTTGGTACCGCGCCAAATGTAATTACTATAAATATCGGCACCTATACTAAATGGCGATTCTTCTCCGGTTTCGTCTTGTGCACTTACATTATTTGATAAAAAGCCGCTAAAAACTATCAAACAAATTGTAAAAACTGATAAAAACTTCATAAATGTAAAATTTAAGTGTTAAATAATTATAAAATGACATTCTCTGGGTCAAATGTATTAAAACATTTTAATTTGCAAATAAAAAATAGGGGTATATTTGATAAAAAAGTAAAAAAAATTGCGCAAACGTGTGAAAAAATAGGGGAGTAAAACTAAAAAAGAATATAAAAGTAATTTTAAGGTAATAAAAAAAGGGGGTAAAAATGAAAAAAGACAAAAGGAGTTTTGCCTAAGTTGAATTGTTTTTAAGTTGAGCGGTTTGAACGAAGCGAACAATTGCTTTACTAAGGTTAACCCCGATGTAGAGTTTGTTGCCATTAACAAACTTAGTGCAGTGAAAGAATTACAAAGTGTTTATCGTGAGCAGGAATCGCTCAATTTTGGTATTATTGAGCAAAAAAATAAAATTGGCTCGTTAGCCTATGAAAAAGAACAATTATAAACGCGCGCCCGGTTTATACTCGCGTTACCATGCATTAGAACGAACGTCTTGCACACAGAAATCATTTAGTGATTAAGATTTGTATATTTGAGAAAATTTCAAATAATGGAAAATTCAAATATTAGAATATATCAGTTAGAGGACGGAAAAACTGAAATAAATGTTCAGTTAGATAATGAAACTGTTTGGTTGAATTTAAACCAAATGGTAGAATTGTTTGAGCGTGATAAGTCTGTAATATCAAGACATATAAGCAATGTGTTCAAGGAGAAAGAATTGCAAAGGGATTCAGTTGTTGCAAAAAATGCAACAACTGCTCCGGATGGTAAAACATATAAAGTTGATTACTATAATCTGGATGTTATAATTTCAGTTGGCTATAGGATTAAATCAAAAAGAGGAACACAATTTAGGATTTGGGCAAATCAGATAATTAAGGATTTCTTAATAAAAGGATACTCGATTAATGAAAAACGACTTTCTCAGCAAAATGAGCAACTTAAAGAGTTGCAGGAATCGGTTAAGATTCTTGGAGAAGTGTTGAACTATAAAATGTTGACTAATGATGAGAGTACGGGTTTACTAAAAATAATTTCGGATTATGCCTATGCGTTAGATATATTAGACCAATATGATTATCAAAAACTTGAAATAAATAATACTTCTGGAAAAGAAATCTTTCAATTGACCTATGAGGAAGCAATGAACCAAATAAGAATTGCTAAGAAAGCACACGGGAATAGCGATTTGTTTGGACATGAAAAAGATGATTCATTTAGAAGTTCAATATCAACAATTTACCAAACATTTGATAGTGAAGATTTATACCCAAGCATTGAAGAAAAGGCTGCGAATTTATTGTATTTCATCACTAAAAACCATTCATTTTCAGATGGGAATAAACGCGTTGCAGCATTCTTGTTCCTCTACTTTTTAGAACGGAATGGAATCTTGTTTGATTGTAATGGAAACAAGAGAATTGCTGATAATACATTAGTTGCATTGACCTTAATGATAGCAGTAAGCAAACCTGACGAAAAAGAAACAATGACAAAAGTGATTGTGAATCTAATAAATAAGAACAATTAACGCATGGTAACACGCAATATACGTAAGCCGGGCGATGTGGGTAACTTTAACCTAAGTTAAGCGGTTGGAGCTATGCGAACAATTGCTTTACTAAGGTTAACCCCGATGTAGAGTTTGTTGTATTTCACTAACCAAGTGTAGTTAAATACTTACAAAATCTAAATCGATTGAGCGAATCGCTCAATTTGGGTTTAAGTCTTGTACATTTACTCAAATCTGTAATAATTTGACAGGTTTTAAGCCCGCAATCGCCTACTTTGCATATACTCAACGTTGTAAAGCATTCCCCACATCCAAAGTAACCGATTAATTTCTGGTTATAACGTTAAATGAGACGTGATAAATTGAGCAAAAAATGATGAATTTGATAAAAATATAAACAATTGATAATCAGAAACAAAAAATGAAGTTAGTCGGAATTATTACACAAAAAATTATAAACCAGTATTTACTGAGATACTTTTTTTTGCTTTTATTAATGGTAACATTTTCTTGTTATTCACAAGATAAGCCAATTGAAATTTTATTAAAAACAGATAGTATAATTACAACAGATTGGATTGAACTTCATGACTTTCCTTTATTTCAAAGTCCTTATATTAGAATTCATAATCTTAACGGTCCGAAGATAAAAATTAGAAGTATCAAGAATTATAATGGTTATGACCAGTATGGTAATTATAGACAATTAGATGTGATAGATTTTAATGTAAAAAGAAAATACTATTTTACAGAGCGAAATATTCAATTGGATTCTGCTGAAAGAGTGAAAATATATTTTGACCAGCTTATCTTTGGATTAGAAGACAATTCATGGAAAATTAAGACTATTAATTATTCATTAAATAACAAAGAAATAAGAAAACTGAATTATCGAAATGTTAAAAACGATTTGATTAATATCAATATTTCTAATAATAATCTAAAAAAAGCAAATCAGATTATAGTGATTCAGTTTATATCAATTGGATTGGGAGCAGCTTTATTGCCTGATGTATTAATAGAAAATTGGAACCCAACAGATGCTGAATTTATGAATAAAGAATCAAGTTTTAAACTTTTTGCAAGTGGACTATTTTTAACACTTCCTTTTACCTTGGAAAAGCCAAAACAAAAAAGATTACTAAAATATTACGAAATCAAGAATAACGTTTGCTGACAACACTCGGACTAAATGGGTGGGGTGGTGGTTTGCTAACAAAGTATTATCTTTGTTAAGTTGTTCAACATGCGACAATGTACCGCGGTGTAAACCAGCGCTCAGGTTATTTGTGAGCCGTTAGCGGTTATTATTCGAAAAATATACTCCATATTTGCATGTTAATTAATTATTTCATTCTTTTATAAATATTTTTATAATTTATTGTTTAAAACATTAATAATTATTTTATGCACATTTTTAAAACCAAAAGTTTTTTTTCACTCACATTTACTCTTTTAATCGTATTTGGGGCAAAAGCTCAATCCGATTTTAGACCAGGTTATATTATTACCTTGCAAGGAGATACTATCAATGGATTAATTAATTTTAATGGAGATAAAGCAAATGCAAAGAACTGCATTTTTAAAAAAGAGACTGATTTAGAGAAAGTAACATATACTCCTGACCAAATCAAATCGTACCGATTTATTGATGGGAAGTACTATGTTTCAAGCTTTTTTATGAATTACAATTTTAAAGATCGAGTATTTTTAGAGTTATTAATTAAAGGATCTGTAAGTATCTTTTATTATTCGGCTGAAGGAAAAGATCACTATTTTGCAACAAAAGATACATCAATTATAGAACTAGATCATCATGATAAACTTACTGGCATAGCTGAAAAGGATATTTTAATACGTTCAAAACCTGAAAAGTATATAGGACAACTTAAGTTTTTACTCCAAGATCAACCTTCAATTTTTGGTAGTATAGAAAAAATTGATTGCAGCGCAAAAGATTTAATATTGATAACTAAAGAATATCAAAAACTGAGTTGCCCATCACAAGAATGTATACAATATGAGAAAAAAACCGGGGGAAAACTTAAATTAAAAGTAGGAATATTATCTTCAACGGGGTTTTCTAATTTAAGTTCGCCTCCTTATCTTATGTATATAAATGACTATGAGGAGACCAAATGCCTTGATTTTAAGCCAGCATTTACTTATGAAATTGGGGCTTCACTCAATATGTATTTAGATTATAACGGCAGAAATAAATTTTGTATTCAATTATCTCCTGCTTTAAACTTTGTTGAATATTCATCAAATGAGGAGAGGCCACTTTATCCTTTATTATATATATACAAGTTAAATATTAACTATACTACTCTAAAAATTCCTCTTTTACTAAAATATTCATTTTATAGCAGTAATATGTCCATATTCCCATATGTGAAATTAGGGCCTGGATGCGCTTTATATTTAAGTCAAAGTGGAAGTTATGAATATTATTCAGTCCCCTTATCCGGTTCTACAAGTGACCCCGAAGTCTATAGCAAATCACTAAATCAAGTTTCCAAATCTAACCTATTTTATTTTGTGGCTGGTGCAGGCACTGATATAAAGTGCGGTAAAAGAATTTTGTCGGTTGGGGCAACTTTTGCATATGGCGAAGGCCAATTAGAAGGGTTTCGTTCTGATTTTCAGCTTCAATTTGAATTTCAATTTTAAGAGACCAAAAGATGTGTTTTTCAATTGTGTTGCATTTGCCTCTTGAATTTACAAAAAATAAAGTGCAAGTGTGAAGTTATGTTGAATGAATTGAAAATGTTAAATTTTACCTAAGTTGAGCGGTTGGAGCTATGCGAACAAGCGCTTTACTTAGGTATAACCCCAATGTAGAGTTTGTTGTATTTCACTAACCAAGTGCAGTGAAATACTTACAAAATCTAAATCGATTGAGCGAATCGCTCAATTTGGGTATAAAGTAAATTTTGAACTTATTGGAATTGAAATATTGGACTCTTATTTTTCTGAATATATTGACAATGATGGGGAAGCAATAAAGTACCTTGTATTTGAATTAAAGAATAAGAGTACAACTTTTACAGTCAATGCATATTTTAATAAAGACAACTTTTCAACTCATGAATATATTATAATTGATTTAGTTTCTAATTTATCATCTTGAATTATAAAAAACTATGCTCAACAGTTTAATAAATTATTTGATGAGCTTTAAAACTATCACCAACAATGAACACTGAATAGACAACAAATAATAAGCATGGGAACGTTATGGACAATAACAAAATATTTATTTTCGACTCGCTGGCATATATATATAGGTATTACAATATTATTGGTATTAATAATGTTGCAACTGCCAATAAGGCAACTGCAATTGTAAACAGTTACATAGCCAATATAAAAAGCATTTTGTTATTGGGTAAGGCAACACATGTTGCTGTTGTTTTCGATATTAAAAAACCAACATTCAGGCATAGTTTATATACTAATTATAAGGCCAACCGTAAGGGTATGCCGCCAATTGTTGCCAATGCTGTTACTTTGGCTAAAAGCTGTTTGCTTAAACTTGGTGTTACCCCTTTTGAGCTTGAAGGGTTCGAAGCCGACGATATTATTGGTACTTTGGCAAATGCTTTTTCGGATAGGGGTTTTATGGTTTATATTGTGTCGCCCGATAAAGATTTTTTACAACTTGTTACCGATAATATTGTTGTTTTTAGAGACAAAAAGCCGGGTAAACCACCACGCATTATCGATAAAAAAGCTGTTTGTAACCTATATGGGGTTAAAAACCCCGCCCAGTTAACCGATGTTTTTGCATTGGCCGGCGATACCAGCGATAATATTAAACCGGTAAGTGGTTTTAGCAAACGTGTTGTAAACCGTTTATTGTCGGAATTTGGCAGTATTGATTGTGCTTATCAAAATATTGACAATGCAAATGCAAAACTAAAAAAACTGCTTATCGATAAAATGGATAGTATTTTGCTTAATAAAAAGCTTGTAACTATTGATGTAAATGTGCCAATAAGCTTTAACGCCGATGATTTACTTATTAGTAATTTATTTAGTATGAATGAACTAAGCTAAATATAATAAAAAGCGAAAAGTGTAAACCAAATTGAGCAATTTGCTCAATTTGGGTTTAAACTAATTGAGCGAATAGCTCAATTTGGGTTTTAGTTAAGTTTTAATATAACACTTTGTGCCGGGTTTAAATTAATATCAATAGTAGCAGTTTTATTATTTTTTAATGTATAATTTGTATTGGTAAATATATCGGTAAAAGTATAGTTTAGTTTGTTAAGTTCCCATTTTTCGATAATAGCTGGCGTAAGTTGTAGTTTAAAACTATAACTGTTTAGTGCATCAAAATTTGTTACAATTACTAATTTTTGGTTATTACACCAACGTGCAAAGGAGTATATTTTGTTATTGTAATTGTTTGAAAACTCGCGGTTAAATTGGTGTAATGGTTCAAAATTGCCCATTAATGCCGGGCTGTTTCGGGTAAATGTTAGCAGGGTTTTATAAAACTGGCGTAAATTATTTTCGTCGGTAGTAAGTTGTCCGCCATCAAAAGCCCCGTTGTTCATCCATCGTTGGTGCGCAGGTACGCCCCAATAGTCGAAAATTGTTGTACGGGTTTCGGTGCCAAAGCCTGGGTTCCCATTTCCGGGTTCGCCAACTTCTTGCCCAAAATATATCATTATTGGCGATTTTCCTATGCAAGCCGAAACTACCATACCTGGCATACCTAATCTGGCATCGCCGGCAAAGGCTTTACTTGCAATGCGTTGTTCGTCGTGGTTTTCTAAAAACCTGAGCATGTTTGGGTCAATATCGGCAAGCCTTTGCCTAATTTCGTCAATATTGTCGGTACTGCCATGTTGTTGCATAATGTGGCGCAGGGTGTCGTAAAGGTCAACTTTATCGTACAAGTAGTCCATTTTGCCTAATTTAATGTAATCGCGGTAAATTGGCGGGGTATAAATTTCGGCAAGTAAAAAGGCATCGGGTTTAACCCTTTTAATCGACGAGTTAAGGTAACTCCAAAACTCAACGGGTACCATTTCGGCCACGTCGTAACGGAAACCGTCAACACCTTTATCAATCCAGTAAAGGCAAATGTCGCGGTATTTTTTCCACGAGTTTGGTACAGTTTTATTGATCCAAAAATTAAAGTGTGCTTTTGTACACGAGTCGGCGTAAGCTTTAGGCAGTGTGTCAAAATCTTTTGTGCCGTCGGGGCGTATGCCATAGTTAATTTTAACAGTTTCGTACCAGTCGTAAAAATCGGGTTGAGCTTTTCGCGAACCGTTGCCTGTCCATTTTGCAGGGTATTCGTCAAATTTATTGTCGGCAAGCGGGTGTGGTTCGCCACCTAAAGGTTTATAGTTGTTAACTGTTTCAGGTGTTTTAAAATGCTGGTTGGTAATGTAATAAAAATTGTTGTTAACGTGGTACTCAATGTTGGTGTTGTCGGTTTGTCCAAAGTCGGCAACACTGTCGGGTTTCGACACCGATTTGTAATGTCGTGCTACGTGGTTTGGCACAATGTCGATAATTACTTTCATGTTGTTTTGGTGGGTTCGGGCAATAAGAGCTTCAAACTCGGCAAGCCTGTTGTTTACATCAACGGCAAGGTCGGGGTTAACGTTGTAGTAATCTTTAACCGCGTATGGCGAGCCGGCGCGGCCTTTAACAACGTCGGGGTCGTCGTTTGTTATGCCAAAGTTGGTATAATTGCCAATAACGGCATGGTGTGGAACGCCGGTGTACCATATATGGGTAATGCCTAAGTTGTGTAGTTCAATTAAAGCTTTGTCGGTAAAATGGTTAAACTTGCCAACGCCGTTTTCGTCTTTAGTGCCCCATGGTTTATTTGTTGTGTTTTGATTGCCAAACAAACGTGTCATTACCTGGTAAACAACAATTTTTTGGTTGTTGTGTTGTTGTGTTATTGTTTTTGTTTTTTTGCATGCTGTTGCCGATGCTAAAACAATAATTACTAAAATATATAAATATTTATTTGTCATGGTTTTAGTTTTTAATAATGCTAATTGCTGTGCCACCGCCTGCAGCCAGTTTTAAGTTTAATACCGATTTATTGTTTACCTGTAAAGTGTCAATAACAAACGCTGTCGGGTTATTGTCCCAATGTGCATCGGGGGCGTCGGTATAAATTGTTGCAGTGTAGTTTTGGTTTTGGTCTAAAAAGTTGAGTTCAATGTTAAGTTCGCGTGGGTTTTCGTCGGTAATTGAGCCAATAAACCAGTTGTCTGTTTCGCGGTCTTGTCTTGCAATAGTAACATAATCGCCCACAGCACCATTTAAAGCTAAGGTTTTTTGCCAGTTAACCGGCACATCTTCGATAAACTTAAAAGCCGGGTTGTTTTTGTAGTTTTCAATTAGGTCGGGCACCATTTGTATAGGGCTGTAAATAACTACGTACAATGCTAATTGGTGCGCCAACGTTGTATTAACCTGGTTGTTTGGTTTGTGTGGTTTTAGTTTAATGTTAAAAATTCCCGGGGTGTAGTCCATAGGTCCGGCCAAATTTGTTGTAAAAGCTAAAATAGTGAGGTGTTCGGGTGGGTTTCCGCCGTCGGGGCTCCAAGCGTTAAATTCTTGCCCGCGAAAAGTTTCGCGGGCAATTTCGTTTGGATACGTGCGCCGTTTGCCGGTAGCTTTAATTCCTTCGTGAGCGTTTACTGCTATTTGGTATTTTGCGGCAGTTTCAATAACATTGTGGTAATGCTCAACCATGTATTGTCCTTGATGGTACTCGCCTTTAGGTAATATTTTGCCTACGTACCCGGTTTTAACTGCCCCAATTCCAAGGCTTTTCATAAGTGTAAAGGCAGTGTCTAATTGTTTGGTGTATGTTTGGGTTGCTGCCGATGTTTCGTGATGCATAATAAGTTCAACGCCTTTGCTTTTCCCGTAATCAACCACTTGTTTTAAATTGTAATCGGGATACGGTGTAACAAAGTCGAAAACTCCCTCGCGGTCTTCAAAGCCAATCCAGTGTTCCCACCCGGTGTTCCAGCCTTCAACTAATATTCCGCCAATATTATGTTGAGCGGCAAAATCGATAAGTTGCTTTGCATATTGTGTGGTAGCACCATGTTTACCATGTGGTTTTGCACCAAATTGCGAGCTCATATCTTGGGTGCTGCCATAGTCCCACGTGCGGGTGTCAAGGTGCATGTCCCACCAAATGCCAACATATTTTGTTGGTTTTATCCAGCTTACATCGCCTAATTTATTGGGTTCGTTAAGGTTTAGTATCATTGTGCTTTCAATAAGCTGAGCAGCATTTTTTGTTATCGATATTGTGCGCCAGGGAGTAGCAAACGGGGTGTTTTGAATTACTTTGCTAACTCGGTTTTCTGTTCCTACAAGGCAGCTTTTAAAGCTGTAATTAACAGTGTCGGCAAGTAGTGTCATTGAGCTGTAACCGGTAAGGGCAGCCTCGTGTATACTTATATGTACTCCATTGCTTGTAATTAATGTTACTGGCGTGTTTACCGCGTTAAATGGTATATGTGTTTGTGCTAAAGCTTTATGATTGCGGTATTTTGTGGCATCAATACCCGAAAATTGAGTTGTATTGTACAAATGCTCGTAAATGTCCCAGTCGCCTGGTTGCCAAAAGGTTAAATGGTTTCCGGTAAGGTTAAACTCGGTATTTTCGTCGGTAATTTGCAGTTGGCTAAAAGCCGGTTGCCCGGGAAAAACATAGCGGAAAGCTATGCCATTGTCAAAAGCTTTAAATACTATGTTTAACAATCGTTTTTGTCCGCCTGTTTCTTTTAAATAAAGTGTCATCGAGTTGTGTTTGTCGATAACCTCACGGCGTTCGCCCCATGGTAGTTCCCATTTTTGGTTTATCCATGTTCTTTCAACTTTTATAAGTTCGAGTCCTTGGCTTAATGGCGGCTGGTTTTCGAAACTAAAGCCCATTAACGATGGTTTAATAATTGGTTGTCCATTAAATACAACCGAGTAAGCAGGCTCTCCGGTTTTTGTTAAACTAAAAACAGTTTCAATTTGGTTGTTTGGCGAGTTTAACTTTTGTTGTTTTTGCATTTTGTTGCAACTTGTTAACGCTGCAATTAATGCTGTTGCCGATAGAATAATGCCGAATTTTTTCATATCAATTAATTTATGTAAGGCAGTTACTCTTGGAACTATTGGGGCTGCAATTTAATTAATTTACCCTGTTTAAAAAATTATATTTATTGGTTTTATTATTAAATATTATTTGTATAATTGTTGAGCCAAAATTTGTTAAATACCAAACTTTTTTATTAATAAAATTTATTGTAGATAATTTCATAATTAATAATTTATTAAAATGAAAAACCGCCTATTATGCTTATTTACTGCACTTTTTATGTTTAGTTTTGTGGGTTTAGCGCAAATCGAAAACGAGATAAAAAGCTTTGTCGACAGTACCGAACTGTTTTTTAATAACGGTCGTAAACTACTTTTACAACAAGTTCAACAAAACGATTATGTTAAAGTTTACGATGTTTATTTTGCATTAACAAAAAAAGCCGAAAGCTTTAACTGTACACCTTTTTATTTCGACGAAGAGCTTTACATTGCCTGTCTTACAAATAACTGGGTGTTGTTTATCGACAAAACTGTAAATTATAAACTTAATTCAAAAATAATTTGTTACGATAAGCTACAGCCTATCGAAAATATTTTGTATGGTAAAACCCAAAAAAATGCACCTGAAATTTTGGCGGCAATTGACAATACAACATTAACCAACGAAGAGAAAGATATTATAGGGCTGTTTTTAATATTGGTACAAAAGGGGAGTAAAGACGAGCTTTATATCGAAAAACTTAAACAGTTTAATAGTGCATATAAAAATACAAAGTTTGCCGATTTTTTAAAGTTGTATATGCCTGCTGTACCTGTAAAAGGTTCGTTTGCATACTCGTTTGGGGTAACCGGCTTACGGCCAACTGCAAAAATTGGAGCTAATTTTGATGCCAATGTTATGTTCAGTATGTCGATGGATATTAATGTTAACAAAGTTTTTACATCGTTGTACATGAACGGCGGCTCGCTTAAAATAAATTCAACTTATTCGGCCCAAAGTGGTAACCAAATGTACACTTTTATTAATGGCGATAGCTTTTCGTATTTTGATGGTGGTTTAATGGCCGGATATTTTATTGTACGCAACAATTATTTTCATGTAGCTCCTTATTTTACAATTGGCGGTAGTTCGCTCGAGAGTAACCTTTTTAAGAGTACCGATGAAGGCGACGAAATATCAATTTTCGATTCGTTTATTTATGGCCCAGGTTTGCATACCGAGCTTAAGCTTATCGAGTTTACACAAAACAGTTATTATTCTTACTATTATCCAAATAACGCGTACTATTATAAAATGTACTTTAGCATTAAGCTCGATGCCGGTTATAATATAATTAACAACCATGCAGACAGTTTTTCGTCGGGCAACCTTTTGTATACGCGTTTAACTTTGGTTATGGGTATTGGTAGTTTTTAAACTATCCGACAAAACAACGTGCTTTTCGAATAATAACCAAATTGAGCGATTAGCTCAAACGATTTAAATTTTGTAAGTATTACCCCAATAAACCGGGGCAAGCAATTATACCTTAACTTTAAAATTATTGTCGAATGAAATCAATAAAATACATACTTTTTGTTAATTTAATTTTAACTTGTTTTATAACCTTTGCCCAAATTGATAACCAAATTATTAACTATGTTGATAGTACTGAAGTTATTATTGATAATGGTAGGAATGTTATTTGGCAAAGTTTAAAAACTGCCGATTACCAAAAAGCTAACCAGGCTTTTACCTATATATCGTTAAAAACATCAAACCTAAATTGTAATGCACTAAATTATAACGAGTTGTTGTATTTTGCATGCATTACAGGCCAATGGCAGTTGTGGGTTTCAACAGCTTTAAACTACAACCAGTACAACCCAACATGCTACCAGTTTGATACCGGTTTTGAGAATTATTTGTACACCGAAGTTATACGTAAATACGATTCGATTATAAACCATCTGCAAAATGCCGGTATTGATGCCGAAGACAAAGCAATTATTGACGTTTTTTTAGCCCTTGTAAAAAACGTGAACGACGAAACAGAATATTTAAAACGCAAAAAGGCTTTTCGCGATAGTTATAAAACATCAAAATACGATTCGTTTTTTAACACTTATTTACCTGCTAAAGCCAGTAAACAATCGTACGCCTTTGCAATTGGACCTTCGATTATAAAAACAACAAACAATTTGTCAGGTATATTTAATGCTAAACCGGGTTTCTATATATCGTGCGATTATAAACTCAATAATATATACATTTCATTATATAATAGTTCTTCTACATTAGAGTTGTATGAGCAAATATATGTAACAACAAAAACCGAAAGAGTTGATTTTAAAATTGGCGATAAATTTAAGTACAATGAATTTGGGTTTAATTTAGGCTATTTACTTAATCGCGGAAACTATTTTCATATTGCACCATATTTAACACTTGGGCACTGTTACCTTATTAGCGATATTTACGACGAGGCCGATGATAAAGATGAGATAGGAGCTTTTAAATCTTTTATATATGGCC
>CAZJCR010000009.1:30316-35106 GCA_964544385.1 uncultured Bacteroidales bacterium
GGTTTACATACCGAGCTTAAAATAGCATCAACTAAACCAGCGCCTAATGCCACGCCCGGTGTTTATTATCCAACTTATTACTTTAGTGTAAAATTCGAAGCCGGGTACAATATTGTTGCAAAAAATGAAATTGATTTATTTAAAGGAAATTTTCCATATATAAGGGCGGCATTTGTTATTGGTTCTGGCATGTTTTGATATATAGGTTTTGTTTATAATACCTGAGTCGTTTTATATAATTGTTGGGCAGCAGTAAAATAAAGTAAAATTGCATTGTACGGATTTAACATGTATATTTGTACGTATAAAATGTGATGTAATGGATACTAAACTTACTTTAAAACTGGACAAATTTGTTATCGAACAAGCGAAGGAATATGCTTCTTCAAATAAACGTAGCTTATCAAGAATCATTGAAACCTATTTGAAATCACTTGTAAATCAGGACAAAAGGAAGGATGAAGATGACTTTGAATTATCACCTTTTGTAAAAAGTATGTCAACAGGAGTTAGAATTCCGAATGACATAGATTATAAATCAGAGTATTTGAATCATATGACTGAAAAGTATAAATAAATGAAAGCATTTCTTGATACCAATGTAATGCTTGACTTTTTAGGTGAGCGTGAACCATTTTATTTAAGTGCTGCTAAAATTGCAACACTCGCCGATAAAGGGAAAATAGAAATTGTTGTATCAGCATTATCATATGCGACTGTTAGTTATTTTCTTACAAAATTTGAAGGAATTGAAAAGACAAATGACAAATTGAGAAAATTTAAGGTCATTTCAAAAGTTTGCGAACTTGATGAGAAAATAATTGAAAAAGGACTGAACTCTGATTTTTCAGACTATGAAGATTCTTTGCAATATTTTAGTGCATTACGCCAAGATTGTGATATTTTAATAACTCGTAATGTAAATGATTTTAAAGGTGTTCAAGTACCTGTAATGACTCCTGATGAATTTTTAAATAGTTTAAGAAAGTGAATACCGCCGCCCAACAATGTATATACAAAATAGGCGCATCAGTAGTAAATTCAATGGTTGTAGCCCGCTTAAACATTGTAACGGTTTAATAATTTTGAAGCCCGCAACCGCCTACTTTGCATATACTAAACGTTTATTATAACTAATATCAAAGTTGAGCAGATGCAACAATTTGAACAATTTATTTTACCCGTTATTGTATTCGAAAAATATTACTCAGTCGAAAATTCGCAACCGTTTATTAACTCGTATTCCGAAACTTTAAATTCATTGAGCCATTTGCTCAATTTGGGTCTGAATAGATTGAGCGAATCGCTCAATTTGAGTACAAACCAGTTTTATTAATAATATGGGCGAATAGTTGTTGTTGGGCACAAAAAATTGCATTGAGCAAATAATTACCGACATTAACAATGAAATTGCCAAAAAATAAATTTGTGTTAAATTGCGGCAAAATTATTTAGTTGCATAATGGCGAACGAAAACAATAAACATAGTATTAAATACTATGTAAAAAAACATTTAATTAATAACAGCAGTTTTTATAACAATAAAACTGTTGTCGATTTTCCTGCTGGTAATGGTATTACATCGCGAATATTAATGCAAATTGGTGCAAAGCCTGTGCCTTTCGATTTATTCCCCGAATATTTCGAAATTGAAGGTTTAAATTGTAAACGTGCCAACATTAATAAGGGCTTGCCTATTACCAACAAGTTTGCCGATGCTTTAATTTGTCAGGAGGGTATTGAGCACTTTACCGACCAATATAACGCGTTTAAAGAGTTTAACCGGGTGCTAAAAAACAATGCCACGCTTTTAATAACTACTCCTAACTATTCAAATATCCGCTCAAGGTTAAGCTATTTTTTAAACGAGAGCGAACGCTATAACTTGGTTATGCCGCCTAACGAACTCGACAGTGTTTGGATGACGGACAAAAATGTTACCGACGAAATTTATTTTGGACATATTTTTTTAATAGGGATGCAAAAGCTTAGGGTTTTGGCTAAACTTTCGGGCTTTAAGGTAAAAAAATGTCATACTACTCAAATTAATGTTAATTCGTTAGTGCTTTTCCCAATTTTTTACCCGTTTATTTTTATCTCGAACTGTATTTTGTATCTTAAAAATATGCGTAAAATTACCGATTACGATACAAAAACTAAAAAACTTGTTTATGGCGAAATTTTCAGGTTGGCAATAAACCCAAAATTACTTGTGGTTGGCAGTTTAATGGTCGAATTTGAAAAAGAGCAGGATTATAATACTGTTGCCATAGGTTTAAAAAGCCGCCATAAAAGTTTTGGCATTACTTAGATTTAGTTTTTTTGTACTTTAAAATAATTTATAAACACTACATAAGCATATAGTTTTATGCAAATATATCAGGTATTTTACATAGCATTAACCCAAGTATTGAATTTATTTAGCTTACAAGGTAAAATGCTTACAAAATCAATATCTATTGCGCAAATTACTCTGTTATGGTATTTATTACTTTTATACTATGTACAACCTAAGTAAGCCTTTGTTATTTAGTATTTTAATAATATTTATGGTGTCGGTTAATGCACAAAACCGAATAGAGTATAGCTTTTTGGTTGGTCCATTAGTTTCGTCGTCGGTTTTGTCGCAAACAAAAAGTAATATTACCAGCAATTTACCCACCAATATTTATATTAACAGCAGGCAGCAAATCGATAAAAGTAAAATTGGTTTTATAATTGAAACCAATATTGGTTACCATATTGCCCCACGATATACTTTATGTGCAGGTTTTATGTATTTAAACCAACAATTAGTGCAAGGTAAATATTTTGTAAACAACCGTTACTTAATATCCGACTATCTTGTCATTCAATATGAAGTGCAAAAGTTTAATGTAACATACAAGTATTTAGGTTTGCCATTGGGTATTAAATATAAAATAACTAATACCAATAAAATAGGTTTAGGTTTTGGAGCATCAATATCGCCACTATATTTAGTTAATACAAATAATTCCGACGAAACGTTATATAATTATTTTGAGCCTACTGTTAACAATAAATGTGTTATAAACGGAAATATATCGACTTATTTAGGGTTCAAAATAAACAATAAAATTGAGCTTGTATTTACCCCATCATTTGGATACTCGTTAACCCCAAATATAATTGAATTGTCGTCAGTAAAACAACGTAATTATTTTTTGGCCATTAGTACATCAATAGTGTTTAATAACAACTAATTTTGAGCGAATCGCTCAATTTGGGTATTAATTACTAAAAAGCCGGAACTCAAAAAAACATAAATCAAGTAAGGTTTCATTGTTCATTTAGCGGTTTTTGCCCTATTCGCCGGTAATTTTACCATTTTCGCGGCTTTTTAACTTTTATTGGGCACATTTTTAATGATAATTTATACATTTGGCCTTTTAAAAATGTTGTTATTACAATAATCGATAATTGTTAATATTGGTTTAATATTCAAATTGTTATAATAATTATCATTTGTAAATACAGTAAAATACTTTATACGTTATTTGAATGAAAAATTTCCAAAAAATTTTGTCGTACATATTCCCAAAATATCTTAAAAATTCGGTTTTAACATTTGTATTTACTTTGTTTGCTGTTGTATTCGGGGTTTTTTCGTTTACTATGGTAATACCATTTTTGCAAATACTATTCGAGCGGCAAGAGATGGTTACCCACGCCGTACCATTTGCATTTAGCATGGATTCGCTTACCCACAACTTTTACTTTTACATGAGCGAAGTTGTACGTATTTACGGAAAAATGTCGGCATTATTTTATGTTTCGGGGGTTATGCTGGTTGCTGTATTGTTAAAAACCGGTTTTCAGTACCTGGCACGGTATGTTTTACCCCCATTATTGGCAGGTGTTATTTACGACATGCGCAACGATTTGTACCTTAAACTTTTAAAACTACCAATGGGGTACTACAGTAACGAGCGCAAAGGCGATGTAATTTCGCGAATGACAAACGACATGACCGAAATTGAAGCATCAATTATCCGTTCAATCGATGTGCTGTTTAAAGAACCCGTTACAATAGCTATCTACCTTATAGCTCTTATAAACCTTAGCCCCCGCTTAACTATTTTTGTTTTTATATTGTTACCCGTATCGGGTTTAATTATTGGCCGCGTTGGCCGCACTTTGCGCAACAGCGCGCGCATTGCCCAAAGTAAACTTGGCGACCTTATAACTTTAATCGAGGAAACTCTTGGAGGCCTTAAAATAATAAAGGCATTTAACGCGCAAGATAAAATGGGACAACGTTTTATTAACGAGAATGCCAAATACACAAACACCTTAATAAAAATGTGGCGCCGACGCGATTTAGCATCACCATTGTCTGAGTTTTTAGGTACAGCCGTTGTTGTTGTTATATTATCGTTTGGCGGGGTTATGGTGCTTAAACAAACAGGTGGTTTTACACCCGAACTGTTAATTGGTTACTTAGTAATCTTTTCGCAAATACTAAACCCTGCAAAGGCATTTTCGGTAGCCTACTACAATATAATAAAAGGTTTAGCATCAATTGAGCGCGTACAAAGCATTTTAACAGCAAACATTTCAATTATCGACCACCCAAATGCCAAATTAAAAAGCTCTTTCGATAGTTTTATTGAGTATAAAAATGTAAACTTTAAATATGCAGCCGAACCGGTTTTAAATAACATTAACCTTAAAATTAATAAAGGTATGACAGTTGCCCTTGTTGGGCAGTCGGGTTCGGGTAAATCAACTTTAGTCGATTTATTGCCTCGTTTTTACGATATTAACAG
>CAZJCR010000010.1:0-35038 GCA_964544385.1 uncultured Bacteroidales bacterium
AAAATATAACCTAAGTTAAGCGGTTAAAGCGAAGCAAATAAACGCTTTACTTAGGTATAATCCCGATGTAGAGTTTGTTGTGTTTTACTAACTATGTGTATTGAAATACTTACAAAATATAAATCGATTGAGCCATTAGCACAATTTGGGTATCAATAAACAATAAATACAATTACTTATTTAACCCATTACATTGTTTAAAAAAACACCTCGTTGTTTGGCAGCCTAAGTTGTATTTGGCGGTTAATAAGCTTAAGGTTGTTATTATTTAAAGCTGCTTGTACTACGCTTTTATTAAAGTTGTTTACACTGTCTAAATTTAAAAACTCGTTGCAATCAATCCAGCGAGCTTCGGTAATTTCCATTATATCGGCAATTTTAATTTTTTGCGATAAAGCTTTAGCAGTGCAAACAAAATAAATATTGGCCTCGTCAAATTGGCCGTTTTTAAAATGCCCCATAGCCAATATCGATTCAAATTCAACATTTATCCCGGTTTCCTCGTGTACCTCGCGTACTAAAGCATCTTTTATCGATTCGTTTTTTTCAACATGTCCGCCAGGTAACTTATAAGCTGTATATAATTTTTCTTTAACAACAAGCAAACTCCCGTTATTTATAACAACCGCGCCAACACCGGCAATAAAATTTTTTGTTGTTGGCAATATTGCATTTTTGTCAAGCTTTTTTACAAGCGTAAGCGAATTTTCGCCGCAATTATGAAAAACAAAACCTAAACTTGTAAGTACCGGTATATACTGGCTCTTGTTAATTGGCACCTTAACCCAAAGCAATTTTTTATAATGCATTTGGTAAATTAGGTTGTTTATATCGTTTTTAAAATCATCAATATTACCGGTAACAGTATCAAAATCAACTATTACTCCGTTATAATTATCGTCAATTATTTTTATCATAACATAAAAAAAGGTTGCCGTAAATTTATAACAGCAACCTTTACCAAAAAAATTATTTAACTTTATTTTACTACTACCATTTTTTTCGACATAATATTATTGCCGTAAAAAATAGAGTATATATAAACATCGGCCGAAAGTTGCGATGCATCGATACTAATTTTATTAAAACCAGGTTTTAAATTATTGATAACAGGCTCAAGAACAACACGTCCGGCCTTATCGTATATTACAAGCTTAACGGGTTCAACATTATTTATATTAATGTCAATTGTAGTAAAGTTACTAAACGGGTTAGGGTAGTTTTGTCCTAACTCAGTTTTGGTGTTGCTAATTGTTTCGATACCCGATATTCCCTGCAATTTATTTATTGCGTTTGTAAGGTTTTTAATTGCATCGCCAAGCCCGTCGGCCGCGCTAACTGTAGCCGAATAGTTTTGTTCAAAAGCAGTTTTTGCATTTTCAAGTTCAGTTAAATAAGCAGCCCACAAACTGGCATCGTAATATTGTTGGTTCAGGGTATCGGTCGATGCTATTAGCGAATCAAGCTTAACGTAGTTTTGTGCCATTTCAACTACTTCGTAAAAAGCCTCTTTACATTGGTTTTCATTGTCCCAAAGCGATGCGTTTTTTACAAATGCCCATTCGTCGTTTAACCCGTCTTTAGTTACATTTACAACTTTACCTTTACCGGCTTTTGCCGATTTGTCCATAAAACATTTAAAAAGGTTCGCATATTGATAAGCCTGGGCTGTATTATTTATTGGGTTACCCGGGGCAACATCAAACTCGGTAACAGTCATTTCGGTGCAAATAGTATCAAACTTGTTATAGCTGGTAATCCACTGATTGGCTAAAGGTGCATATAAGCCGTCGTGTTCCTGCATACCAATACCATCAAGATAACCTGCTCTATAAATGGGGCCACAAAGCCTTACAATTCCATTTGCCTTGCTTGTAACATGTGTACGATAATCGTTATAATATAACTTCATCTGGGTTTCGCCATATTCAATTGTGTATTTACGGGCAAATTCAAAAGCTTTCATCACGTAAGTGTTATCGCCAAATGTTTGATAAAACTCGCTGTCGGTAGTTCGGTCCGAGCCGTCTTCGTTAATAGCTTCGTTTACAACATCCATAGCTATCAGCATATTTGGCCAACCCTCGTGTATTATCCTTATAACCTCTTTAATATAGTTTTCCATACGTTTGGTCATCATCTCTTTGCTTAAACGCTCACCATCGGAAGTATAACCGCTCCTAAAAAAAGTTGTGCCGGGGTTTTGGCTGTGCCAAACAAGTGTATGCCCCCTAAAGGCAAAACCCTGTCTTTTTGCCCAGTTAAGTTGGGCTATAATATTCCCGTTAAATTTCACAATCGGGTTTACGTCAATCGAGTCTTTTTCTTGTTGTGTTTGAGCGTTGGCATAAGCGGCAGCACTACCATTAATATCAACAATGTATGTCGACTTCATCCAGTTACCGGGGCTCATGGTGTTCATGTGGTATTGTATTAAGGTTCCGCCTTTTGATGTAACAACACTCGATTGTCCGTCAACATATGGGTCGGTGCGAAAACCAATATGCGCGTACGATAAAAGACAACCTATATCAAAGTAGTCTTTAAAAACATTTTTTAATGCCGGAACATCGGTTTGAACCGGGGTGGTTTGCGCGTTTACATTAATAAGTGCTGCATTTATGGCAAGCACCGTAATAATAAGCGCCATTGTAACTTTTTTGTAGTTGTTTCTCATATTATATGGTTTTAGAGTATAATTTTCATAAAAAAACCTTTTTTATACATAATTTATGTGTACATGTTATCATATTTGGTATTGTTTTTTTAAAAGAACCCTAATTAATTAGTTATAACTTTATTGCCTGCATCACTTTGCTAATTTAGTAAACTACTTATTTAGAGCACAATATTCTAATTTTATAATTATAGATACAGTTTATCTAAAATTACAAACTCATAAAAAATATCATATTTTAAACTATTTATTTACATTTTAGGTTATAACCTACTTTACACAATGTTCTGTTATTTTGCTATTACAAAACATGAAACCAAAATAGTTAATTTGATGCAAATTTTTGTTTTAGCAAAGGTTGTATATCAGTAAAGTTGTTTTGCAGTTTATACATATTTGTAGCCATAAAACTAAATATTTGTGGCCAGTTATCGCGGTTATGGAAAGATATATCAGGGCTTTTTACCCAAAAACGCCCAACCGCTTTGCCACATGGTAATTTGTAGTTTTGAGTCCATTCCCAATCGCCATGCAAATTTTCACCTAAAAGTTGCCTGTATTTATACAGTTCGTTAAAAACATCGGTTTGTCGTGCTCTGTCGCGTGCGTTACATTCAATAACAACAGCAACCCAACCGGGGTTCACATCAAATTTCAATTCAAGGTTTTTTATACCGGTTTTATAAAGTACCCAGTTCACTGGTTGGCCAACACTTTTGCTAAAAAACAATGTGTAGTTGTCAAATTGTTTCCAAAAGTCAAGTTTTAATAACCTGTATTCGTCTTTACTATACATTAATATTATTACTTAAATAATTAACCGGTAAATAGTTATCGTTAGTTGAACAAACCTGTGCCGCGCAATTAGTTGCAAACTTTAGCAATTTAGTGGCATTTTCAAGGTCAAAGTTTATAAAATCAAATTCCGCATTATTTTTTAACAACCAAAAAATAACAGCAGCCGAAAAAGTATCGCCGGCTCCAACAGTACTAACAACTTTAACTTTTTTAGCTTTAGTAGTTGTATAAATATTATTTGTAAAAAGTTCTGAACCATTTTCGCCTTTGGTATATATAAAACATTTTACTCCATAATTTTTAACAACGTCCCACGCATCTCTACCGTTTTTTACATTAAAAATAAAATTCATATCCTCGTCTGATGCTTTTACAATATTACTTAACCTAAAGTTATTTTCAATAAAAGGTTTAAACGTGGCGAGCTGGTTTTTAAGCGGTTCTCTAAAATTAGGGTCGTAAACAATAAAGGCACCATTATTTTTGCTTAGCTGTAAAAAACCACTTAAATACTTGTTCAATTGTGGATTAAGGCCAAAAAACGAACCAAAATGTATAACATCTCCACCTTTTGCTATCGGAAATTCAATAACTCCCATATTTTCGGGTTGATATTTATAAAACGAGTATGATGCTTTTTGGTTATTATCTAAAAAAGCAAGTGCAAGGTTAGTTTTAATGTTATTGCATTGCTTTACAAACGATATATTCACACTATTAGCAGCCAAAAAATCAAGTAACATATTTGCAGCCGTGTCGGCAGCCACATACGACACATGTGCAACCTGCATTTTGCTACGCCCAAGGCTTAATGCAGTATTGAGCATTGAACCGCCAGGGCGCATTTTAACATCATCAAAACTGTTGATAATAATATCGATAACCGTTTCGCCAATTGTATATATCATAAAAAATTTTATTTTTTTAAATTGCCCATAAACCTAATAATATTTATTATACTTAATGTAAAACAGAAAAAACTAAAAACAGTTTTAATAATATAATTTTTTATATATTTGTGAAGTAAACCCAGTTATTGCATTTTTTATGGCCTTCGATATCCAGCAATGGTTAAACAATAAAAGTAAGGACGAAATACTATTTTTATATAAAGGTGAAGTTTCAGGCACGCTTATAACCGATTCGTTAGACGATATTGAAGCCAAACTTGAAAACGTTTCGCCAAAAATAAAAAAGAAAGTATATGACATTTTGGTTGAATGTATGCAAAACTTATTTCACCATTCGGCCGATATTGGAGCTGGAATAAACGGTTTTAAAGGGCGTTATGCTATTTGTATTTTAAGTAAAAACAACGACATTTTCAACATTTGCAGCGGCAACTTTGTTAACCAAAAACAAAAAGACTTTTTAACTAAACATTTGTCGCGTATTAACTCGTTAACCCGCGACCAACTTAAAGATTTATACAAAGAGATACTTGATAACCAAACATTCTCCGAAAAAGGTGGCGGTGGGCTCGGAATGGTTGATATTGCTCGTAAAGCCGGCAGTAAAATAAGTTTCGATTTTTTTGATTATTTGCCCGATTTTTATTTTTTTAGTTTCGATATTAATATTTTAGAATAACATTAAATTACCAAGCTATATGGAATCGATTTCAATTGCAGGAACCCCCAAAACACCCACAGTTAGTTTTGATGCCGCTAAAGGTAAAGTTGAAATTAAAGGCCGTTCGATACCCGAAAACTCTATCGAATTTTATAAACCTTTAGTTGATTGGTTAGAGGAATACCTGTCGACACCGGCAGCTTTAACCGAGGTTAATATTCAACTCGAGTATTTTAACACCAGTAGTTCAAAATGTATTCTCGACGTTTTTAAAAAGCTCGAGGCTATTTACAAAAGTGGTAACGAGGTTGTTATTAACTGGTACTACGAGGAAGACGACGAAGATATGTTAGAAGCCGGCGAGGATTATCAATCGATAATTAAAATACCTTTTAAAATGATTGAAATTACTGAATAATACTATATTGTATTTTTTAGTAATCAAAACTGTCATTAACATTATAAAAATATTTATTGTAAAATTGATTTTGTTATAAAACCAGTTTTACTTTATTTATTGATTAAAATGCTAATGACAGTTTTGTTTTTATTACCTAAATTAAACGTTTGGAGTAAAGCGGTTAAAGCACAGCAAATAAACACTTTACTTAGGTATAACCCCTATATTGAGTTTGCTGTGTTTCACTAACCAAGTGTAGTGAAACACTTACAAAATATAAATCGATTGAGCCATTAGCTAAATTTGGGTCTAAATCGTTTGAGCGAATAGCTAAATTTGGGTATTATTCAACACTTTTTGCATTACCTATTTTATTACCAAAATACTCGAGTGTTTTACGCAACAAACGAAAATGTAATGCTAAGTATAACAATATATTAAAAAACCACAACATACCAATATTTACCCAAAAGGTTGGTACTTTTGCCCCAAAAATATTCTTAACCGGGGCATAAAAATGCGCTTTTATAAACGGGTGTACAGGGTCAAGGTATACTGGGTCAATTTTTTGGTACAAATGTCCCTTAACTTCAATAATGCGTTCAAGCGAATTTGTGTTACGTACAAAAGTTGTAAGATTTTCGTTAGTATATAACATTTTAAGCTCTAAAAATTTATCCTTATCATCGGCATTTTTTTGATACTCGTTAATAAGATTATCTTTTAGCAGGTTAGCTTTATTATACACTTTAAGATAATATATCTTTAATAAATCGAAATACTTGTTTGTTTCGGCAATTATTGCCGGATTAAGTTTATGCAGGTAAAGGTTGTCGATATGCAAAAAATCAACCTTAGTGTTAACCAAAAGCTCTTTCGATATCTCGGTTCGTAATACTGCCAGCTCATCTTTAACTTTAAGCTGCCTAACCGGATTTTGATAATTACGCTCGCAATAGGCTATTTTATTCTGCAAGGTTTTTATCCAGTAATTTTTCTTAAAATCGGCATTGCTCATTACCTTATCGTACGGATAAAACTGCTTTTCAAACTCGTTCTCTTTATATTGATATACAGCTAAAGCCTCGTAGGCCCAACGTGCGGCTATTATCTCTCCATACCATGGTATTTTTGCCGGCGACGATATTGCGGGGTTTATTTTATCGAACGATACTATTATGCCGCTTAATATTAATTGTGGAATTACCAAAAATGGTATTAATATGTAGATAGTTACAACGGTATCAAAGCTATCGCTTATATTCAAACCCATTAGGTTTGCAAAAAACCATACGCTAAATAACACTAACCAATACTCTAAAAACATTCCGTGTATTTGCATTACTCCGTTACCTATTAACACAAATAAAAAAGCCTGGAATGCTGATAATACTATTAATATAGCCAGTTTCGAAAGTAAATAACCAGTACGGCTTAAATTTAAAAAACGCTCGCGTTTAAGTATTTTTTGATCTTTAATTATTTCTTCGGCACTAACTGTTAAGCCAATAAATATTGCCACTATTACGGCCATAAACAGGTATACCGGAAGGTTTGTATTACCGTTAAGCGTGTAGCCTTGCGAGTCGGGGCTAAAATACTTTACTATAAACGACAATAAAAAAGCCAGTAAGGGTGCTTCAATAAGGTTTATTACCAAATATTGCCTATTAGCAAGTTTAGCTAATACGTCGCGCATTATAAACACTTTAAACTGTTTAAATAAACTTGGTATTTTAACCGATATACGTGGCAATATATCTTGCTCAATGCCTGTATTATGGTCAACTTTGTTGCTTGCCAAAAAATGGCCATACCAGTCTTTGGGTAGTTTCCGGCGTGTTTTTGTTATGTTCCCGTATTCGTCAATTACCTGCGACTCAACAATATTAAATATTTGTTCGGGGTTAACATTGCCGCAAACCCTACACTCGCTATCGTTCCAGTTAGCATGGTGAACCTTGCTTTTAAAGTATATTATTGAGTCAACCGGGTTTCCACTATATATTAAATACCCGCCTACATCGAGTATATATAACTTATCAAACATTTTAAAAATATCGGACGATGGCTGGTGTATCACCGTAAATATTAGTTTGCCTTTAAGCGCAAGTTGCTTTAATAAATCCATTATGTTCTCCGAGTCGCGCGACGAAAGCCCCGATGTTGGTTCGTCGAGAAATAGTATGGCTGGCTCGCGTATAAGCTCAAGGGCAATGTTAAGCCTTTTGCGCTGACCTCCGCTAATTTTTTTGTTTAACGGGCTGCCTACAACCATATCTTTAATATCGAACAACCCTAAATTTCGCAGTACTTTTAGTACTTTAAAATTTATTTGGAACTCCGATAAATTACCAAAACACAATTTAGCATTAAAATAAAGGTTTTGGAATACTGTTAATTCTTCAATTAATAAATCGTCTTGCGACACATAGCCTATAAGCCCTTCAACTTTTTCTTTTTCGCGATGTATATCGACACCGTTTATTGTAACTTTGCCGGTTGCAGGCATATAGCTGCCATTCAAAACATTAAGTAATGTTGATTTACCCGAGCCACTGGCTCCCATTATTCCAATTAAACTACCCGACTCTTCGACAAAGTTTATTGTGTTTAGACCTTTTTTGCCA
Organism: uncultured Bacteroidales bacterium; assembly: GCA_964544385.1. Classification (GTDB taxonomy): domain Bacteria; phylum Bacteroidota; class Bacteroidia; order Bacteroidales; family SZUA-534; genus CAZJCR01. The sequence goes on from CAZJCR010000010.1 coordinate 8,078, forward strand.
CCTTTAAAATAATATTCTACATCGTGCGATTCAAAGTATATTTTGTCGCCATTTTCATGGCTCATATATGCGCTTACTATGTCAGAGTAATATATTGGAACCATTTTAGCATCGCGTAAAGCGGCTCCTTGTGTTAAAACCTGTACACGTTCGTTAACTATAAGCTGGCCGTTCAGGTACAGTTCGTGGGTGCCAAACGAACGTACTAAGTACATATCGGCTGGCGGAAAATACATTATCCAAATAAGGTCTTGTACCGACTCTTGGTATAAATGCCGAACGTTTGGCTTATCGGTTGTTTTTTGGTTATCGATAAGTAACATTCGGGCCGATAATGGCATTTGATCCGGGTTATTGAGCACGTATTGTTTAAGGTGGTCAAATTCGTCGGTATTAAAATGGAAAATATCGGCAACAGTGTATATAAATTCGAGCTCTTGATGCGATATTTCGAGATCAGATTTTATAAACTCTAGCAAACGTATTAATACTACAACTTTTTGTCGCAGGTCGAGTTCTTCGTTTATTTGAGTACAAATTTTTAGTACTTTAACCGAACTTAACGATAAGGTTTTTGCTTTTTTTTCTTCGGTGGCTTGTTTTTTTTGGTAAAGGGCGTAAAAGCCGTCGTAAAGTTTAAGGTAGCTGTCTAAAATATCTTGGTTTAGTTGTTGTTTTAAAAACGATTCAACAATATTCCGTCCATTCCTGTTATTACCCTGGGGGCCTGCAATTATAGCAAATAATTGCATTAAAGCTTTTAGTATCCTTTCGCTCATTTAAACAAACTATACCAATATGGTATTTTACGATAATTATTGCCTAAACCCAATTAACAAAACTACAAATCCCGATGCTGCACCTTTGTTATCGAGTTTTGCCTCGATAATGCAATCTAAACTGTTTTCAAATTCAAAGTCCCAATATGGGGTATTTTGATAATCGTAATTTGTAAACAAAAGGTTTCTGTCTTTATCGTAAACCGAGTATTCAACGTTACCCTCGGTTGTGCCGCTATATGCAACTATGCGGTAAGTGTTTTCGCCATAAAAAGTGGCATGGAATTCGGCAACCTCATCGCCATTTAAAAATGCGGTATATGTTTGTCCGTCTGATATATAAGGCATTTTTAAATATGCCTCGCACAGCCTTATTGTTGAATCAACTTGCGAAAACCCGGGCAGGTTAATTGTTAAAAACAGTATTATGGTTATTAATATTTTGTAGGCTTTCATTAGTTTAAATTAGTTAAGTGTTTAATTTTTAATCAAATACTTTCGTAGATGTTTTTAAAAAATTAGCTTTTTTATTTGAATGTATATTTTTTGAACATTCTAAACTATCATTAAATTAATCTATTAAATAGTCTCTCAGGTCTTCAACTTTTTTTTCGATATTCAAAAGTACTTCTTCGGTTACATTAACTTTCGATTTCGATTTTATAATAGTTTTTCGCTCTTCAATAATTGTTTCAGGGTCAATATAAGTATATTCGGTTTCAATACCATCAAATTCATACGATAAATCAATTAAATCGTCAACAAGTTTTTTCATATCATCAGACTCACGATAATATGGCGATAGCAGTTTTATAAGATTTTCAAGTGGTTGTTTGTTTTCGCCAACACGTTGTAAGAGCTTTTGGTTTTTTGTTTCAACTGCAAGTTTCGACATAAAATAAGTGGCCTCAACCCAGCCGCCAGCCAAAACTAAAACACCCTCGCGCTGGCGTTGGCTTTGTTTTAAAAACAAATCAATATCGCGGTAAGTGTTCGAAATTATGTATAAAAGTGAATCTTTGTTCTCAAAATTGTTTTCAATACGGTCAAACAAATTTGCATCGAAAGCGGCTGTAAGGCCTAAATCTTGTGCTAATATTTTAACAACCGAGAAATATGTAATTGCCGATGGCGATTGTTCGTAAATATTTAAATAAGCTAAATCGGAACCATAAACCCCTAAATTTATTGCTTTTTTAAATAAGCTGTTGTATCGGTTTATATTTGTTGTTGGGTTTAGGTACTCAACATTGTAAGTAACGCCGAGCTCTTTTATTAATAGCGACAACTGGTATGGCGACGGTAAGCTAAACACTGTGTTCTCAAACTTTACTATGGTGCTCGATGTGTCGAGCTCAACTTTAAGTTTTGATTCAATATCGTCGTTAACAGCTTTTTTATTACTGTTGTTGCACGACCAGCTAAGCATTGCAAGGCTTATTATTATTAAAATTGCTTTTTTTTGCCCAATCATAAATAGGTTATTTGGTCTTTATTAATCATATATGCAAGTAATAAAAAAATAATCAATTCTCAAAGTACTAACTTAACGGTTACTTAATACTTTTTTTAACTCCAAAAAGTTTCGATATTTGAGCCAAATTTTAACATAAATTGTATTATGAAAACGCTTTTCCCCTTTGTTTTTTTCGTATTATCGTTTTTTACAGCTTTTGCACAACAAAAAACTTTTAATATTAAAGATGCCGCCATTGGCCAGTTCCGCCAATTTTTGCCTACAAATTATTATAATTTACAATGGCGCGGCAACTCAAAATATTTTTCGTTCAACGATTACAACTTTTTATATGCACAACATGTTAACAAACCCGATACTATTGTAATTTTATCGGTAAACGAACTTAACAAAGCTTTAAAACTTATTAATGCCGATACTTTAAATGTTTTTCCGAATATTACATGGGCAAATTTTGATGATTTTTACTTTTATAGCCAAGCAAATTGGTTTAATTACAATTGTGTAAGCAAAAAAATTACCGATGCCATTTATTTACCTGCAAATGCCCAAAATAAAACCCTTAACTACTTAACAAAACAAATTGCATTTACCATAAACCAAAACCTTTTTGTTGCTAAAAACAGCATTGTTACGCAAATAACTTTCGATACAACTACAAATATTGTTAGTGGCCAATCAATTAGCCGCAACGAATTTGGTATCGATAACGGTATTTTTTGGTCGCCATCGGGCAGGTGTATTGCTTTTTATCAAAAAAACGAAACTTATGTTGCACCATACCCAATTGTCGATATTAATGAACGACAAGCACTGCACAAACCAATAAAATACCCAATGGCAGGTCAAAAAAGCGAGCACGTTTGTGTTGGTATTTATAATACTTTAACTGATAGTACTATTTTTATCGAAAAAAATGATACTATAACCGAAAAATACATTACCAACTTAACATGGAGCCCCGATGAAAATTATGTTTACCTACAGATACTTAACCGCGAACAAAACAAAATGCAACTTAACAGTTATAATACAATAACAGGTATTTATAATAAAACATTGTTAACCGAAAGTAACGAAAAATATGTTGAACCTCTTAACCCGCTATTATTTATAAATAATAACCAGTTTATTTTTCAAAGCCGCAATAATGGGTTTAACCACGCTTTTTTATACAACACTAATGGTAATATTATTAAACAAATTACAAACGGTAACTGGGAAATAACCAGCTTAATTTTTGCCGATGAAAAAGTTTTATATTACATGTCGACGCAAAAAAGCCCACTCGAAAGGCATTTTTATTGTACAAACATAAAAACACTTGAAACAAAAACCCTTACAAGCATTGAAGGCTATCATAACATAATTTACAACCCAGGTAAAAATATTTTTATCGACAATTTTTCGAATACAAAAAATCCAAACCAGGTAAATATTTGCGATAATAATGGTAACATAATACGTACCGCCATAAAAGCCGATAATCCTTATAAAAATTATTCGATGCCAAATATGATTATCGACTCTTTAATTGCTGCCGACAATAAAACTAAACTTTATTACAGGCTTATTACGCCTCCAAATATCGATAGTACAGCCAAATATCCGGTAATATATTATGTTTATGGAGGCCCCCATGCTCAGTTAATTAATAACGAGTGGCTTGGTGGAGCAAGGCTTTGGGACTATTATATGGCTCAAAAAGGATATATTGTTTTAACTATCGATAACAGAGGCTCAGCAAACCGTGGCCTCGAGTTCGAGAATATTATACACCGTACCTGTGGTGTTAACGAGATGAACGACCAAATGCTGGGTTTACCAATACTACAAAAGCTCGGCTTTGCCGATATGGACCGCATAGGTGTCCACGGCTGGAGCTATGGCGGTTTTATGACAATATCGCTAATGCTTAATTACCCAAACATTTTTAAAGTTGGGGTAGCCGGTGGACCGGTTATCGACTGGAAATACTACGAAGTTATGTATGGCGAACGCTATATGGACTCACCTGACGAAAACCCGCAAGGTTACCTTACAACATCGCTATTGCCAAAAGCATCGTATTTAGAGGGTAAACTGCTTATTATTCATGGCGGTATCGACCCTGTTGTAGTATGGCAACACAGCCAACTATTTATTCAGGAATGCATTAAAAACCAAATACCTGTCGATTATTTTGTTTATCCGTCAGACGAACATAATGTTAGAGGATTAAACCGTATACACCTGCTCGATAAAATTACCCGGTACTTTGACGACTATTTAAAGTAAAGTATTTTACAATAATTATTACCATAATTGAGCTATTCGCTTAATCGATTTAGCGTTTGTAAATATTTTGCTATACTTGGTTAGTGAAATACAACAAACTCTAAATCGGTATTATACCTAACTAAAGCATTTATTTGCTACGCTTTAACCGCTTAACTTAAGTATTTACAACGCGGTTTAAATACTAATAACATAGCGTTTACAAATTAATACGTTTATAAAAAAATAATATTAACGTAACAACCATACAATAAAAACTACTTTACACAATATTATTACGTAATAAATTACTATGCTTTACTTATTACTAATTTTTTATATACAATAAAACTTGAAGTATTATAAATTGGAAATAAAAAGCTAACAGCCTTTTCTATTAAATATGCGCTAGTTTAAAAACGAATAACTTTTTATCATTTCTTTATATTCAGCGTCGGTAAGGTCGTTAACATAAAAAAGTACAGGGTTCATTTTGGTATTTTTGTAAATAACCTCGTAATGTAAATGCGGGCCAGTTGATGTTCCTGTATTACCTACAAGGCCTAAAACCGATCCCCGTTTAACAGTTTGCCCCTCGATAACCATAATTTTGCTAAGATGAGCGTATAATGTTTTATAACCAAAACCGTGGTCAATAATAACGCGGTTACCATAACCATACTCCGAACCATTTGCCGAAATTACCTTGCCCGAACCGGTTGCATAAATTGGTTTACCTATATCGGCAGCCAAATCAATACCATCGTGGTGAATGTAGGTTCCGGTTACAGGGTGAACCCTGTATCCAAAAGGCGACGATATACGATAAAAATCGTAAGGTGACAATGGTTGAATTGCCGGGGCAGCAAAAATACTATCGCCAATAGTTTTAACTGAGCTATACACGGTATCGTACGATTGCGCCTGAAGTTTTAACTGTTTATTTAAAATATCACTTTTTTTGTTCGACTCGATATATAGCTCACTATAAATGTAACTGTTTAGGTGCTCGTACTGGTTAGTACCCCCAAAACCGGCTTGTCGTATTGTCGACGATAACGGGTCTAACTGTGAAATTACTCGGTAAAAATTATCATCGCGGTTTTGAATTTCAGCTAACTGGTTCGATATTGAATCGAAGCGTAAGTTTATGTCTTTTAAGTCGTTAACAAGTGTACCGTTAACCTGCGAAAGCAATTTTGTTTTTACCGACGGTAAAATACCGGTAAAGGTAAATAACCAATATACTATAGCTATTAAAACTCCATATGATAATGTTTTGGCTAATTGTTTAAATATATTATGCCAATTATTCTCTACAATTTTATATTCAAGTGTGTTTTTATCTAAATAGTACTTATTACCCATTACCAATATGTTGCTTACTATTTTATTAATTTTGTAAAATCGTGTCAATAATAAGCATTTTTTTTACAAATTCAATTATTATATACCAAAAAAATAATGTAAACCGCTATTTTGTTGTTGTATCACTATTTAACAGCTTTTAAAAAATGCCCTTTTGACATTAAAAAAAACTAAATTTCAGCCACTTTGGCATAAAATATTTTAGGCAATAAAATTGCCGATATAAAATTACAATAACAAAATACAGTACTATGAACCTGAATAATTATACAATTAAAGCCCAAGAGGTAATTGAAGGAGCAGCACAAATAGCCATAAACAACGGCAACCAGGCTATCGAAACCGGCCATATTTTACAAAGCTTGTTAACTAACGAGCCTAATGTAACCAAATTTTTGCTCAATAAGCATAATATATCGGAGAGCCAGTTCGAGAAAATAACAAACCAAATAATACAAAGTTATCCTAAAGTAAGCGGTGGTAACCAGTATTTATCGGCTACAGCAAATAGTGTTTTAACAACAGCCCAAGCCGAAGCTACAAAAAACAACGATAAATTTGTATCGGTTGAGCACATTTGGGTTGCATTGGCTAAAGCTAACGACCAGGTATCGAAAATGATGAATGACCAGGGAATAACCGATAAGAGCATAAAAACAGTTGTTAGCCAACTTACAAATGGCCGTAAGGTTGACAGCCAAACAGCCGAACAAAGTTACGACAGCCTAAACCGTTATGCTATTAACCTTAACGAACAAGCTTATAATGGCAAGCTCGACCCTGTTATTGGCCGCGACGAAGAGATAAGGCGAATACTACAGATATTAAGCCGGCGAACTAAAAACAACCCGATAATTATTGGTGAACCTGGTGTTGGCAAAACCGCTATTGTTGAAGGTATTGCCCACCGAATTGTTAACGGCGACGTGCCCGAAAACCTTAAATCGAAACGTGTTTACTCGCTCGATATGGGTGCACTTATTGCCGGTGCAAAATATAAAGGCGAATTTGAAGAACGGCTTAAAGCTGTTGTTAAAGAGGTTATTGATGCTAACGGCGAAATTATTTTGTTTATTGACGAGATACATACTTTGGTTGGCGCCGGTAAAAGTGAAGGTGCAATGGATGCCGCAAACATTTTAAAACCTGCTTTGGCACGAGGCGAGTTAAGGGCTATTGGCGCAACAACATTAAACGAATATCAAAAATATTTTGAAAAAGACAAAGCTCTTGAACGCAGGTTTCAAAACGTTATGGTTGACGAACCCGATACTTTAAGTACATTATCGATATTACGAGGGTTAAAAGACAGGTACGAAACGCATCATAAAGTAAGGATACAAGACGACGCACTGATAGCCGCTGTTGAACTGTCGCACCGGTACATTTCGGACCGTTTTTTGCCCGACAAGGCTATCGATTTGGTTGACGAAGCTGCATCGAAACTAAGGCTCGAGATGAACTCGGTACCCGAAGAGATTGATGAGCTTAACCGTAATGTTAAACAACTCGAGATTGAACGCGAAGCTATTAAACGCGAAGGGAAATCGGCTAAACTCGATAATATTGATAAAGATATTAGCGAACTTACTAGCAAGTTAAACTCAAAAATGGCCAAATGGAAAAGCGAAAAAAGTATTATCGACAATATACAAAAGAATAAACAACAACTTGAACAACTTAAAATTGAAGCTAACCATGCCGAAAAAAACGGTGATTACGGTAAAGTTGCTGAAATACGTTACGGCAAGCTTAAAGAACTTGAAAGCAACATTGAAAAACTTAAAATTGAGCTTAAAGCAATGCAGGTTAACGAGGCTTTAATACAAGAAGAGGTTACTCCAAACGACATAGCCGAAGTTGTTTCGCGTTGGACTCGAATACCTGTTAACAAAATGCTGCAAACCGAAAAAGATAAACTTTTAAACCTTGAAAACGAGTTACATAAACGGGTAATTGGTCAAGATTTTGCAATTGAGGCTATTGCCGACTCGGTTAGGCGAAGCCGCGCCGGTTTGCAGGATATTAACCGGCCTATTGGTTCGTTTATTTTTTTAGGTTCAACAGGCGTTGGAAAAACCGAGCTGGCTAAAGCATTGGCCGAGTTCCTTTTTGACGACGAAAACCAAATTACACGTATCGACATGTCGGAATACCAGGAACGGCACACGGTGTCGCGGCTTATTGGTGCACCTCCGGGGTACGTAGGGTACGACGAAGGCGGACAACTGACCGAGGCTGTAAGGCGTAAACCTTACTCGGTAATTTTGCTCGACGAAATTGAAAAAGCCCACCCCGATGTTTTTAACATTTTGCTACAAGTACTCGACGACGGCAGGTTAACCGACAACAAAGGACGGACTGTTAATTTTAAGAACACTATTATTATTATGACATCGAACACAGGTTCGCACCTGATACAAAACGAGTTTAAAAACCTTAACACAAACAATAAAGACGAAATAATTAGTAAAACCCAAAACCAGGTTTTTGAACTTTTAAAACAAACTATTAAACCCGAGTTTTTAAACCGTATAGATGAGATTATTGTTTTTTCGCCTTTGTTTAAAGAACAAATTTTTGAAATTGTTAATCTACAACTTAACAAAATTATAACACACCTTAAAAAAACAAATATAAACATAAGTTTTACAGCCGATGTTATTAACTACATAGTTAATAAAGGCTACGACCCCACTTTTGGCGCACGGCCATTAAAAAGGCTTATACAAAAAGAGATACTTAACACTTTATCGAAAGAAATTATTGCAGGTAATTTAAATAGCAATAACACAATTAAAATATTGGTACAAAACAATAGCTTAACCTTTATAAACAGCTAATTACAAATAACATACAAAAAAAACGGTAAGCAAAACAACTGCATACCGTTTTTTTTTGTTTAAATTAATAAAGTTTTGACACAACAAATATTTTTTTCAAAACATTTTTTTTTGTACAATAGCAGTTACAAAACATACTATTCTCAAAAGAGGCATAAAATACAATATTTAATAATTAATACCTTGGTACTGTGAATATTAGACTAAAAATAAACGCTAAATTTTTGATAGCAATAATATCAACAACAACTGTAATTCTTGGTTTTACAATTGTTTTTGTTAGCATACGTACCGAGAATTTAGCCCGCGAAAATGCCGAATCGCTGTTAAAAGTATCGGCAAAAGAGTGTGCAATGGAAATTGAAAAAGAGCTGTCGAACGACTTAATTACTATAAAAACACTGGCACAAGCATTTACAGTATACAACCAAATGCAGCCCGAAGTTTGGAAACCACTTTTTTTACAAATGTATTATGAGGTTTACAAAAACAAACCACAATTTTACAAACTATGGGACAGTTGGGAACTCAGCTTTTTTGACCCCGAATGGGACAAAGACCACGGCCGCTTTGCATACACCTTATACCGCGACAATGGGCTAATAAACCACAGCGAATCGCTACGCAGCCTTGACGGCGACAGCGAACTATACAAATGGAATCGTACAAGCTTTTGCGACTTGCTTTGGGAACCATACTGGGACGAATACCTTGAAAAAAACGAAACCGAAAAAAAATATCTTACCAGCATTTCGACACCTATAAAAAACAATAACCAGTTTGCCGGGATAGTTGCAGTTGATATTACCTTAGACAGGTTTCAAAAAATTATTGCATCAATAAAATTGTTCGACAACAGCTCAATATGCTTAGTATCGAACAATGGAATAATAATTGGTAACAACGACACCACATTGTTAGGCAAAAACATAGCCGACATGTTCCCGCACCTTGAAACATCATTAAACCTTACATCGCACATTAAATATGGCGACGAAAAAATATTTTGGGCCGACGATAACAAAGGCAACGAAACTTTACTGACCCTTAGCCCTATAAAAATTGGAGAATCGAACACTCCCTGGGCCTTGTTTATTAATGTGCCCACAAAAGTTTTACTTAGCGATGCACATAAAACACGCGTAGTTATAATTATTGTTGGCATAATAGGTTTACTACTTTTGGCACTAATAATTGCCTGGGTATCGCACTTAATTACAAGGTCGCTAAAAAAAACACGCAACACCCTTGAACGCCTTGCCGTTGGCGACACTATTGACACTAAACCACTCGACATAAATACCGGCGACGAAGTTGAAGAAATGGCTCAATCGGTTAACTCACTTTTAAAAGGCCTTGTACATACTTTTGAATTTGCACAGGAAATTGAAAAAGGCAACCTTAACACAAAATACACCCCGCTTAGCGATAAAGACCAGCTTGGTAACGCTCTTATCGAGATGCAACAAAGCTTGCTTAAAGCCGACGAAGAAGACAAAAAACGCAAAATTGAAGACAAAAAAAACCAATGGGCCAACGAAGGTATTGCAAAATTTAGCGAGATACTCCGCTCCGACTCATCGGATATCGAAAAAATGTCGTACAAAATTATTAGTAACATAATTGATTATTTAAACATAAATCAAGGCGCAATATTTATTATTAACGATAACGACAGCAAAGACGATATTACCTTTAGCTGTACAGCAGCTATTGCCTACGGACGCCAAAAACACATTGAAAAAGAAATTGGCCTTGGCGAAGGGCTGATTGGCCGTTGTGCATTTGAAAAGAAAACAATTTATATGACACAAGTGCCCGACAATTACATTCAAATAACAAGCGGGTTAGGCAATGCAAACCCTAATACACTTTTAATTGTACCACTTATACTAAACGACGAAATTTTTGGAATAATTGAACTTGCATCGTTTAATGAAATTGAAAAATACCAGATAAATTTTGTTGAAAAACTTGCCGAAAGTATTGCATCATCAATATCGTCGGTAAAAATAAACCAACGCACCTCGCTACTTTTACAACAATCAAAATCGCAAGCCGAAGAACTTGCAGCACAGGAAGAAGAGATGCGGCAAAACCTTGAAGAACTGCAAGCTACGCAAGAAGAAGCTGCGCGTCGTGAATACGAAATGATGGGAATTGTAAGGGCTATCAACTCATCGATATTCACAACCGAATACGACTTAGACGGCAATATTTTATCGGTAAATAATAAATACGCAAATTTACTTGGCGTTGATGCAAAATCGCTCATTGGTAAAAAACATATCGATGGGTACGATTTTTCGGGCAACACCGAAATTAACTACCATGCCTTTTGGGACGAGCTTAAACAAGGCAATGTAAAAAAATCGATAAACAAAATTGTATATAATAATATTGTTTTTTGGTTCGACGAAACTTATATCCCGGTTGCAACATCGGTTGATGATAAGCCTGCTAAAATTATGAAACTTAGCTTTGATATTACCGAGCACTATAAAAAACAGGAAATACTTAAAAAACAAATTGAACAATTTGAAAACAAACAAACCAAAATTGTAGACGAAACTTTAAAAATTGAAAAATACGAGCAAAAAATTAAAGAACTTGAAAACGAAATAGCAAAAAAAACTACCCATAACCCGCAAGTTGACATTATTGAAGAACATACAATACAAATTGAACATAAAAACGATAATCAAACAAAACAAACTGAAAAAATAACAACCATTGATACCAATAAACCTATTGAATGGTGCAGTAATTACGAGTTTGGTATTGATGAGATTGACTATCAGCACAAACAACTTGTAACCCTTGCTGCCGCGTTGTTTAACGCGTTAAGCCAAGGCAAACCTAAAAAAGAGGTTAAAGATAATTTGCGTAGTTTTATCGATTTTTCGGCCTACCACTTTGGTACCGAGGAGCGTTATTTTAGCGAGTTTGCTTACGATAAAGCGCAGCAGCACATTAACGAACATAAGCAGTTTACTAAAATTGTTGAACTTTTTAATGACAATTTTAACAACAATAAAATTAACGATTATACCGAATTTTTAGCATTTTTAAACAACTGGTTAAACAACCATATTAGCCAATTCGATTCGCTTTACACCGATTTGTTTAAAAAACGCGGATTATAACCCAAACTGAGCGATTCGCTAAATAAAACACTACCAATTATAATGCGGTAAATACAGTTTTAATGTTTTTACCGCATTATTTATGCGTTGCCCGGCAAACCCATTAACTACCGAATAATTACAATTAAAAAACTGAAGTTGCTGTTTATAAATATCGAACAGTTTAACCCGCATTTGCCCGCCATTTTCACGCACTGTGTCGGGTATCCATGGCAAATCGGGGCTGCATAACAAGTACATATCGATTGGTAATTGCCTAATAGCATCAATTAACCAATTGGGGCATTTATTATAAACAACATCGAACCATACTTTTGTAATTATAAGGCCTGTGTCGAAAAAAACCAAACCGCTATTATTGCTTAAATGCTGTTGCTGGCAATTTATTTGTAAACGAGCAATTTGCTCAACATCGGCAAAGGTATATTTACGGTCAAGCTTTTCGACATAACTACGAGCAATTTCGGGTTCGTAAATTGCATTATACTTTAATGCCAATGCGCGTGCAAGCTCTGTTTTCCCTGTCGACTCAGGGCCTGTAATTACTACACGGCAATGTCTATTTGTTTTTTCCATTTAAAATAACCTATAACAGCCATAACTGTGTATATTAAAAACAAAAATGCAGTAATGTTTAGTCCTTTATAAATATATAAAGCTAACGATATTGCATCAACAAAAACCCAAATTACCCATTGTTCAATATATTTACGTGCCAGCATGTATGTAGCGGTAATACTAAATGCTGTTGTGAGTGCATCGCCCCATGGCACATCGGTATCGGTATATTTTAATAAAATATAAGCCAGGCCAAGCCACAAAACAATTGACAAAATAATAAGCCATAACATTTTGTTTTTTGGGCAATTTGATATTTTAATTTTGCTGTTGCCGTTGCTTTTACCTTTTAGCCAAAACCACCAGCCATAAACGCTTATTATAAGATAGTAAACCTGCAGCCCCATGTCGGCATAAAACTTTGATGTAAAATATACAACAATATAAAGTGCCGATGCTAATATTCCCAAAGGCCACAACCAAATGCTCTGCCTTATCGAAAATGAAAGGTAAACCAACGCCGACACTGTGCCAAACAACTCTAACCAGTTTAGCACAAGCCAGTTAAAAATATTGGCCATAAATTATTTGCCGGTAAGTTTGGTTTGATAAAGAGTGTCGTTTAAAATAACCTCAACAGCTTTTAAATAAACCGGGTCGAGGGTATTTACAATTTCAAAAAACTCACTATTATCGAAAATATTGCGGGCAATAAGAGCTTTAAGGTTTGTTTTTAGGTGCTCTTTGCTTTTATCGTAACCTTGTTGGTCAAAATCAACTTTTTTAGTTTTTGCAAACTCAAAAAAGGTATCCATAAAAGCATCGTCAACTTTAAAGTTATCGATAAAATAGCCAAGGCCATTTGCTTTTTTCGACTCGATAAACTGTTTTTCGAGTTTTTTGCGGTTTTTGTCGATGTATTCAATAACAAACTGGTTAACAACACCTTTGCGAATAAGGTCGCGGTAATAATCGGAGTATGCGGTGGTATCGATAGAAACAAAAATATCGGGCATAATACCTCCGCCGCCAAAAACAGGGCGTTTATTAACAAGGGTCGAAAATTTAAGTGAATCGGGGAAATGGATACTGTCGGCATTTGTAAGTTCGCCGTGGTTATATCGGTTAATTAAGTCTTTGTGGTAGTCGTCGCTACCATTCTCGTACGATTTTTGGATAAGCCTTCCTGTTGGGGTAAAGTAGCGGGCAATTGTTAATCGCATCATTGAGCCGTCGGGCAGTTCGACAGGGCGTTGAACAAGGCCTTTGCCAAACGAGCGGCGGCCAACAACTATGCCACGGTCCCAGTCTTGAATAGCGCCTGTAACAATTTCGCTGGCCGATGCCGAGCCTTCGTCAATCATAATTACAACTTTACCGTACTCGATACTCGAGCGGCGGGTAGCTTTATACTCCTCGCGTGGAACTTTTAGCCCTTCGGTATAAACAACCATTTGACCCGGTTTTAAAAATTCGTCGGCAAGTTCAAAGGCCATGTTAAGGTATCCCCCGCTATTGTCGGTAAGGTCAAGTATAAGGTGTTTTGCCCCATGCTCTTTTTGTAACCGTTCAATAGCCTGACGGTACTCCTGCATTGTTGTTGCGGCAAACCTGTTAATTTTTATGTAGGCAATTTTTTGGTTTTTATCAACCATATAAGCGGCATCGACACTATAAATAGGAATTTTATCGCGTATTATCTCGTAATCGATAATATCTTTTGAACCACGCCTTAAAATGCCAACTATTACCTTAGTTCCTTTTTTACCGCGCAGGTATTTAAATACCATCTCGTTAGTAATACCAATTCCTGCAATATTATTTGTGTCGATGCGAACAATGCGGTCGCCCGACATAAGCCCGACTTTTTCAGATGGGCCGCCCGAAATTGGCGAAACTACAATTAAGGTATCATTCAAAATATTAAACTGAATACCAATTCCCTCGAAATTACCTTCGAGCGGTTCGTTCATTTTTTTTACATCTTCTTTCGATATATAAACCGAGTGTGGGTCGAGCTCTTTAAGCATCGATATTATTGAGGTTTCAACCAATTTTGATTTGTTTACCGAGTCAACATAAAAAGCATCGATATAGCCTAATACTTTCGAAAACTTGTATACATCGTCGTTAAATAACTGGGCTTGGGCATTTATAGTTAAAACACTAAATGATGCCAATAATAAAATAATTACTTTTTTTAACATGTTATAATTTTTTATCAGTGTAAACGCTACAAAATAGCAATTGTTATAATTCGATAACGGATTAATAAGTGCCAAATTTACATTTTTTATTTAAAAAACCGGTTTTGATAAAAGTATTATCCAACCTTAATTACATTTGCAACTATTTATTTTACAAAAATGTTTTGCGCACACGTATTTAATCGAATTAATTAAATACCTAAACCATAGCTTTATTATAGCTCTTTTGCTTTTTTTAATAATACTTTTTGTTAAATAATTATACATTTAAATAAGCTATAATTAAGCGAATCGCTCAATTTGGGTTATTATCAATAATATAATTTAGTATCGGCAATATTATTAAACTTAAAAACATGAATAAACTTTTAGTAACAGTTTTATTAGCTGCAAATTTATTAACTATTAATGCCCAAAATATTAAAAGCTTTGCCGATAGTTTAATTACTGAATATAAGATACCCGAAATTGGTTTTGCTGTTATTACTCGCGACAGCATTTTTGATATTCGAACAATAGGTTTTAATAGAAATGACATTAAAAATGAGCAAACAAAAGCCGATTTATCGGACTATTTTCATTTAGGTTCGATCACAAAAGCGATAACAGGTTTTGTAGCTGCTTGTATGGTTGAAAATAATAAGATAACATGGGCAACAAAGTTTTTCGACTTATTCCCGGAATTTAAAAACCAAAGCAATATTGAATACCATAACATTACTTTAGAAGACCTGCTTTCGCACAGGGCCAAAATTAAACCTTACACCAGCGGTTTAGAGTATAAATTATTACCCGCTTTTAAAGGTGATAAAACAGAACAGAGAAAGCAATTTGTTGAATTTTTGTTGAATGAAGTACCTGTAAAAAACACAACAAAAGTTTATAATTATTCAAATGCTGGTTATAGTGTTGCAGCTGTAATGCTCGAAAAAATATCGGGAAAAACATGGGAACAACTAACCAAAGAAACAATGGAAACAAAACTAAATATTAATGTTGAATTTGGTTGGCCAAACAAACTTACTGGTAACCAACCATATGGCCACTAGGTTGAAAACGACACGTTAAAAGCCCTACCGCCCAACATTGAATATAATTTGGCACTTGGCGAACCTGCGGGCGATATTTGCATGACACTGCCCGACTATGCAAAATTTATTCAACTAAACTTACAGGGTTTGTCAGGGATTGATAATGTTTTAAAAGCTACAACCTATAAATATTTGCATTTTGGCCTAAACGAGTATTCAATTGGCTGGGCCAATGTAAATAATGCCGACAAACAAATATCGGAACATGCGGGTTCGGCAGGTACTTTTTTTTGCTACACGCTTATTGATAATAATAAAAGTATAGCCTATATTATTGTTGCAAATAGTGCTACCGATAAAACGCAACAAGGCATATTTAAACTTTTAGATAAATTAATGTATAAATATGTTGGTGGTACATTTTAATATACACTACCATATTGTTAAATTAAGGCTAATAGCAATGAATAATTTATTGTCAAGGTTTAAACTTTTTCAGTATAATACTTTAAACAAAAAAAAATCTTACCCAAATTGAGCGATTCGCTCAATCCGTTACACAATATTTAAACAAAATAAGCGCGTATATTTTATTGTTAATATATTGATAACGTTAAGTGTTACCAGAAAAAAAGTGAAAAACCGATTGAATATTGCTCGTTAGTTGGGAAATTAAAAGTTTTACCTTGGTAATTTAATTTCTTTATTGTTTTAAAAGCATCAATTGTGTTATACTCAAAATTCAAAGCAAAATATTTATCACTATTTACTGGTTCAAAATAAATTCCTAAACCAAATGAATATGACACTTGACAACTATAATCACCTTTTGCCGATACTTCTTCGCCCGAGCTATTAATATATTTTAACTGTCGTGGAACGTAGGGATTATAATAAACCTTAACTTCAGGAATAAACCCTACAGTATATTCATTAACGGTGTTCTTTTTAATTTTTGTTATAGGAATTAAGTATCGTGCTCCTGAATAGACCAAAAGATTATGAATAGTGTTTGTTGACCATAAATCATCGTCAACCCTGTTGTACTTAGGTATTAAATTATAAACTTGATATTTTAAACCACCAAAAATGTAATCCCTTTCAGCAAAACAATAACCAATTCCAGGGTTAAAATTGTAAATAAAAAGATTATTCTTACTATCGGTAGCAATACTTGCATCAACATTGAACGATTGCGAGTAGCATGTATTAATATAAATACATAGATTTAACATTATAACTAAAATATATTTCATGTGTAATGTAGTATTAATGCCAACACAGGTTTGGTTGATTTAACAAGCCAAATATATTAGTATAATTTAAATATCGATAATTATTATATAATTAATACCTAAGTTAAGCGGTTAAACCTTAGCGTAAATAACCGATAAACTTAGGTATAAAATGTTTGAGCAAACCACTCAATTTGGGTAAAAATAATTTATTACAATTACAACCCTTTTAATTATACTTATATTAATTGCGTAACATATTGTAACACAATAAGTAAAAAAATGCTATTATGTACAATGTTATAGGCCGCACTGAAAAAAGACACAGGCATACAAACACTAACAACATTGAACTGATGAATGAGGATTTTACTGGCATTGTTTATTGAAAAACCCACTAAACAGTCTTTTGCAATGAATAAAATTCCTAAATATTTTTAATTTCGAAATGTTTTAGGAATTATATTTATCATTGTTTAATGAAAATAATAGCACGTAAAAGGTATTTAAAAACACTTAATATTCTTAAAGACAAGAATTTAATTAAAGTTACCACAGGTGTTAGGCGTTGTGGAAAATCAACTTTAATGACACAATTTCAAGACTTGTTGTGTAGAGATAACGGCAAAGTCCCAATTTTGGTAATCAATATGGATATGCCGGATTTTAGGTTTTTAGCAAAAGAAAATTGAAAGCAAATCTATGAATACATCTTTAAGCATCTCAAAAAAAACGCTACTAACTATGTGTTTATTGACGAAGTGCAAAATGTTCCCGAATTTTAAAAATTGTTATAATGCTTGTACGTTCACCCAAATATAACATGATATATAAAACATTGGTATTTAAGTGGTTAATTAAAATACTCTGCCCCACACCGGCATTTGTGTCGGCAGACAGGAACAAAGCCCGCAATTACCAACGTTAACAGGTACCGTTACACAAACTAACAATAGCCATTAACTTAAATAAATTAAATTATGATTAAAAGCGTATGTGTTTTTTGCAGCTCAAACTTAGGCATTGAACAAAATTTTATAAATGTTGCATGCCAATTAGGCAAAAAACTTGCCCAAAACAATATACATTTAATATATGGCGGAGCCAATGTAGGTTTAATGAAACAAACAGCCGAGGCGGTAATAAAAAACGGTGGTAAAGCAACAGGTGTAATTACTAACTTTTTGGCAAGTAAACATTTAACACAACAAGGCCTACACCAATTAATAGTAGTTGAAACCATGCAGCAACGTAAAGCCAAAATGGCCGAACTTGCCGATGCATTTATTGTTTTACCCGGCGGATTTGGTACACTCGAAGAGTTGTTCGAGGTATTAACTGCAAGCCAGTTAGGGTTTCATAAAAAACCTGTTGCCATTTTAAACCTTAACGGTTTTTACACCTTTTTACAACAACAACTTAATTACATGGTTGAACATAAAATGCTTTTGGCACCACACGCAAAAATGGCTCATTTTTGCCAAAGTATTGACAACGCTTTTGAGTATATAAATAATTATAACGCCCCCGTGGTTGAAAAATGGATTGAAAACATTATTAACGAAAATGCCGCTGAATAAACTTACTATGTAATATTTTACAATATTATTATAGCATTTTTGGGTGTTCTGAATAAACCAATTTCAAAAAAAAGTTATATTTTTTTTGTATCATTAGTGTATAATTATACCTTTGCCGCTGATTTTTCGGGGCGTAGCGCAGTCCGGTAGCGTACCACGTTCGGGACGTGGGAGTCGCAGGTTCAAATCCTGTCGCCCCGACAATTTTAAATAAAAAAGGTGCTCAGTTTTGGGCACTTTTTTTATTCCCAAATTAATCATTATATAACCTGTTGAACCTAATTATACTATTTAGTTGGGTAACCCCTGGTTAAAACTAAGACCCAAATTGAGATAATGGCTCAATCGATTTAGATTTTGTAAGCATTTCACTGCACTTCGTTGGTGAAACACTACAAACTCTACATCGGGGTTATACCTAAATAAAGCGTTTATTTGCTACGCTTTAACCGCTTAACTTAGGTAATAGTTGCATACTTAATTTTAAAATTACCGGTTTATAAAAATTTAATAACCCGAGGCACATCAACACCCGAAAACTCTATTATCAAAACATCGTCGGCAGGTTCAAAAATATTGCCGGTAATAAGTTTTTGCACATTAAAATGCACGTTATGTATTACATACCTGTACTTGTGGTGGTTAAGTTTTAATTGCGTAAAAATATCGATACGTTGTTGCTTGGTTATTTGTGGCAAATAAAGCGTTGCCGGTTTTATTTTATGATGCAAATAATAATCAAGGGCAACAAGCTCAAAAACAATATCGCCGGGTTTAAAGCATTGTAAACAATAATTAAATAGTGTATTATAAACCCCGGTTAAACCAGTATTGCTATTGCCATTTGTTATTATATTATATTTTCCTAAACCAAGCAAAAAGTTAAATATCCGATAATTTAAAGCTACATACCTGAGTGTATATAATGCCCGTTTTTTGTTCCAGTAAATATCTAAAACATGTTCAACGTATATAAAATCGTTAATTTGACCATTAGTCAAATATTTACTTTCAATTATTTGGTACGGGGGCTGCGCATCAAAAACATAATTATGACTTTCGGAATTTTGGCGTATAGGGGTGCCTTTTAAAAATTTTAAAAAACCTAACTGAAGTTCGGGAGCAAATAGTTTAAAAACCTGCTCAAAACTAAAAACAATATCATTATAATAATCGTTTGGCAGGCCAACAATAAGGTCCAAATGAATATCGACAATATGCGAAACCTGGTTAATAAAATACTTTATGTTTTCAAAATTTTGATATCGTTTTATCTGAACGTTCGACTGTTCGTTGAGTGTTTGTATACCTATCTCGAACCTAAAAAGGCCTTTAGGAACATTATCATTAATAAAACTAATAAGAGCTGGTTGTATAACATCGGCCTTAATCTCGAATTGAAAAACATTACCTGGTTTATAATTGTCGATAATGAAACTGAATATTGAAATTGCAAATTTGGGGTGTGTATTAAAAGTGCGGTCTAAAAATTTAATTACCCGACCATGCTCCATAAGGTATAACAGGTTATTATGTATAGCCTGCAACGGCAAATATCTTAGCTTGTTATCTAAACCTGCCAGGCAAAACGAACAATTGTTTGGACACCCTCTTGACGATTCGATATAACAAACCTTATGCTTTAGCTCATCGTAACTGTAACTTTTATATGGGTTTACACTGCTAAGGCCGTTTAAGTCGAAAGCATCGGGCAAACTGTTTTCAATAATTTTATTATTGTTTTTATAAACTAAAGCCGGTATTTTTTGGGGTTCGCCATTAAAATTCAAAAATGCTGAAAAAGGCACCTCACCTTCGTCTCTAATTATATAATCAATAAAGGGTAAATTAATAATATTTGCATAATCGTACGACACCTCGGGGCCGCCAAGCAATATTTTACAGCTATTGTTAAGTTGTTTTATTTTTTGTGCAACGTGCAATGTTGGGGTAATATTCCAAATATAACAACTAAAAGCAATTACCGAATAATTACTACAAAACACGGCTACTTCGTGGTGGTTGTTTTTTAAAGTAAACTCTTTTACACTTAAAGAACTATAATGTTTATTAAGCTCGTATAAAAGCCGTACAGCAAGGTTTTGGTGTATATATTTCGAATTTATGGTAGTTAACAATACATTCATTAAACAACTAATATTATATAAATTAAAAATTATGACATATATAAATTTACAAGTGCAAAGTAAATAATTAAAACCCAAATTGAGCGATTAGCTCAATCGATTTAGACCCCGATTGAGCTATTCGCTCAATCGGGGGTATAACTAAGTAAAGCGTTTGTTAACTTTACTTTAACCGCTCAACTTAGATAAAAGTTAAAACCGGCTAAGTATATTAACATTATAGCAAGCATTTACAGCAAATTAATATTGTTAATAATGAACTGTATATATGCGTTTTATTTAACTTAATTTGCAAAATAAAATTTAATTTGCACCTTATAAAAGTTTGCATTTTAAAAACTAAATAATACCTTTGTGTCTTTAATAATAAAAACAGATGAATAAAAACTATACAATAAAAAGCTTTATGTGTTGCTGTTGTAAAATACAGCAAGGGCGGTTTATTGTATAAATTTTAGTAAAATATTTATATTCATATTAGCCCTTTCAGTAATTATTGAAAGGGCTTTTTAATTTTATATTATATGGAAAATAATGATTTTTTAGACAAACTTGGACAGTTTAAAAAAAACGCAAAAGGCAAAGTACCACCCATTAACGACAGCCGCAAACTTTTGCTTAAAATTATTGAACTTTTGTTCCCAATTTATAATTATGATGAGAATACCGAAACAAAAACATTGCTTAACAATATTAAAAACAACATTTGTTTAATATTAACCGATATTAGTTACAACCAAAACGATGCACAAAACATATCGCAAAACATAATTGAACAACTACCACAATTATATAACGAGCTAATTAACGATGCCGATGCAATTTATCAAGGCGACCCCGCCGCCGAATCGATTGAAGAGGTTATTGTTACATACCCGGGATTTTATGCAATTACCATATACCGTATTGCAAACCTGTTTTACAAACATAAAGTACCGGTATTGCCACGCTTATTTACCGAGTTTGCCCACAAAGAAACCGGTATTGACATAAACCCAGGAGCACAAATTGGCCAACGTTTTTGCATCGACCACGGAACAGGAATTGTAATTGGCGAAACAGCTGTAATTGGCAACAACGTAAAAATATATCAGGGTGTAACACTTGGGGCTTTAAGTGTTACTAAAGAAAAAGCCGGTACTAAACGTCACCCAACTATTGGTAACAATGTTACAATATATGCAGGCTCAACAATTTTAGGCGGAACAACCATAATTGGCGACCATACTGTTATTGGAGGTAATGTTTGGCTCACACAAAGTACCGAACCCCACTCGATAGTTCTTAATAAAAGTGAGGTTTTTGTTAAAAACAAAAACCCGCAATACAATAATATTATCGATTTTGTAATATAATTTTCGACATACAATAATAAACACACACGTTACCAAAACAGTTAACAATGAAAGCAAACAATGTATTACAACTTATTGGCAATACGCCTGTTGTAAAAATTAACAATATTTTTAAAAACAATGCCGAGGTTTGGATAAAACTCGAAAAACAAAACCCCGGCGGCAGTATTAAGGACCGCGTAGCTCTATCAATGATTGAACAAGCCGAAACCGATAAACTTATAAACAAAGGCACACCTATTATTGAGCCAACATCGGGGAACACCGGCATTGGGCTTGCAATGGTTGCCGCCATAAAAGGGTACAGGCTTATTTTAGTGATGCCCGAATCGATGAGTATTGAACGGCGGAAACTTGTACAGGCCTATGGTGCCGAACTGGTACTTACCCCTCGCGAATTAGGGATGAAAGGTGCCATTGAAAAAGCTACCCAACTAAAAAACGAGTTAAACGGGTGGACCCCCATGCAGTTCGAAAACCTTGCAAACCCTGAAATACACAGCAAAACAACTGCTGTCGAAATTATTAACGATTTTGACCAAGGGATTGATATACTTGTTACCGGGGTTGGCACCGGCGGGCACATTACCGGGGTAGCTAAAGTGCTTAAACAAAAATGGCCGGCTTTGCAGGTTTTTGCAGTCGAACCCGACACGTCGGCAGTTATTAGTGGCGGAAAACCCGGCGCTCATGCAATACAAGGAATTGGTGCAGGTTTTATACCTAATACATTTGATACCAGCCTTATAAATGGTGTAATACAGGTATCGGGCCAACAGGCTTTTGAGTATGCACGGTTAGCAGCAAAAAACGAAGCTCTTTTTATGGGAATATCGAGCGGCGCATCGCTGGCTGCCATAAGCCAAAAAATTGACCAATGGACTGGTAAACGAATACTTACTTTTAATTACGATACAGGCGAAAGATATTTGTCGGTTGACGGTTTGTTTTAAATCCCGAACCTTGCCATTGGTGTAATATCGTGGCTTGCAAAAATACCTTTTTTGTATTTATAATACCCGGTTATGGCTATCATAGCAGCATTGTCGGTAGTAAACTCGAATTTTGGTATATGAACTTTAACATTATGTTTAATACCATAATTTAGCAGGCCGTTACGCAGCCCCGAGTTTGCCGACACACCACCGGCAACCGAGATTTCTTTTATTCCGGTATCTTTTACAGCGCGGTTCAACTTGTCGAGCAAAATATCGACAATAGTTTTTTGCAACGATGCGCATAAATTGGCAATATTGTTTTGAACAAAGTCGGGGTCGGTTTTAATATTGTCGCGTAATAAATACATGAAACTTGTTTTTAAACCACTAAAGCTATAATTGTAACCATCGATACGTGGTTTAGCAAATTTAAAAGCATCGGCATCGCCATCTTTGGCCATTTTATCGATAAGCGGCCCGCCAGGATAAGGCAGTTGCATAACTTTTGCACATTTATCAAAAGCCTCGCCCGCGGCATCGTCAATTGTTGTACCAATTACCTCCATATCGAGATGGCTTTTTACAATAATAATTTGCGAGTTTCCGCCCGATACCAATAAACATATATGAGGAAAACCAGGCTGGTTATTATCGTTTGTGTTTTCTTTTATAAAGGGAGCCAAAACATGGCCTTGCAAATGGTTAACCTCAATTAAAGGTATATTTTGAGCAAGTGCAAATCCTTTGGCAAACGATGTGCCTACCAATAGCGAGCCCAACAACCCCGGGCCGCGCGTAAATGCAACTGCCGTAATATCAGATGCCAATAAGCCTGCCTGTTTAATTGCAGCATCGACAACCGGAATAATATTTTGCTGGTGGGCACGCGAGGCAAGCTCGGGCACAACCCCGCCATAAATACGGTGCACTTCCTGCCCGGCTATAACGTTCGACAGTTTTACACCATCTGATATTACGGCTGCCGACGTGTCGTCGCACGACGATTCGATACCTAAAATATTGACTCTCATAAAATTTACATACAAACAAAAAGGTTTATTTCTTTTTGTGATTATATTTATCGTTTATTATTTTTGGCAGCCTTTTAAAGGCTGCCTATTATTAATTCTAACAGCGCAAAAGTATCAAAAAAACGGTTAAAATATTGGCTATTTTTATAGTGGTTGTAATTTGTTTGACAATTATATTGTGGGCAATGTTACGTACACCAGGCGTGCAAACATTTTTAACAAAAAAAATTACGTCGGTTATAGCCGAAAAAACAAACCTTAAAATTGAAATTGGCAAAGCACGCTTACGGCTTAATAGTAATATACTACTTAACAATATTATTATTTACGACACGCTTGGCAAAAAAATGTTGGTTTTAAACAGCCTTGAGGCAGGTATTAATAAAATTGACCTTAACAAAAAAAACGTTAAACTAAGCTTAGTTAGTTTAAGCCAGCCAAATATTAATATTTACCAAACAGGCTCCAACCGCTATAACTTTTCGTTTATTTCAGATATTGTTAAAAACAATAATAACAATACTAATTTTGACTGGAATATACATGCAAGCCGGCTTAAAATTAATAACCTTGAATGTATTTATACCGACACAAATAAAAACATCAGGTACTTAAGCAACTTAAACTTTATTGCCGATAGCATAAATATCGAATATCAATCGGTTAAATTCAATATATCGAGCTTTGCCACCCATTACAACAAAGTACCATTTATCGACAACCTTACAGCATCGGTAAATATTATAAACAAACAACTTATTGTTAACAATATAAAACTGGTTACACAAAACTCGTATGGCAATATACAAGTTATTGAAATGCGTATGCCAAAAAACGGCGGAATTGAGTACCTGTACAGTAAAATTAACTCGTTACGCGTTAGTCCCGCCGACATTGCAATATTCGACAAACGCTTTAGCAACATTACCGATGAGGTTAAAATTTCGGGGTCGGTAATAATTAGTGGTAAAAATGTTAAAGCCGACAACTTGTTAATTTATGCAGGCCAAAAAAGTATTTTATCGGCATCGGCAAACTTTTTAAACATTGGTAACCAAACTAAATTTAGTTACAGTTTAAATATTGACAACCTTGTTACCAACAACAACGAAATAAGCAGTTTGCTAAGCCAATACATGCCCAATACTAAAATTAGCTTACCACCGCAGCTAAATAACTTAGGCGATATATCGTTTTCGGGTTTTTTATTTGCTGTACCGAATAGCATAACGTCGCAGGGCGAACTTACTGTAAACCAAGGCAATATTATTGCCGATGTTACCATTAACCGGTTAAATAAAAATAATTATATTATTGATGGTAAAATAACCGCCGACCCGCTCGACCTTGGCATTATACTTAACAACAGCGCGCTTAAGCAAACTACATTTAGCGTAACTACAAAAGGCAGCTACAATAAACAAAAAGGCATAAACATAAATATAAACAGTATTGTGCGCAGTATGGCTTTCAACGCTTATTCGCTCGATTCAATTAGCGTTAACGGTAATTTAACACGCCAAAAATTTACAGGCCGAATATCGTCGTTCGACCCCAATGCAAGGTTCGATTTTGAAGGACAATTTAACCTTGATAATACAGCCACAACATCGCTTTACGATTTTTACACAAACGTTTATTACCTAAATTTACACGCGCTTGGTTTAGCTAAAAACGACACTAACGCCAACCTGTCGGTTAATGTAGTTGCAAATTTTGTGGGTAACTCTGTCGACAACTCGAACGGTAAAATTTATGTTACCGATTTGTACTATTTTCAAGACACTACATATTTAGCCACCGACAGTTTAACAATATCGTCGGTAAGCGACTCATTGCAAAACGAAATTTTATTCAGTTCAGAGTACTTAGATGCTCAACTTAAAGGTAAGATTAACATTGTATCGTTAATTCCCGAGCTTAAAAACATAGTAAAAAACTATATTCCATCATTAAATAATAACAATAATATAACAACAAATAAAAACAACTTTACATACATAATTAAAGCAAATTACCCCCACCCTGTAACCGAACGGTTGTTGCCAAATGTAAAAATATCGCCGGGCACCACTGTTTATGGCGAGCTTAACAGTATTAACAAAATATTTAATATAAACCTTAACTCGGGGTTAATTGAAATTAACAACCATAAAATAACCGGTTTACAGGTAAAAACATTTACAAAAAACAACATTTACAATATAAACTTAAGCTCGAACGAGTTTTTTATTACTCAAAACAACAGCCTTAAAAACTTTTTGTTAAGCATAAAAATTAACAACGACAGTATAACCAGCAACATTAACTGGAACAACTGGCTACAAAATAACTCGAGCGGTAACATTAATTTTTTAGCATCGATAAACAAAAATTTTAGCCTTAAACAACCCCTTTTTAAAATTGACATATACCCATCGAATGTTATTACACTTGATACCCTTTGGAATATTGCACAAAGCTCGGTTACAAAAAACAATAACGGCTTTGTTTTCGACAATATAAAAATTAACAACGGATATTCAAATTTATTGATAAACGGGGCTATTTCGAACAACAATACCGACAGCCTTACTGTTAACGTTAAAAACATAAATTTAAACAACCTTAACACAATTTTAAAACAAATACCACTACGTTTTGACGGCAATATTACAGGCATGTTAGTTTTAAAAGACTTTACAGGCGAAAAACAATTAAAATCGGATTTGCTGATTACTGGATTAAAACTTAAAAACAAACCTGTTGGCGATGCCTACATTAAAAGCGGGTGGGACAACAAAAAACAACATATTACAATTGACCTTGAGCTAAAAAACAACAATAAAACAACAACCAAAGGAGTTGGATATATAAGCCCAAAAAATCGCGAAATAAACATACAAGGCACTTTTGACAAGCAACCAGCAAAAATTGTAGAAGGATTTTTAGAACCCAACCTAACCGGCTTTACAGGTACAGCATCGGGCAGTGTTTTAGTATCGGGCGACCTGCGCGCACCATTTTGGAA
>CAZJCR010000011.1:0-10235 GCA_964544385.1 uncultured Bacteroidales bacterium
CACTCTGCCATCTCTCCGGGCACAAAAGTAGAAAAAGTTTTTATTCTGCAAAAGGTGTAACCAAAATTTATTAACTTTTTTTACCAATAACTTGTATCATATTATAGCATTGATAGTTAACAATTAAAATAATCACATTTTCAATGTTTAAAAGCCATTTACAAATTAAAACACAAACAAAACAACAAATAATATGCATGTAAAATGGTTGTACAGCTTTTAGTTACCAAAAGGTATCACTACTTTTGCAAAAAAATAATATTGTGATATTCGACGATTTAAACTTAAACACACCCCTGCGCAACGCAATCATTGATTTAGACTTTGTGCAGCCTACACCAATACAAGAAAAAGCATTCCCGGTTATTATGTCGGGTATCGACATGGTAGGTATAGCACAAACTGGTACAGGTAAAACTATTGCTTATTTATTGCCTGTATTACGACAGTTAACATACTCGGAACTAAAGCACCCACGAGTGTTAATTTTAGCTCCCACCCGCGAACTTGTGATACAAGTTACAAACGAACTGAATAAATTGACTAAATACATGTCGGTTCGTATTGAAGCCGTTTACGGTGGTACAAACATTAATACCCAAAAACAAAGGGTTTATGATGGTATCGATATTTTGGTTGCAACTCCAGGTCGTCTTTTCGACTTAATTATGAGCGGGGTTTTAAGATTAAAATCGATACAAAAAGTTATTATTGATGAAGTTGACGAGATGCTAAACCAAGGCTTCAGGCCTCAGCTTATGAGCATTTTAGACACATTGCCACCTAAACGTCAAAATTTAATGTTTTCGGCAACGTTAACCGAACCAGTTAAAGATATAATAAACCATTATTTTTACTGCCCCAATATTATCGAAATAGCAGCTCATGGAACCCCGCTCGACCAAATTGAGCAACTTGGTTATAACGTGTTAAATTATAATACTAAAATTAACCTAATTGAACATATTATAAAAACCCAAAATATTGAAAAGGTATTGATATTTGTTCAAAACAAAAAAACAGCCGACAAATTAGCCGACATACTTAAAACACGCATTACAGGCGATATTGGTGTAATACACTCAAACAAATCGCAAAACTTCCGTATTAACGCCCTTAATAGCTTTGCCAACGGATTAACACAAGTATTGATTGCGACCGATATTGTTTCAAGGGGTATCGATATTAACAAGGTGTCGCATGTTATAAACTTTGATGTACCCGACCAACCGGCCGATTACATACACCGAATTGGCCGCACCGGGCGCGCAAACCAAACCGGAACTGCTATTACTTTAATTACTAAAAACGATTGGCAATATGCTGAGGCTATTGAAAACCTTACTAAACAAAAAATAAATATTTTACCATTCCCCAACCAAGTTGAAGAGTCGCAAAAGTTTTTACCCGAGGAGCGCGTAGCCCTATACGATAAAGACTATATTAAATATAAACCGGCTAAAACAGCTAAAAGCCAAACTGTAGTGAAACTGCAAAAAAGCAAATCGGCATACAAAGCCTATAAAGCAAAAATTAGTAAAAACAAGTAATATTTGAACGATTGAAGTAAAACAAAACAATTGTTTTAGTTTATCAACAATTAAGCAATTGCTCAATTTTAGTAATAGTTATTTTTTAAATCAATAAAAGCCGGTTGCTATAATTAACAACCGGCTTTTATTATTTAGTAAAACCCAACAAATTACTTAATTTGCTATAATAACCTAAAACAATATCTTGGGTTAATGTATAACTACCATTTTATTTGTAATACTGTTTTTTCCATTAACCCACTGAACATTGTAAATACCATTAGCAATGCTTTGAGTATTTAACAACAACCATCGGGTATTGGGCGCAATTTCAACATGTTTAACAATTTTACCTTGAATGTTAATTACATTAATATAAGTTTTTTTGTTAACATCGTTGGCCAACAATATTGTAGCATCAGAGCTTACAGGGTTTGGGTATATCAAAATATTATTATCGTCATTACCGGTAAACAACCTGTCGATATTAACAATTCCTGAACCATCAATTGCATCGGTAACAGTTTGTAAAACCTGTTTTGTTTGTTCGTCCTGAACAAATGCAACAACAGTAATATTATCGGCAGTACTTGAAACGGGTAAAGTATAGTTATAACTATATGATTTTGCCGATTTTTCCATCATTGAGCCTAAAAATTCGCCACTATTACCTGGCATTAATTGCCTAAGAACGTTTTTAACAACAAGTGCACCATTATCAATTGCTATTTGGTTTTCGACAATAGCTACGTATAAAAATAGCTGCTCATGGTTAATATGTTTAACCGCTTTTACCGATGCATTTATTATTACCGATGTGTTTGTTCGTGTTGTTTCGAGTCCTATATTAACCTCGGGGGTTGTTAATGCACGTTTAATAATAATTGACGAGTCGGGGTAATTATTACTGAACGAGTAATTATGTGTACCATCGATAATTGAATAGGGAGCCGATAAAACGCCATAATAAGCCGAGCGGGTACTTGCCCCGGCAGGATAATCATTGTAGAATTCATCGCCAGCCGGGAAAGCGGTATGATATTGTATATCGATAGCATCGAGCGGGTAATGGTTAACAAGCTTATTAACTGTGTCGTTGGCATGTATTGCAGCCGGCAACTCGTTATTAGTAAAATGTTCAATTAAAACAATGTGCTTACGGTTTCCTATGTAAACATTGTCGAAAGCAAAACCTCGGCCTTGGGCACGCCTATCGGCTGCATAAGCAAGCCTAAAACGCACGTTATTATGTTGCGATATTGAGTTTAAATCGCGTTTTGCTGTTATCCATGTAGTATCAATATTTGTCCAACCAAGTTTATCAACCCCGCCTGGTTTCGATTTTATGCTTAGTGAATTGTGCCAGTTAATACCTTCATTAAGGTCTTTACCAAGATTTTCCCATGTATCGCCTGCATCGGTTGAGTATTGTAAAACAGCTCCTTCCTGGTCTTTATCACATTTCGACAAAATATCGAGTGATATCATTGGTTTTTTAAGGTTCGATAAATTAAAGCATGGGCTTGTTATTGACGATTGTTCATATATCGAAATATCTTTATCTAAATAGCTTATCCATGCTCGGCTACCATCGGCAGCTTTTCTAAAAATTGTATCGCTAACTGTAACCAACTGCCATAAGCTTGTATCGGCAAACACGTTACTAATAGTATCGGCAACCCACCCACCATTATTATTTTCGAACGATTCGACATATTGGTTATTATCGATAAAATTAATAGTTGGTTTAATTGTAACAACATGAGTAATTGAATCGGCACACGATGAGTTTGTGCTATTCGATTTTACTATAAGTTTAACAGGGTATTCGCCGGTTTGCGAATATTTATGGATAGGTGCAAATTCTGTTGAATTTGCGCTCCCGTCGCCAAAACTCCAGTTAAAATTATAAACCTGACTATTAAGTGGCGACAAAAACTCAACAGCGGGTTCACCAATACAGTCTTTTTTCCACGAAAAATAAGCTTTAGGGTTTATTTGAAAAACAAAACTCGAATCGTTTGAACTTTTACAACCATGAACCGATGTTACATTAAGTGTAACATTTTTTTCGCCTGAACTGGTATATTGATACTCGGGCGTTGCGCCATGGCCAAATTCGTTAGCGGGCATGCCCTGGTAAAAACTCCAACTATAGTCCGATATTTTGGTTCCCCAAGTATCTATTGAGTCGTATCTAAATTTTATCGGGTCGGCAATACAAATATCGTTTAACGAGAAATTTGCCGGTGGGTGTTGGTAAATTGCTATTGTATCGAATATTTGGTTAGTACATGTGTTTGCGTCGGTATACTCGTAAACAATTGGTACTTTACTTAGTTTATTATACAATGCCGGGTTAAATTCAATTGTTGTAACAACCGATTGGCTGCCATTGATTGTAAATTTGCTACGTCCGGTTGCATTTGGGTATCCATTTAAAAACACTGGTGAATCGCCTGTGCAATAACCTTCTTTATGGCTACCAAACGATAATTCGGGCAATGCTTTTACCGATACATAAACACTATCGGAATTTGAACAGCCAGTTGTTGGTTGTGTATAATACATATGTATTATATTATTGTCGACAACGCCTGCCGATTGTGGCGAAAAGGTTGCTTTACCATTGTTTGCCGAATTACTAACACCTAAACCGCTAAAATAGCCTGAACTAACAGGCAATCCGTTGCTGTAAAGTGATATTTGCACGTTACCGGCGTTAACACAGTATTGTTGGTTAAGCCCCAATACTGTTAAGGCAGGAACGGTATCAATTTGTATTGTTTTGTCGATATAGTTTGTACATCCGTTTTGGTTTGTATATGTATACTTAAATGTATATAATCCTATATTATCTTTTGTTGGTTTAATTAAAATACTGTCGTTTTGGTTATTCAGTTTTGTGAAAGGGTGTATTGAGCTAAATGCTCCGCCATCGGGTAACCCTTTTACTATTATATCGCCACTATTTATACATACTTGCGATGGAATTGTAAAATCGGGCTCGGGCAAGGCAATTATGTTTATGTCAACGGTTTTTGTTATTGTACAAAAGGCAATATTATCGGTATAACTGTAGGTAATTTGGGTTGTTTGTTCCAACCCATCGGTTGACGGGTTAAAATATGTATTGTTTTCAATTCCGTTACCATTAAAAATACCGGGTCCGGGTGTAGCCGACAATTCGACTAAACCATGGTTTGCACAATACATTTTTTGTTGGTTTAGCCCGCTAATAGTAATAACACCATTATTGCGAACATTAACCGGTGTATTTAATGTAAAGCTTGTTACATTATCGGTACCTATATAAGTATAACTTATTATTGTTGTAGCAATTGTGTCGTTGTTACTTGTTGCAACTTGGTTCCATGCCGTTTTTGGACTAAATTTGGCCGAGTTGTTACCAAGGTCTTCAACAATGCCATGCCCTGTAAAAACGCCAGGGGCTCCATTACTATTGGTTATTGCTGTTGCCGATATTGGTATTATTTCGTTAGTATAACAATAGTCTTGGTTTAAACCAAATAACTGTCCTGTAGCCTGGTCGACTTTAGTAGTAGAATTAACTGAGTTAGTACACTGTGTAATTGGGTCGGTATAGGTATAAGTTACCGTTTTATTGCCTAAACCTGCAACCTGCGGGTTAAATAAATTATTGCTAATAGTAAATTGTTCCGATGAATAAACCCCGCCCGATGGCGATGCATTCATTGTATCGACACTGCCATTAATATTGTATAATACTGGCAAACTGAATGTTAACGATGGTGGTGGGTTAACATTTAATGTTTTATTTACCGATGCAAAACATGTACTGTTTGGATATGTTGAGTAATAAGTAAAAATAACAATATTATTACCAATATTTGCCTGCTCGGGGTTAAAGGTTGCTTTTCCCGAATTAATAATGTTATTAACCATCTCAACCCCAGCTATTGATGTAAAATTACCAAAACCAGCCTCTACACCATTACGATATCCTATAAGTGTATCGGGTTCGGAATAATTACAGAACTCGTTCTTTGTATTTACTATGCTTAAAGTTCCAATATTGTCGATAAAAATAGTTTTCGAAATACTAAACATTGTGGTACTGTCGCTACCTAAGTAATAATATGTAATTGTATGTTGGCCATCAAGTATTTCCGACGGTTTTATTACAGCTGTGTCGGAGTTTTGCGATAATATTTGGTTATCGATAGTAAATTTAACCGGTACGTATGGGTCGGTATCGGCAGGTATGTAAAAAACTGTATCGGCAACCCCATTTTTACAATAAATATTGTTTGTATTTAAACCGCCAATATTACCTTTTGCACTTATAATTACCGCGGTTTGTGTTGTTGAGTTTTGGCAATAATTGCTATCGGTGTATTGATACGTAATTGTTTTATTACCAACACCGGCAATATTTGGGTTAAAAACGCTGTCGGTAGTAAAATAAATTGTAGGGCTAAAAACGCCACCCGATGGGAAAGCTGTAATGATATCGGGTTGGCCATCGACATTATACAATGGTTTAACCGAGAAACTAATGTCGGGCCTTGGAAAAATATTTATTGTAATTGAATCGGTTTTTGAACAAGTACTGTTTGTTGTTTTCGAATCGTATGTGTAATAAATTTTGTGCTGGCCAATTCCTGCATCGGCTTTGTTATACCGTGCTTTACCGTTATTGTCGGCTAAATACGAATAAATACCGTTTGCACCGGTAAACCTGCCCCAGTTAGCAACTTCGGCATTTCGGTAGCCAACAATAATTTCTTCGCTGTCGTAAATACAATAATTCGATTTTTCGGTACCAATACTTAAATTACCAATATCATCAATTTTAATTGTTTCGGTTGTCCAAAATGTTGTTTTTTTGTCGGAACCTGTGTATTGGTATTTAACTGTAAACTGCGGATCGGTAAAACTTGCAGGGTTTATTGTAAGATTGTCGCCAATTGGCTGGGCAACATCGTTAACATAAAAACGTCCATTATAATAATTATATCCTGTAACTTTATTAAAGCTAATAGTTTGTGCATTAGCATCTTTACAATATATTTTATTAGTTGGTAAACCTGTAATGCTACCTCTAACATTTTCGACAAGTAGTGTTTTTGAACTATCGTTATAACACGAAGTTACCGGGTTAGTGTATTCAAATTTTATTGTATGTAAGCCTAAACCTGCAGCTTGCGGGTTAAATGTTTTGTCGTTGTTATTTATACCATCGCCCGAGAATACTCCATTATCTGGCGAAACATTAACAAATGCTGTTGGGTTTGCTCCTATAAAAAAAGTATCTTTTATTGCAAAACTAATTTGTGGTAAAGGGTTTATTGTTACGTTTTGAGTAACGGAGTCTTTACAACCACTTTTAATGCTTGTAAAAACATATTTAACCTGGCCACTTGGTGCAATACTATTGGCATAGTCAATATCGAACTCGGCGTTGGCTCCATTTGCATTCCTAATACCAAAGCCGCTAAATTGACCAATATCGCCACTTTTAAGCGAGTTAGCTTTTATTGTAACTATACTTTCACTGTAACAATATGCTGATGCTAAATTATCGATAACGGCCTCGTTAATAACGCTATCGATATATATTGGATAATTAATTACAAAATCGATACCTTCTGATTTATAAGTATATTTTATAGTATCGGAGCCATGCCCAAGTTGGCTCGGTAAAATATAGCCGTTTAAATTGTCAGAACTAACAACAAAACTACTTAAAAACCTATTATCGCTATACACTGTTGCCGATGGTACGGCTTTAATTTTTATAGTATCATCATCGTAACAATAATATTGTTTCATTGCTACTCCAATACCACTAGTAATATCAAGAAACTCGCCTGTTCCTGCTACAATATCGGTAAATGTTGTAATACTATTGGTACAACCATAGGTTGAACTTGTATAAGTATATGTAACATTAAGTTGACCCGATGGCAAGTTTTTAAGGTTTATTGTACTGTCGTAAGCTGTAACACCATTACCTGTAAATGTACCTCCGGCAGGTATTGCCCCATGTATAACAAAACTTTCGTCGTCTTTACTAATTTTTGCAGGCAAAGTAAACGAAACAACGGGCACCGGGTTTATTGTAACGCTTTTTGTTTCTGATGTTATGCAACCATATGCATCGGTATATGTATATGTAACATTTGTAGCTGTTGGTGTAGTTACAGTTGCTATTAGTTTTGGATTGAATTGTGCAGAGCCATCACCATTATTGGTAATTCCAATGCCTGTAAAAACACCGCCGCTATTTTTTGGTAAACCGTATATTGTATTTTCGTTGGCATTATTACAATAATTGTCGTTTAAATTTACAATTACCGGTTGTTCGTCGGCAATAAAATTAAAAAATATAGTATCGGAGTAAGCTATTGCATCATGCTCATGTACTACTCGGCGCAACCATGTATCTTCTTCAATATCAATACTATAATTGTAATAATTATTTTCACTATCTGTTACTATATTAACCCAGACTGATGATAATGTTTTATACTGAAAGTCATATCTATATGTTGGCGATGCGTTACCACCTGTTGCCGGGGTTTCATTAGTTATTGAATATTCAATATTAGCATGGTTTTCGCAAACTATTATTTCTTTTTTCCCATCGGCTAATATAGTACCAGGCATAAGCTTAGCTGCTTGATTAACAATAAACGACGTATCCTTTTTACAACCTAATTCATCAGTAATAAACAACGAGTATTCTCCTGCCTGCAAATTACCTTGTATATTGTTAAACTGCCCATCTGGTAAATTAATATCGGTAGTACCAATACCTGTCCAATTTAAATTTGTAATCCCGTAATTGTTTGCAAGTGTTACGTCAATTTCACCGTTTGTACCTCCGTATGCTGTTACATGGGTAATATTAGCTGTAACGGTTATTGTTGGCATAACAGTAATTTCAACTATATTCGAATTTACTGACGAGCAAACACCATTCGAAACTACCACTCGGTAATAGGTTGTTTGGGTAAGGTTTACGGCTGTATAGTTATCATTAATATTTGTTATATCAGTAATATTGGCCGAAAAATCGTTAGTGGTTGACGATTGCCATTTTATAATATTGCCAACTTGGCCTGTTAAGGTTAAAAGTGTTGAATTTGAGCCGTAGCAAACAGTTTTACTACCATTTAAAATACCGGCATTGGCATCGGCAGCAACAGTAATTGTTGCAACATCGGAATATTGGTTACCACATGAACCGCTCTTAACAACCGCGCGGTAATAGGTTGTTTGGGTAAGGTTTTCGGCTGTAAGGGTTGCAGTAGTTATTGCCGTGTCATTATAAGTTATATTATCGGTTGAGTATTGCCATTTTTCAATATTACCAACTTGGTCTGTTAAGGTTAAAAGTGTTGTATTTGCGCCGCTACAAACTGTTGTACCACCACTTATTGTACCTCCTGCTGTAGTATTATCAACATTAACCACAACAACATTGCTAGTATCGTTACATGTACCGTTTGTTACTATTGCAATAAAGTATGTTGTATCGTATAAAAGGGCGGTTGTATAACTATCGCTAAAAGCACCAGTACCTCCGGTAACATTATTCCAGTTGGTTGTTCCATTGCTCGATTGCATCCATTTAACACTACTCCCCGTATATCCCGATAAATTAATTACTGCGCTGCTACCAAAACATACATTTACATCAACGGCAGCGGCAGTGCCGGCATTTGCTTCCGCCGACATTGTAATATTTACGTTATTTGAGTTTTGCGAACATGCACCATTTGTTACCACCGCCCGATAGTATTTATCAGTACTTAAAGATTCGGTAGTAATTTCCGATGTGGTTTGGCCTGTTACATCGACCCAAGTTGTTCCATCGTCCGATTGTTGCCATTGTATGGTTCCGGTATTACCTGTAAGACTAATTATAGCTGAACTACCCGGGCAAACTTCATTACTATTGGCTGTAACTGTACCACCTATGGCCAATGCCGACATTGTAATTGCCGATGTTGTTGAATAACTTGTACATACACCATTTGTTACCAAAGCCCGGTAAAATATTTTGTTGCTTAAAACTGGAGTAGTATATGTAGATGATGTTTCACCCGAACCGCCGGTTACATTGGCCCAACTATTTGTTCCATTGTCCGATTGTTGCCATTGTATGGTTCCGGTATTGCCACTAAGTGTGATTTCGGTTGTATTGTCAGGGCACAAAACTAAACTTGTTGGTTCCGATGTGCCACCTACTGCTGGTTCCGAAACTGTAATTAAAGCTGTTGACGAATTTACATCAGCCCCCCCGCTACTTACAACTGCGCGATAATAAGTTGATGTAGTTATATTTACAGCTGTATAAGTATCATTTGTATTTGTAATATCGACAACATCAGACAAAAAACCATTATCTGGCGACGATTGCCATTTTAAAATTGAACCTGTATAACCTGTAAGGGTTAAAACTGCCGAATTTGTACCACTACAAACAGTTGTAGCACCATTTAAAGTTCCACCAACAGGTTCAGGTACAACAGTAATGGTTGCTACTAACGATGTATCGGCATTACAAGTGCCATTTTGTACTATTGCTCTATATTGTGTAGTGTTATTTAAGTTTTCAGCTATTAATGTTTCTGTTGTTATTAATGTATCGTTACTGGTAGTAAAATTATTGGTTGAGTATTGCCATTTAATAATTTCACCTGTATATCC
>CAZJCR010000011.1:10335-34662 GCA_964544385.1 uncultured Bacteroidales bacterium
GCAACAGTGTTAACCTGGGTGCTGGCACGTAACATATCGGTATCGGTAATAGTTATGGTTGTATCGTACTCACAATTACTATTATCGGTAATTGTAAGGCTATATGTACCGGCAATTAAATTGGTAAGGTTTTGGTCAACCGCCCCATTCGACCAGTTATAAGTATAAGGGCTATGGCCACTAATTGCCGAAACACTAACACTACCATTGTATGGGCAGGTTACATCTTCCCCAACAACAGTAGCATTAAAATAACCTTGCCAGGTTATTTCAAAAACATCTGTAAATCCATTATTGGTATTTTGAACTTTTACAGTATCGTTACTTATATTAATTTTTGTATTAGTATTAGCCGTATAATCATATAAAACAATATCCTTACTATTTAAAATTTTAATATGTTGCGATGGTTGAATTTGGGTAATACTAATATCCAAAACAATACTATCGGCATTTGGGACAACAATACTGTAAGTTACAGTACCGCTTAAATTACTATTTATTAGAGTACCAGTACAAACTCCATATGATGTACCATTAGCTAAAGGTATTGATTGTCCAATTGAATAGTTGCTTACAAAAAACACAAAAAAGGCAATTAATGATATTTGCCTTGTAAATAATTTGGTTGTTGTACTATGTAACATAGTTGTAAATTTTATAGTGTTGTTTAGGGCTGTAGTATTGTGTTTGTAAGGCTTAACAAGTTTGCTTAAATATAACATAACAAATTTGGTTGTCAATATTTAATATCAGTTTTATTATATACAATTTACTAATTAAAAACAGTGTGTCAAAAATATGTAAAATATTTATTATCAATTTTTTACCTATGTAATAATTACATTAATTAATAATTAAAAGTAATAGCCAAATAAACGCTTTTAAAAATTATGTTTAGTAACACACACCATTGCATTTTCGTTTTTATAATTAGTACTTAACGCAATAAATTGTTGTTCGCTTTCAATTATTGCAACACCGTATTCATTATCGCCACCGCCAAGGTTTTTGTTGGTTATAATAGTACCATCAATGTTGCATTTAACAACCATTATATTGCTTTTTCCTAAGTTATTATAAGTGTTGCCACATAATATAATATTGCCTGTAGTGCCAATTTTTATATCAAAACCTTCGTCGTTATAGCCTGTGCCAATGTGTTTTATCCAGTTAAACTGGTCGTTGTTTGTGTTAATTAGCGCGCAAAAAGCGTCGTAATTACCATTATCGCCTTTATAAGCTGTTCCGGTAACAAATAAACTACCATCGGTATTAGCAGTAATTTTATTAAAAACCCCGGCAATGTTATAATGAAAGTAAACCTCCTCAGAACCATTAGCCGCGCGAACCGAAATAAAAGGTACACCTTGCGATAATGTTGCGTCGGGGTGGTTTTTCGACTCACCAACAACGGCAAACCTGCCATCGCTTAGCGCGATAATGTTTTTCACCGATTCGGATTTTGACCATTTGCCGGCAAATGTATTTATAACATTCCCCAAATTATCGGTTGTAACAACAAGGCGTTTTGTAACCAATGTGTTGTTTATAGCTGCCGAGTCGGCAATTATAATAAAACCGTTAGTTGTTTGAGCAATACCTTTTCCGTACTCATGGCCTTTATAAGCTATTGTTTGTTCGGTTATTAAATCACCATCAAAATTTGTAACCAATAAATATATATCGTTATAATACAGGTTATTGTCGGTAGTTTGTGTACCAACAATAATAAGGTTTTGGTTATTTTGCGACAATAAAATCTGGCTTGCCTCAGTATTAAGGCCGGTAGCAAAATTATACTCATTTAGTTTATTTCCGTATTGGTCGGTTTTAACTAACAAAACATGGTTTTGATTATTTTTCGAAGCTATGTTGGCCAATATAAAATAATTGTTTTCAATTTGTAAAATATCAACAGCTTTATCGGCGTAAGCACTACCAAATATTTTTACAAATTGTTCTTTTTGGTCAATACCTGGTTCGGTTTTGGTACAACTTGTAATTGTTATAAGCACTATTATTATAATAAGTTGTATTATGTTTTTCATTAATTTGACAATTAAAATTTTAATAAACTATGTTAACCAATTCTATTTTTTTCGTTTATGGTTATAAAACTGATAGTTATAACTAATATTAACCGACAAACCATTTATATTAAAGTTATTATCAATAAAATAATAGTCGGTTATAATATTATCGACATTATTGTACCGGTTTTCGGGATTTGTTAAATTAGTAAGTCCAAATTTATATTTTACTAAAAACTGTAAATTACTACGCGACAATTTGTACTGTACACCTGCTCCAATGGCTGCCGCAAAGTTTTGATGCCTGCGGTAAATGTCCGATTTTATTGTTAATTCAGGTATCGATGGTTGTTCGTTGTCGGTGTAAACACGCTCGAACATACGCGAACCCGAAATGTATTGCCTGTATATTAAACCAGCCTCGGCATAATACGATATTTTGTTTTGCTGATAAAAAAAGTAATTTACATTTATCGGAAAATCAAGCAGGGCAATATCTTCCGACACGTAGGTATTACAAACATCGGTAACCTGTTCCGACAATTTAAAAGTTTGGTTAGTGTAAGTGGGTTCAAAAACAATATCGATATTGTTATTTAAATGATAAGCACATCGTAAACCAAGTTCGATACCTATGCCGTTAGACGTATATTTTGCATTGGCATTTTTATAATTGTTTACAGTATATGTTTGGCGTAATAAAGGGTTTGTAATATTTGTACCAAACAAAACCCCTATCGATAAAACAGGGTTTGTATTTATTGTGTTGTATAAACGTATAAACTCAAGCGGGTCAACCGATTCGTTATATTTATACTCGGGGTTAATTTTTAATATTTTTAGCAAGTAATTTTCTGCAAGTTCGCTATTGTCCTCAAAAATCTGAACTAATGCCAGTAATCTATAGGCCTGTATGCGGTTTTCGCGGTTAAAACCACTATTTAAACAGTTTTTTAACAATGGTTCAACCAGTTCAATTTTACCTTCTTCGTACATTTTTTCGGCTTCCTGCAATTTTAAGATGCAATCGTCTTGGCCAAATGCATTAAACAACAAACCAATAGTTATTATTAAATATATGTATAAAATTTTCACATTTTTTTTATTTAATTTTTCAACATCCTAAACCTAATAAACATAATTTATGCCCAATTAAAGTTAGGGCAATTCAACAGTTTTACTATAATTAATATCTTTTGCAACATATTGTTGCCACTCTTCGACAGTAAAATTACGTTTAATTTTATCCATTACCTCGTTAGCCATGTTTACAGTGTTTGTGGGCCATTTGCGAATTTTTCCGTCGGCATACGATGCAAATAAAGCATCGCTATTGTCGGTAAAAGTAATATTAAGTGCCCATGCAGTGTTATCGGCCAAAACAAATGGTACAAGGTTAAAATCGTCGGTTTTCCATATGCGTACTGTTCCGTCGTTCGATGCCGATGCTAAAAAACCATCGGTTTTATCAAAAACTAATTGGTTTATGCGTGCTGTGTGCCCAGTTAAGCGGTGTTCTTGTTGTCGGTTTTTTGCATCAAAAACAATAATATTACCATTTATATCGCCAATTACAAGGTATTTACCATTATTACTTAAGGCTATCGAATTTATTTTAATAGTATTGTCAACCACTTTTTCCATCTCGTCTATTCGGGCAATTTTTCCGGTTGTTTCAAAATAAGTTGTCCATGGTTGAGCATCAAAATTATCGATATTATTAGTATACAACAATTTACCATCGCCATTTAAAGTAAGTAACCCGTTTTGATATTTATACGATTCTTTAATAACCAGTTTTTTAGCAATTTCTTTTATTGTATTGTCATCAATATTAACAATTACATTTTCGCCTTTATTTGTCGATACTAATAAGCTTGTATTATTAATAAAAGCAGCCCAATTTACCGGGTTGTTAAATGTGTGTAATACTATTGCTTTTGCTGTGTCGGCGTTATTAATATTAAATTTAATAAGTTTTCCATCATCGCACCCTGCTATTAAGTAATTGTAACCGGGCGATACTAATAGTATACGGTTTGTAATGGTAGTATTATAAAAACTTAGTGTGTCGGTATTATTATTGATATTCCACTTTAAAATAAGGCCATCGGTGCCGGTTGAGTATAACGAGTTTTGGTTTTTGTTAAGCGTTAACGCCCTTACGGGATATTTATGTCCAGCAAAATCGTTTTTTTTGTTTTTGTAAATATATTTATGTGCAAAATATAAACCATTGTAAACATCGGGGTTAAACTGGTTACCGCCATATTGGTTGTTAAACAAAAAAGCCTGATAAGCAACAAGAGCCCTTAACGTTGTATCGATATCGATTTGCAGTGATTTTACAGCCATTGATTGCGATATTGATAACATACGTAATTTTTGAGCTTGCAAACTTGCTTGTTCGGCAAGGCTTTGTTGTTTTTTAGCTTCGTCGGCACTTAACTCGGCTTTAGCTCTTTGTTGCTGGGCTTCAACCGATTTTAGGTTTGCAATTTCTTTTTGCCTAAGTGCTTCGCGTGCACTACGTGTGGCGTTTTGTTGTTCAATTTCGGCCAGTTTTCGTTGTTCTTCGGCCTCGGTTTGTTTTTGTTGTGCCAATAAACGTTGTTCTTCGGCAATTTTTTGCTGGTTCAGGGCATTTTCTTTTTCGGTTTCGGCAATTTCGGTTTGCTGTTTAGCAATTTCGGTTTGTTTAACAGCCTCGCCTTTAGCAATAAACGAGTTTATCATAAAAAATATCGAAACAATAGCAGCCGAACCTAAAACTATTGCAAATAGCCGTGTACGGCGTAATGCTTTTTTTTGCAGTTTAATTTTATTTTCTTCTTCAAGCTGATATGCTTTGCGGCTTGTTTCCAAAAACACCATTGTACGTTCAAAGGCCGGGTTGTGGCGTACGGCCCATGTAAGGGTTGGTTTTTGTTTGTCGTGCCAGTTAATGGCTAATTGTAAATCGGGTGGTCGCCAAAGCGCGGTTTCGCCTAACTGGTATTTTTCGGCCGAAACTGCAAGGCGTTTATACATTTGAACAGCCTCGTACTCTTCGCTTACCCAAATAATAAGTTTGTCCCAAATACGCATTAAGCTCTCATGCGATATGTCAACTATCGTGTTTTCGTCGAGTTTAATGCCTACACCCGGTGTTAAAAACGACCGGCTTGGTTTTCTAAAGTTCTCAACAACTTCAATTATATCTTGCTTATCGCAAAGGGCAATGTTTGTTATTTCCGATATTGCTGTTGGCCTGCGTACTCCACGGTTATCGTTACCTTTTTCGGTAAGTGTTTTAAAAATTATCTGGCAAATATCTTTTTGTTGCTGCGTAAGTTCATTGTAGGCTT
This sequence comes from uncultured Bacteroidales bacterium, assembly GCA_964544385.1. GTDB lineage: Bacteria > Bacteroidota > Bacteroidia > Bacteroidales > SZUA-534 > CAZJCR01. Next base: position 15,716 of record CAZJCR010000011.1, read on the forward strand.
CGTTGGCATGTTCCGACAGTGCTTTTTCGAGCTTACCAATATTTTCATAATCACGCAAATTAATTGGTGCTTCGGTATTTCCCGATTTTACCCAATAGTCCCATGTACGCATTAAGGCGTGTTGTAATATGGGTAGTTGGTCGGGGTTATCGCCAATATCGTTAAGTAGTTGTTGTACTAAGAAAGGTGAAATTGAACCACCACCAACAGCAACCGGGCCTTCAATAGCCTGCCTGAAATCTTCGCGTGTCATTTGCGGTATCAGGTAATGGCTATCGTTAATAAATTTTGTAAAGTCTTGATATTGTGCACACTCTCCAATAAAGTCGGAGCGCATTGTAATTACAATATAAACCGGTAGTTCGTTCGATTTAATGGTTTCGATTAGTAGGTTTATGTACGCGAGTACTTCGTTTAAGGCTTCAGTTGTATTTTTAATTTGCCTGAACCTAAATAGCTCTTCAAATTGGTCAACAAGTAAAAGTATATTCTCGTTGGTTTTGCGGGGAATTGTTTTTAGTGCATTCACTAAACCAAGCGAGCTGTTTCCAAGTGTTGAATATATGTATTCGGTATGTAAACCGGCACTTGCTTCATCATCGCCAAACTTTGCAGCTATTGCATCGGCAAGGTTTTTAACTGGGTTTTGACCGGGGCGGCATGTTATCATTTGCCAATCGGCACCTGCTTTTGTTATAAAACCGCCTTGTAAAATTGGTATAACACCGCAATACATTAACGACGATTTACCACTGCCCGATGTACCTAAAAGGGCAACAAACCTATTGTCGGCCAAAAATTTTAGTACTTCGTGGCTTTGGCCTTCACGCCCAAAAAATAAGTGGCTCTCGTCGGTAGTAAATGGACGCAAACCGGGAAACGGGTTAAACAGTTTTTTACCGCTATTAACTTTAGGTTTTATTTCATCTAATATTACTGAATCCATTGTTAACTCGTTATTAAAAATATTTCGAGAGTGTTTCGGGTTCGTTTTCTGTTGTTGGTAAAATATTAATGTTTAAAACATTAAATTGTTCCAGTATTTTGTTTGTTGGTGCTTGCCCGCAAATTATTATATAGTCAAAAATATTATTACGCCCCCAACCTGGTGCTTTAATTAAATCGCTAAGTTTTCGTTGTAACCAATTATGGTTTCCATTATTATAAATTACAACACCTTTACATGTAACTAATTGTTTTTTATGATATGTTAACAGTTCGAGTTGGTCGAGTTCAACCTGCGATTTTGAATAATCAATTTTTTTACTTTCAAAGTATTTCAGATATTTTTCGATTTGTTGTTCGTGTGCTGGTGGATATATAAAATAAACATCGCTGGTTTGGTTGTTAAAAACAGGTTTTTGTACTGTTAATTGCATTTGCTCGATTTTATGTAGTACAATGCTTTTAAATTTTTCGATTGGCGATTGTATTAACTCGGCGTTTTTAAGGTTTTTAAGGTCGCTTTTAAAATTCGATATTTTCAAGTTTAAAAGTTCATCAATATCCTGATTTTGAGCAGGTATGTATACAACTCTTTGTAAATTACTTCCCTCGTCGGTCATACAATAATCGGCAAGTATTTTATTTATCTCGATAGTTGGCGACAATGTTTCGGGATAATTTATCAATGCCTGATGCCCAATAAATTGTATTGCAAAATCGGTTTGTCGTAATATTTCGGCAAACATTTGTCTGTTGTCGAGTAGTTCTTTTGCTGTAGGGTTAAAAACCTGTGGGGTTATTTTATGATTACGTGTTAATAATTCGCGTACTGTTTTTTGGAAAACATCGGTGGTATCTTCATCGCATGGCCCTAAAAATATTGTAAACCCTTGAGCGTTATCACTATTTTCAACTCTGGTTTGGTATTGAACTATATCATATGCTGTTTGTACAATATGCGGTTCGCTATTGTTTTTGTTATCGGTGTCAAGTAATTCATCATCAATAACAATAGTTTTAGGTACGCTAAATATTGGGTAGTAACTTAATAATACCGGTAATTTGTCAATATCAATATCGTCAATAATTATTAGTACGCGCTGTTTTATTTGCCTACTATTTTCGAAAAAATGTACCCAGTTATTGTCGTTAATTATTGAGTTTAGCGATAACTCATCGATAATTATGATTAAATGTTCAGTTGTTGCAATACTGCCGGGTTGTTTGTCAATAATTTTTGTCGATACTGTTAACCCTAACTGTTTTGCGATAAACAAATATGCTTTTTCAAATTTTTCTAAAAATTCAGTCCCTAACGGATTAAAAAGAAGAGTTTTTTGTTCGTGTTCCACTTTTATTTTGTTTATCAAATCCTGATACCAATTACAATTATATCATCAACCTGTACTTCATTGTTTTTCCAATCCTCGTTTGCTTTGTCAAGTATTTCTTTTTGTTCGGTAAGTGGAAGGTGCGAAATGCTGAGTATTAGCTCTCTGAATTGTTTGTACATAAATTTTCGTCCATTAGGCCCGCCAAACTGGTCGGCATAACCATCGGAGAAAATGTAGAATACATCGCCTTTATTGGCTTGTATTGTATGTGTAGTGTATTTTCTATCGGGGTTTTCAATAAATGAGCCTATTGCAATTTTATCGGCTTTAATTTCAATCATCTCACCATTTTGAACTAAATATAACGGGTTATATGCGGCCGAGAATTCAACTATGTTGGTTTTGTAGTCAATTGTTAATACCGATATGTCCATACCGTCGCGAACAGTACTTTTGCCCGACTCTTGCCTAAGCGATGTTGCAACGCCTTCGTTAAGGTAGTCGAGTATTTGGCCGGCAGTTTTTGCTTTTTTGGTGTTTACTGCGTAATCAAGCTGGTTACTTCCAATTATCGACATAAAAGCACCTGGCACCCCATGTCCGGTGCAATCAACGGCTGCAACAATAACTTTACCCTGTGCTTTATCTAACCAATAAAAGTCACCGCTTACAATGTCTTTTGGTTTGTATAGCAAAAAGTAATCGGGCACAAGTTTATCAATATATTCAACCGATGGCAATATTGCATTTTGAATACGTTTTGCATAAACTATACTGTCGGTTATATGTTTTTTTTGTGCTTGTATTTCTTTGTAGGCACTCTCTAAGCTATCGTTTTTATCGGCAAGCATATTTCGCTGGCTCTCAATTGCATCGCGTTGGGCGGCAATTTCTTCTTTTTGTTGTTGTATTTCGAGTGTCCGTTGTTTAACTTTTTCTTCGAGTTCGTTATAATAACTTTCTAACTCTTCAATCATTAAATTAAACTGTTTCGACAATGTTGTAATTTCGTTGTTGCCAATAACTTCGGCACGCTCGTTTAAATGTCCGTGCGTTATTCGGTTTACTTTTACAACCAGGTTTTTAATTGGGTCGGTAATAATTTTTGTTTTTACATATATTAATAATGTAACTAATAGAAGGGTTATGCTAAAAATCGACAAAAATTTTATTAACTCAAGGCGTAAATCGCGATAATCCGATGTCCTGTCCGATATTATCCTGATAACCGAACCTTTGTATAGTTCGGTATTTTTACGGTCCATGTAAATAAACTGGTAAAGTAGTGTTTGTTTGTCGTTTCGTTCTTCGAATGTAACTGTATCTTTTTTTACAAAGGTTTGTTTTAATAAATCGGCGTGTCGGTCTTCAATTATAGCATTACGGTTAAGCGAGAAAGGGTTATCGCCACCAATAAACAGTTCAACGTTGTTTATCGACTCATAACTGTCGCTAATTTGTTTTGTTGTATTTTTAATAAAATCGATAATTTCGTCAGCCTCCGATGAGTAAAAACCCAATTCGATAATATATTTGCCGTCGGATGTTGGTTGGTAGCTATATTTTTTAAGGCGTTTTGTACTGGCTTCGATAGCAAACCGCTCGGTTTTAAATACTTTGTTTTCGAATATTGCTAATAACATATTTTTATGTTCGTCGCCAAAGCTAAAAAAATCGAGCATAAGGTCTTTTTTGAATGTTGTGTTTACAACTATGCCGTTTTGGTTTATTATGTAAATATCTTCCATTATCGGGTTCATACCCAAGTCAATTTGTAGTTTTGCAAGGTCGTATTTTTCAATATCGGTTATATTTATAAGTTTGCTGTTTATATCTTGGCTAAGTTCAACCATTCGTTTATCAAAACGGGTTTCAACAAGGTTTAGGGCAACATCTTGAAACTCTAATACTTTGGTAATTTCGTCGGCTATTATGTAGTTACGTTCCTGGCTTGATTCAATTAATATTTTTCGGGTATGGTTAAAATTCAAAAATCCTAAAAGTAAAAGTGCTAAAATAGGTGGCACCATTACGTTAAGTGTTAACTGTTTAAATATTGTTGTACGCTTTTGATTGGTCATAAATGTACTCATTATGATAATGATATAAGGTAATCGGTAAACTTTTTATCGGTTAAAATAATTTTGCGCATTTGTTCGTATGATATTATATAATTAGCAAAATTATTTTGTTCGTCAAACATATTATTATTAAAGCTTTGCTCGTGCCACAACATACTCAGTTCAAAATTATCTGGGTCAATTTCACTTTTGTCGTTATCAATAATATGAACTACTTTCAAAAGTACAAAATAATTAGGATATTTTTCGCTATCGTAACTATTTTTGGAGTTTTCGGGGTTAAATGGTTTAAGGCTCTCCCAAATGTCGATATAATTATTGCATTTGTGGGCTAATTTATTTGGAAAAACTTGTAAAAATGGCTGTTGTTGTTGTGTTAATTCACGGTTAAGTAATTTTATATCGGCTGGCTTAAGCCTTTTGGTTAGTGTGTTAAAATACTTTTGGTTCATGTTTTTTATTACCCTTGCCGATTCAACCTGTAGTTCGGCAACCGGGCTAAAAAGTTGTGCTGCTAAATCGTCGGTAATTATTGTATAGTGTTTGTTGTATTCGTTTATTGCTAATAGTTTTGTTAGTTTGCTTATTAGGTTTGGGTCGCGGTTTAATATGTTAATTATAAGTTCTTTTGTAGGGTATAATGTTACGGGGTAAAAATTTTGTAAAATCAATGTTTTATCGGCATGCGGTATATCTTCGAACAATGGTACTATTTGGGGTTTTATTTCTTCGGATATAAACATATCAAATAGTTCGAGCGCGTAGGTAATTCCCTCGGCCGAACCACTTTCTAAATAGTCGTTCACATGTTGTACCGATTTTGCATCGTAAGTTAACGATAATAAATCGATAAGTAGGTTACTATGTTTGGCATATTCGGCTTTTAATGCACGTTCGAGTAAATGTTCCGAGTATTGCTCGCCAAGCGATGCTAAGGCCGATATGTCCCATGCTATTGTTTCGGCTACTTGTGTAATTGGGTGAAACATACGATGCCTGTTTTTTTCGTCGGCTGCAAAGCCTGCATCTTTTAATGCTAATACCGATTGTAAGAATATTTCGGATCGGTGGTTCGATAGGTTCTCTAATAAAAATTCGATACTTTGTTGTGAGCGGTTTTTGCCTGCTATATCAATTATTACAAGCTGGGCTACCATCTGTATATCGGTTTTGTAAAATGCCTGTATTATTATTGGCATACAGTTTTCTGATAATTGGTTTAGTGCTATTATCGAATCAACCATTAGAGTTTTCGACTGTACCGATTCAATTATAACATTGCACAATTCGGGTTCGCGCAAACTACCCGCCAAACAAATTGCAGTTTTTTGAACCTCTAAATCGGGTGTACGCATTAACGACGACAGATAGGCTCCTCGGTGTTTATTATCAATTTGTGTTATATAATTGCAGGCCAATAAAATGTCGGCAATTGCCCCCGACTTTATAAGTTTTGCACACTCGCGTACCGATATGTCGTTGTTTGTTTTGTTTTTTGATAATATTGATTCAATTTTTTTATTGTTTATAGCCGATAGTTTTTTTGAATAGTATAAGCAATATATGTATGTTAAATGATTTTTCAAATTATCGATAAGTAAGTTATCACTTTCGTTCAAGTTAATATATTGTTGCAAACTGTGTAAATAGTTTAAGGGGCTAATATGTTTTATATTGTTTAAAAAAATATTTGCATTTTTACTGTCGTCAATATTTTTTTTGTCAAAAATAATATCGGTTTTTTGTGTAATGCCAGTATAACCAGTTTTAAGAGCCTGTTCTAAGCTATTTCGGTACTCTTTGTAAAGATTAACTGTAATATACACCCACACTAACAAAATAATAAACAATACTACCGAATAGTGTATTAAATGTATAAACGACAATAAACTAAGTATACTTAACATTATACCCGAAATAAGTGCCGATATTTCGTTTACAGTACCATCCATACGGGCTTGTATGTCGAACCTTATTTTTTTGTTAAGCGATTGGTATAGTAGTTTAAACGATGGTACTTCAATAGCATCTTTAATTGTTTTATTAAATAATTTACTTAACGATATAAATAAAAAGAAATAAACAAAACCTGCCGATGCAACTGTATAACCCGAAACTAACCCCGATAATATAGCCAAACCGGTAAACAATAATATTAAAACCGACGATAACAACAAACTTACTTTAAGCCCATATGTTTTTATTAGTTTTCCGTAAACAAAGGTTTTTATCAATAATGTAAATATCATCATCGAACCAGTAAAAAAACCAAGATATTTGGCAAGTTCGGCCTCCTCGGGATATTGCTCGTTAGTTACGCATAAAAATGAGTATTGTACAAAAAAAGCAGTAAACATTGAAAACACAACAAATAAAGCCATGAACTTTATATATCTGTTTTTAACAAAATCTTTAAAAGTTGCCTGTTCATTAATGTCTTCGGTGGTTCTGTTTCCTATTGTTGTGGTGGTAACATCTAAACTAAACTTTCGCGATATTACAACTTCAAGTACCATTGCACCAAATATGCTTAACGCGCTAACTAAAAACAAATCTTTGGTGCCACTAAATATTGTAATTATTAATGGTACAGCATAACTGCTAATTATAATACCAATAACCTGCCCGGTATCAATAATACCAAACAAACGCTTGCCTTGCCTTAGGTTGAATATGCGGCTTATTGTGCCCCAAAATGCAATTATTGCCAAAATATTTAGCGGCCCCAGTAAAATAAACGATAAAAAAACAGCCACATTGCTGTTGCTGAACTGAAAATACAGCCACAATATTGCAGTAACAATTGCAATAAACATAAAATTGTACTGGGCTAATCGCGAAAATTTAAGCTTTGCTTGTAGTTTTGAATATATACTTGTTAAAACAATCCCTAAAACCCCCGAAATCATGTAGGCTTTTGGTATCATCGATTCGGGATATGTTTTTAAAAACATTGTATGCGCCCCAATATCAAATGTGCCATAAAACATTCCCAAAAAAACACTTTGCGATATCAATAATGATACTGCTAAAAACTCTTCACGCTCTATGTTCAAACTCTTTAAAATGGACATTAATTAACTATAACATGGTTGCGGCTAAATTATGAATTTTATTTTAGCTTTTATGTTTGTTTACAGCTTTTGTTTATTAATCAAATAAAAATATTTATAAACAAAATGTTAATAAATATGCCATTATTTATTATACATAAAAAGTATTTTAACATTAATGCACAAATAATAATTTACATTGCTATCATAATAAATATTTTACTTATTGTTTAATTTAAATATCAATATTTGTATTTTAAATTGTTTAGGTTTAAAAAAAACAAAACATCGATAATATTTTGTTTAACACACAGGGTTATAATTCAGAATACAAAATTGTAACCACTAAAAAGCAAAAAAAAGACTGATTGAATGAAAAGGTATAAAAAAACAAAAACCCCTTGACAATCAAGGGGTTTAAACTAACTTAATTAGTACCGAGAGCCGGGCATGATCCGGCGACCTCAGGATTATGAATCCTGCGCTCTAACCAGCTGAGCTACCTCGGCGTGCTGTTTGGGTTAGCGGCTGCAAATATAACACTTTATTTGTTTTGCAAAACATTACAACAAAAAAAAATGGACATTTTTTAACCAATACATTACCAATAATTATAACTAACTAATATTAAAGCAAATACATGATAAAACGCCTACAATTAACGCTTATTAATTATATAATTACATTAAGTATGCCAAATAAATTACCGGGTAAAATATTTACTTTTTAGCAAAAAAACATAAAAAAATGTTTTAATCCAATCTTTTTTATATATTGCGGCTGTACACTTTATAATAATAATATGGAAAAACAAAAGTACCAGCTTGAATATACGCTCAAAACATCGGACAAGGTTTTATTTAACAGGCTTAGCACTGCCGGTGGCCTTAACGAATGGTTTGCCGACAATGTTAAAGTTCAGGGAAAAATGTACACCTTTGAATGGGACAATACCGAACAGGTAGCCGAAATGGTGAATAAAAAAGACTTTAAATACGTGAGGTTTAAATGGGTTAATGAAGACGATACTTACTTTGAATTCAGGATTAATATTGACGAACTTACCGACGACCTTGCACTTATAGTTACCGACTTTTGTGAGCCCGACGAGCTTGACGATAGCCGCGAATTATGGGATACACAAATTTTAAAACTACGACAAGTTTTAGGTTCATAGTTTTTTTGTAACATAACTTGGTTTTAAATACTTTTGTTAACTCCTCACATTGTGAGGTTTTTTTGTTTAACTAACACTTTTACAATTGAAAAAGTTACATGTTTTTGTACTTAAATCGTATATAGGCCCTTTTTTTGCAACACTTTTTATAGCAATGTTTTTTTTGCTGATGCAATTTTTGTGGAAATATATTGACGACCTTGTTGGAAAAGGTCTTGAATTTTCGGTAATAACTGAACTTTTAGTTTACGCATCGGCCAGTTTAGTACCAATGGCATTACCTTTAGCTATACTACTAAGTGCTATAATGACTTTTGGAAACCTTGGCGAACATAACGAACTTTTAGCCCTTAAATCGGCAGGCATATCGTTACTTAGCATAATGAGGCCATTAATGGTATTAGTATTTTTTTTAAGTATTGGTGCATTTTATTTTGCCAATAATATTTTACCGGTTACAAATCTTAAAATGAGCTCGTTACTTTGGTCGGTAAGGCAACAACGCCCCGAGATGTCAATTAAACCAGGCGTTTTTAGCGACGCGCTCGAAGGTTACGTTATAAAAGTGTCGTCGAAAGATAAAAAAACAGGCATGCTTTATAATGTTATGATTTACGACCATATTGAGAATAACGGTAACCGAGTTGTTACTATTGCCGATAGTGCCACAATGGAAGTTACAACCGACAACAAATACATGGTAATGGTTCTTTACTCGGGAATGTCGTACGAAGAGGTTGCTGAAAAAAAACGGCGAAACGAAGATAAAGAATATCCGCACCGCACCGACAAATTTGACAAACAACGTATCCTGGTCGACATGTCGGGGTTCGGGTTTGAACGAACCGACGAAACATTGTTCAAAAACAATGTTCAAATGCTTAATATACGCCAACTCAACTTTACTATCGATTCGCTAAATACCAGCTATAGCCGAAGATTAGATTATTTTATCGACAATTTACACAAAACAACATATTTAAAACGTATTGAACCAAGAATAAAAGATAGTTTATGGCTTACCGCCGATACTATTATACATTCAAAAATAAATATCGATACTGCTTTTAGCCAACTTAGCCAAATGCAAAAAATAAGTGTAATTGAAAACGCTAAAAATTACGCTCGTAGTGCAAAATCAATGATATCGGCAACTAATACCGAGATGGTTCACAAACAAAAATGGATTAAACGCCACGAAATTGAATGGCATAAAAAACTATCATTAGCGTTATCGTGCCTTATTTTATTTTTTATCGGGGCACCTTTGGGTGCAATTATCCGTAAAGGAGGACTTGGCACACCCGTTGTAATTTCGGTTTTCTTTTTTGTAATATATTATGTTATCTCAATAAGCGGCGAAAAATCGGCCAAAATATTAGTTTGGCCTCCTTGGCTTGGTATATGGTTATCGGCAATTGTACTTTTACCTATTGGTATTTTTTTAACATATAAAGCAGCTAACGATTCGGTAATACTAAATACCGACACATATATTAAAGCTATGCAGAGATTTTTTATGTTTAGACAGAAAATTAAGGAAAAACATAAAAACAAACTTAATAATATTAGTAAACAAAAAAATATTAACTAATCGTGCAAATATTATTCATTTGTAATAAAATGCCTTACCCGCCTAACGACGGCGGAACAATTGCAACATTTAGCATGATTACAGCCTTTGCCCAATTGGGGTGGAATGTACATGTTATTGCCATGCAAACTTATAAACATAACTTTTTAACAAACAATATACCGTTACAATACAAACAAAATATAAAATGGCATACAGTATATGTAAACACTAAGCTTAACCCGTTTAAAGCTTTTTACAACTTAATATTCGACACAATTCCGTATAACGCCAAAAGGTTTATTAATAAAGCTTTTGAACAAAAAATTACCGACATACTTAGCCAAACAACTTTTGACATTATTCAGCTCGAGAGCCTTTACCTTTGCCCCTACACCAATGTTATACGCAAAAATTGTAATACCAAAATTGCATTGAGGGCTCACAATGTTGAACATCAAATTTGGGAACGGATGTATTCAAAATCAAAAATACCTGCAAAATGGTACATAAAAAACATTGCATCGCGTTTAAAAAAAATGGAATTAATGTCGATTAAAAATGTCGACTTTTTAATACCAATTACCCAAAACGATGCTAATATTTTAAATACCAGCACATTAAACGCCATTGTAAAAGTTGTACAAACAGGTATAAACCCAAATAAGTTTATCGATAATATTAAACAAAACAACCAATACTCAATATTTTATATTGGTGCGCTCGACTGGACACCAAACACCGAGGCATTAAATTGGTTTATTGATAATGTTTGGCAAAACATTAAAACTAATTTTGCAAATGCACAATTCAACATTGCAGGTCGTAATGCCAATAAAAAATTCAAAAAATGGTTGTTAAATATACCTGTCAATTTTTATGGACAGGTTGACAATGCTGTTGAATTTATTGATAACCAAAACATAATGGTTGTACCACTTTTTACAGGCAGTGGTATGCGTATTAAAATAATTGAAGCAATGGCTCGCGGTAAATGTATTGTAACTACAACAATTGGAGCCGAAGGCATAAGCATAACAAATGGCCAACACCTTTTTATTGCCGACACTGCGCAACAAATGACCCAAACTTTAGACAACCTGTTTAAAAACCCGCAAATAGTTTATCAAATTGGGCAAAATGCCCTTAGCTTTGTAAAGCAAAACTTTGACAATACAAAAATGGTAAACCAACTTGCATTGTTTTACCAACAACACTTGCAAAAATGACACTTATACAAATAGTTTTTTGGCTTACTATAATATTAATTTTATATCCTTACTTTGGGTATCCTTTCATAATATTTATTGTTTCGAAACTAAAACAAAACAAAACTCCTAAAATTATACCAAACTACGAGCCAACAATAACAGTACTTATTACTGCATACAACGAGGCCGAGAATGTAAACCAAAAAGTTGAAAACACCCGAAACTTAATTTACAATAAAAATAAAATAAAACAGGTTTGGGTAACCGACGGGTCGACCGATCAAACCAATTCGCTACTCGAAAACCATACCGATGTAAAGGTATTTTATGAACCCAAACGGCAAGGTAAAATTAATGCAATGAACCGCGCAATTAAATTTATCGACACCGATATAGTAATTTTTACCGATGCCAATACACTATTAAACAACAAAAGCATACAGCACATTGTTAATTGCTTTAGTAACCCGGCAGTTGGTTGCGTTGCAGGCGAAAAGCGTATTATTAACGAACTTAAAGAAAATGCCGCCGCGGCAGGCGAAGGTATTTACTGGCAATACGAATCGTTCATTAAAAAAATTGATGCCAAAATTGGAACAGCCGTTGGTGCAGCCGGCGAGCTTTTTGCAGTTCGACGCGAGCTTTTTCAGTTTGTTGCCCCAAACACTATACTCGACGATTTTGAAATATCGATGCGTATTGCAATGATGGGTTACAAAATTGACTATAACCCAAATGCCTACGCCATTGAAAAAGCATCGGTTAACATAAACGAAGAGATGAAACGAAAAATACGAATAGCTGCCGGTAGCATACAGTCGTTATTACGATTAAAAAAAATTTTAAACCCTTTTTATAAACCCTTTTTATGGTTTCAGTATTTATCGCATAAAGTTTTTAGATGGGTTGTTGTGCCCGTATGCCTTCCTTTAGCATTTTTACTAAACATAATTATTGCATTTAATTATACAAACACAGTATACTCAATATTATTAATACTACAAATTTTGTTTTATTTAATTGTATATGTAGGTTCATTATTAAAAAATAAAAACATATTATTTACAATAATATTTGTACCATATTATTTTTTTATAGCCAATTACGCCATGTGGTTAGGCTTTATAAGATATTGCAAAGGCCGACAAACCGTTAACTGGGAACGCGCCAAACGGGCATAAATACCCACAACATTATAGCAATAACTGGTACAATAGTTCGATATTTTAGCTATTTTTGCACCAAAATTTTAATCGAATGACTAACGATAAAATAATATTCGACACAATAGAATCGGCTATTGAAGACATACGAAACGGCAAATTTTTAATTGTTGTTGACGACGAACACCGCGAGAACGAGGGCGATTTTGTTGCAGCTGCCGAGTTAATTACCCCGCAAATGGTAAATTTTATGGCAACTTATGGCCGTGGCCTTATTTGCGCACCACTAACCGAAGAACGCTGTTTTGAACTTAACCTTGAACTTATGGTTGGTAAAAACACATCGTCGCACGAAACACCATTTACTGTTTCGGTCGATTTGTTAGGACAAGGCTGCACCACCGGCATATCGGTACACGACCGCGCAAAAACAATTTTAGCATTAGTTAACGACAATACAAAACCCGACGATTTAGGACGCCCGGGTCATATTTTTCCGCTTAAAGCAAAAAGCAAAGGCGTAATACAACGGGCCGGGCATACCGAGGCTATTGTTGATTTAGCACGCATGGCCGGGCTAAAACCTGCCGGCGTTTTAGTTGAGATAATGAACGAAGATGGCACCATGGCTCGTTTGCCCGAATTATTTGTGATAGCTAAAAAATTTGATATTAAAATTATTACTATCGAAGACCTTATAGCATACAGGCTTAAACACGAAAGCCTTATTGTAAAAGGTGAAATGGTTAAATTGCCAACCGAATACGGACATTTTAACCTTATACCTTTTATCGATAAAGCTGCTAATGTTGAACATATTGCACTAATAAAAGGTAGTTGGGAACCAAACGAACCAGTACTTGTGCGTGTACACTCGAGCTGTATGACAGGCGATATATTTGGGTCGAAACGATGCGACTGCGGGCCACAATTACATAAAGCAATGCAAATGATTGAAAAAGATGGCCGCGGCGTAATTGTTTACATGAACCAGGAAGGCCGTGGAATTGGTTTATTTAATAAAATAAAAGCTTATAAATTACAAGAAGAAGGTTTAGATACTGTTGAAGCCAATTTAGCTTTAGGCTTTTTAAGCGATGAACGCGATTATGGCGTTGGTGCCCAAATTTTAAAAGAACTTGGCGTTACTAAAATGAGGTTAATGTCGAACAACCCTGTAAAACGTATCGGGCTCGAAGGTTTTGGGCTCGAAGTTGTTGAAAACGTACACCTTGAAGTACCTGTTAATAAATATAACCACAAGTACATGACAACTAAGCGCGACAAAATGGGTCATTTTTTAGACTTAATATCGGACCAGGAATAACTAACCCTTTTGGAATTTATACCTAAGTTAAGCGGTTTTAAAAAACATTTACCTTAAACGAGTCACCACTTAAAACAGTAAACGATTTTGTATTAGTATATTGCGATTCTTTTACATTTCGGGCTCGGGTAATTACTTTATAACTTCCGGGCAGTATTGAGTATGTTTGGATAGTTGTATTTCCATTAAGGTTCATTACCCACTGTAAGCCTTTATCTGTTTCTTTATAAAGCGCACCAAAAAAAACCGATTGTGCCGAAAAAGTAATTAAACCTGGGTCGGGAACATCAATTGTAGTAGTATGACTTTGGCCAACATCAACACTATCGAGCACAAGCTTGGGTATAGTAAGTAATTCGACCTGGTATTTTCCAACTAAATATTTTTGGGTAGTATTAGCTGTTTGCACGTTAATAGTTTGCGGGTGTCCCTGTACCCTTACAATAAATTGTAGGTTTTTATATTCAACAGCCCTTCCGGTTTTTACTGTAATATAACCTTGCGGTGCATCAACGGCAATAATATTGTGTTTACCCGACGACAATACTATTGAATCTTTTACTACTGGTGGAATTGTATGTACAACCATTTTGTAAACAGGCAAAGGGTCGAAAGTAAGCGTATCGGGCAAACCGCGGTAATTAAAAGTGTGTATGTAATTTGCATACATTTTACCTGTTACACTGTTATAAAATGTCATGTTAACATCGGTTTCGGTAGGTCTGTAATCAATATCAAGCAAATTAACCTGTGCAGTTGTGTTGTTAAGCGTTTGTGTAATAATTATCTCTAATATCTCGCGAAAGCGTTGTTCACCTGTTGCATTATAAAAACGACCAACACAATCGAACATATTTTTCGAATCATCGTCGAGGCCAATACCAATAATAAATGGTTTAAGTACAATTCCATTTTTTTGTAATTCTATCGATACTTTGCAAGCATCGCCCTCGCACGATTCAACACCATCGGTAATTAAAATTATGATGTTGCGGCAATTCTCGCATTTCGGGAAATCGTTTATACTTTGCCCAAGCGAGTATGCTATTGGTGTTGTTCCTTTAGGTTCAATATTTTTTAGTTTTTGTATTATTTTTTGGGCGTTATTTGGGGCAAAAGGTATTTCAAGTTTTGTGTCGTTACAGTCTTGAGGTGGAACAGGGCTTTGATGCCCAAATACCCGTAGAGCCATTTCAACATTAGGTATATTTGATATACTGTCGGCCAAATGTGTTAACATACGTTGTGCAACTTGCATTTTTGTAGCCGACTCCCATACACCTAACATACTTTGCGAACCGTCTAAAATAAATAATATGCGGGTTTTACTGTCGGGTTGGGCAATAACTATATGGCCAATTATTAATAATGTAAATAACAATGTTTTTTTTAGCATAAAAAGATGTTTTTTGCAAATGTAACAATTTGCAAATTGTAACCCAAACTAAGCGATTCGTTCAATCGATTAGTGTTTGTAAGTATTTCACTACACTTCATTAGTGAAATACAACAAAATCTACATCGGGATTATACCTAAATAGAGCGTTTGTTCGCATAGCTCCAACCGCTCTACTTAGGTGTAAATTACTTTTTATTGTGCCACATAGATATGAAACTTTTTGTTTAGTTATTTTAAAATGCAATATTTGCCAACTAACTATAATTTTATGGGCAAATTATCGATAATATTTATTTGTGTATTTTTTTACATTAATGTATTTGCCCAAACCACTAATAAAAATATTTATAGTGGCGGAATGTTAGTTTTTCAACCAGGCATTACAATAGCTAACAATAATTATCAAAACATAAATAACTTAA
Source organism: uncultured Bacteroidales bacterium (assembly GCA_964544385.1). GTDB lineage: Bacteria > Bacteroidota > Bacteroidia > Bacteroidales > SZUA-534 > CAZJCR01. Next base: position 31,401 of record CAZJCR010000011.1, read on the forward strand.
GCTTTGGTATTGGTGGTATTTTACGTTTATATTTTTATAACCACCTTACTGTTGGTATTTATGGTGGTTCAAACAAAACAAATTATAGTTCAAAAAACAGCCAAAACTCGTACATTAACCTTGGTTATGGAGGTCTATTTGCTGGTTATACACATAACCAAAACAAACTGCGGTACACTATATCGGGGTTTGTTGGCGGTGGTTCGGTAAAAAATTTGCATATCGAGATGCAAACCCAAAATGTTTTAAACCAGGCTTATTTATATAAGTACCCTGCAATGGTAATATCGCCAATAATAAGTGTCGATTATAAAATTACGCCGCGCATTTGGGCAACAATACAAACTGTTTATTTAATTGCCTATTATAATAACAATACATTATACAACCCAATAATGCAATTTGGTATATTATTTAACCGGTAATAACTTGTACAGTTTTTAATATTTATAAATGGTTAAAAAATACAAAAAACACTACGCTTCAAATAAAATTGAACTAACACCTAAGTTGAGCAGTTAAAGTAAAGCTAACAAGAGCTTTACTTAAACCCAAATTGAGCGATTCGTTCAATCGATTAGAGTTTGTAAGTATCTCACTACACTTTGTTAGTGAAATACAACAAACTCTACATCGGGGTTATACCTAAGTAAAGCGTTTGTTCGCATAGCTCCAACCGCTCAACTTTGGTTAAAGTTAAACCCGGTTTACATATTGTTGCCTTTAACAAACATAGTGCAATAAAAGGCTTAAAAAGTTTTATCGTGAGCTGAAATAGCTCAATTTGGGTAACAATAATATTTGTGTAATACGCGGGTAATTTTTTTTTAAATTGTTATGAACATTTTTTAATGCAAAGTGTTTAATAAACAACCGGTTCGCAAACCGGTAAAATTTATCTCATTACACCCTTATTTCACACACCCTGATTTGTTGCCCTGTATCCCTTGCAGGGCAATTTCAGTTATATATGTTTATAATTAATTATTTTAATTAGTTTTTTAACTTTATGGCCAAAAAAGATGGCAAAAATTAAAATTAACATTCCACATACATATGTAATTATATCATTATTTATTGTAGTAGCTGCAGTTGCTACATGGTTTGTACCTGGGGGCAATTATACCGATAATACAGTTACAATAAACGGGGTTACCCAAATAACCAAAATATATCAACCATCGGCTAGCCAACCACAAACCTGGCAAATATTTTCGGCAACATTTGATGGTTTTGTAAAACAGGCGGGCATAATAGTTTTTATACTATTAATTGGCGGCTCATTTTGGATAATGAACCATAGTAAAGCTATTGATGTGGGCATAATGGGTTTTGTCAGGTTTTCGCGTAAACTTGAGAATAACAAATGGCTTAAAGCAATTGGTGTTAACAATATAGTTATTACGCTTATTATAATTATGTTTAGTTTATTTGGGGCAGTATTTGGCATGAGCGAAGAAACTATTGCCTTTATTATAATTTTTGTACCACTTGCCATAAGCATGGGTTACGACTCGATAGTTGGTGTAAACATTTGTTTTGTTGCTGCAGCATTAGGTTTTGCAGGCGCAATATTAAACCCTTTTACTATAGGCATAGCTCAGGAACTGGCTGGGCTACCGCTTTTTTCGGGGTTTGGATACAGGCTAATATGCTGGTTAATAATAACTTTTGCCGGAATTTTGTACATTTTAATTTACGCTTCGAAAATTAAAAACAACCCTAAAAAATCGCCAATGTACAAACTCGACTCATATTGGCGCGACAAAAGCATTGCACAAAATCAAAAAATAAAATACTACACCCCTATATCGGCCTATGTAATATTCATAATTATAACTATAAGCCTTTTAATTTTTGCGTATAAATACCCGGTATCGCAAATGGTTATTGGCAACAAACAAATTTTGATAAGAATAATACCCGTTTTAACATCAATATTTATAATTACCGGCATTATTAGCCTGCTAAAATCGGTACACTATTTTATACTAAACCTACTGTTTTTTACTATAGCTTTTTTAATAGTTGGCGTAATGGCATATAGTTGGTACATAAAAGAAATTGCCGCTTTGTTTTTTGCAATGGGCATAGCATCGGGTGTAGCATTTAACCTTAATGCAAATACAATAACAAAACTGTTTATCGATGGAGCAAAAGATATAATGTCGGCAGCATTTGTAGTTGGGTTGGCCGGTGGCATTATAATTATTTTACAAAATGGCAATATTATCGATACCATTATGTACTCGCTTAGCCAAAGCATGAACAATGTAAATAAATATGGAACAGTGAGCATTATGTACGCGATACAAACTTTAATAAACATAATAATACCATCGGGGTCGGCCAAAGCTGCACTTACAATGCCAATAATGGCACCATTTAGCGACATAATAGGCTTATCGCGACAAGCAACAGTTATGGCTTTTCAATTTGGCGACGGTTTTACAAACCTTATTACACCAACATCGGGCGTACTAATTGGAGTTTTGGGTGTAGCAAAAATACCTTACAATATATGGTTTAAATGGGTTTTGCCGTTTGTATCAATATTAACAATAATAGGTTTGTTATTATTATTACCCACAGTATTGTTAAAATTAAACGGGTTTTAAACCAGTATTAAAAATTAAACAGCTCAGGTTCTTTTGTTATCATACTAAGTTTTAGTAATTTTGCACCCTTAAAATTTTAACACAATCTAAACTATGATCACGGTTTCAAACCTTTCAATTCAATTCGATAAAAAACCTCTTTTTCAAGATGTTAACATTAAATTTACAGCTGGTAACTGTTATGGTGTAATTGGTGCCAACGGAGCTGGCAAATCAACATTTTTACGAATGTTGTCGGGCGACCTCGACTCAACATCGGGGACTATTAGTTTAGGCAGTGGCGAGCGGCTTGCAGTGCTAAAACAAGACCACTTTGCTTTTGACCAATATACCGTATTAGATACGGTAATTATGGGTTATACCGAACTTTTCAGCCTGATGAAAGAAAAAGAGGCTATTTATATGAAAGAAGATTTTTCGGAAGCCGATGGTAACAAAGCAGCCGAGCTTGAAGAAAAATTTGCCGAAATGAACGGGTGGAACGCCGAAAGCGATGCGGCATCGTTGCTAAGCGGTTTAGGCATTAAAGAGAGCCTGCACTACAAACTTATGGGCGAGCTTAGTGGTAAAGAAAAAGTAAAAGTACTTTTAGCCCAGGCGTTATTTGGCAACCCCGACAACCTTTTGTTAGACGAACCTACAAA
>CAZJCR010000012.1:0-9389 GCA_964544385.1 uncultured Bacteroidales bacterium
ATACACATAAATTTGTTTTTTTTATTATGTTTTTGTTCTTTTAATGGTTAAAAAAAACACAATTTGCCTTAAATTGTGGCTAATATCATATCTTTATGCTTTAAAAAAACCTTTTATGGCCAAACAAAAAATTACAATATTTATTTTATTGATTATTATGTTCTGGATAAAAGCCCCAAGCCAGGATATTGAGTTTATACTATTAAAAAAATATGCCGAGAACAGCTTTCGCGATGGTGATTACGAATTTGCACTCGAAAACTACCTGGAACTTTACCGCAACGACAAAAAAAACATTAACCTTAATTATCATATCGGTATTTGTTACGTCGAAACAAATATCGACAAATCGAAAGCAATACCACACTTAGAGTTTGTTGTGGGTCATAATAACTATCCAATACGATCGTACTTTTATCTTGGCCGTGCATACATGTACGACTACCGCTTTACCGAAGCTGTTGAAGCTTTTTACGAGTTCAAAATGGTTGGCATTAACGAAGAACTCTTAGTTGAAACCGACCGCTACATTGAAATGTGCTATTACGCCCTTGAGTTAATAAACCAACCAAAAAATATAACATTCGAACGTCTCGACTCTACAATTAACTCGCCACACGACGACTATTACCCGTTTATTACAAGCGACGAGAGTAGTATTTTATTTGCATCGCGGCGTACTTATGTTAAAGAATACGAAGATTATATTGCAAACGTGTTTTATAGTGACAGTAAACGCGGAATTTTTTCAAGTGCATTACCATTGCCTGTTAATACATACGATAACGAAGAGGTTGTGGGCGTAACTCCCAATGGCGAAAATATTTTAGTGTATGCCAACGGCGATTACTTTACACACGATATTAAAATGATAAACCGCAAAGGCACAAAATTTACCGATATGCCTGCAAGCCAATTACCTTTCGATATTAATACCGAAGGTGTTGAGATGGGCGCATGCCAAAGTGCCGACGGAAATACAATTTATTTTGCCAGCGACAGGCGCGGAGGCCGCGGAGGCCTTGATATTTATGTGTCGCGTAAAAATGCAAGCGGTACGTGGGGCGAGGCCGAAAATATTGGAAGCACAATTAACAGCGTTTACGACGAGAACTTTCCAAACATCAGCCCCGACGGAAAACGCTTATATTTTGCATCAAAAGGGCATCGCGGAATTGGCGGTTACGATATTTTTTACTCGGTAATAAACGACGAAACCCAACAATGGAGCCCCCCAATTAACATGGGTTTCCCAATTAATACACCTGTCGATAATACAACTATTACAATTACCGGTAACGATATGGTTTATTACATGAGCGCTAACCGACGCGAAGGCTTTGGTAAACTCGATATTTACCGCATTACAAAAGGCGACGACATGGAGCAGCTTTTTGTTATAGGTAGCGTTTATGTTGGCACACAACAAAACAATGTACCTTATTCCGAAGATTTTCACAAAGCTTATGCTACTGTTTACGACCTTTACGACAATATTATTGCCCAATACGAGGTACAAAGCGAGAGTGCACAGTTTTTTGCAACATTGTATGCCGGCCGTTATAAACTCGAAGTAAAATTTAGCGGTGCACAAAAAGGCCATGTCGAAATATTCGATATTAATAAAAATAATGCCGCCGAAGGCTTGTTTAAAACAATTTACCTTGAACCTGTTTATTAAGGGAGTAATTTTATTTGTTAATATAACAACCTAAAAACTAATAATATTTTGTTGTTATAAACAAAGCAATTTGCTAAAAAAATTATTGATAAACCATTTTTTTAACCAAAACAATATAAAATGAAACGATTAATCATATTACTAATTGCAATTTTTTTTATTACCAACGCAAATTCGCAAGATAACGCCCGCGAGGCAAATCACCATTTTAAAATTGAAAATTACCCTGTAGCATTACGTTTATTTACTGCCCTTTATAATAAAGACACTACCAATAATGCATATAATTATAATTTGGGCGTTTGCCATTTGAATACAAACTCGAATCCGGAAAAGGCTCTGTTTTTTTTGAAAAAAGAATTTGGTAAACTAAAAGACGACCAGTTATATTTATTTGAGCTTGGTAAAGCATACTCGTTTAATTATAATTTCGATAAAGCCAAAGAGTATTATAGCATGGCTATAAACAAAAACCCGAAAAACACCGAGTTTGTTGAGCTGTGTCAATTACACATAAAAATGGCCGATAATGCAATTTTATACACAAAATCGCCACTCGATATCTCATTCATAAATTTAGGAAAAGGCGTAAACTCCGAAATGGACGAAACTACACCAATTATAAATGCCGATGGTACTACATTGTATTTTACAACAAATTTAAAATACGATACAAAAATATTGTTTTATACCAGCGATGTGTCGGTATCGTATCTTGAAGACGGAACATTTAAAAAAGCAAAAATTGCATCGGGTATTAATAGTGTTGATGATGAGTTTATTGCAGGAGTGTCGATGAACGATGAACGTGTATATTATCAATTACAAGGTTTCGACGCTTATCAGGATATTTTTTCGGCCGATATAAAAGGAAAAAACTTTAGTAACAAAACACTTTTAAACCCCGAAGTTAACTCGCGCGATTTTGAATGTGCAGCATGCGAGTCGGCTAACGGCGATACCTTGTTTTTTTCGAGCACCGGTAATAACAGTACAGGTGGTTTCGACATATTTTACAGCCTAAAACTGCCTAACGGCTTGTGGAGTAGTGCCCGTAATATTGGCTCGGCGGTAAATACCATTTACGACGAAAATTTCCCGGTTTTGTCGGCCGACGGCTCAAAACTGTATTTTTGCTCAAACAACGATAAATCGATGGGCGGGTACGATATTTTTGTAAGTAATATAAACCCGGCTACTCGCGAGTTTAGTACACCACGAAATATTGGTTACCCGCTTAACGACGTTTTCGACAATAAAACAATTGCCTTTTCGCATAACGAAAGGTATGCATATGTATCGGCTATTAGAGACGAAGGTTTTGGATATAACGATATTTACAGGGTTGTTTTTAACCAACAAGACCCATCGGTTAAAATATACATACTTAAACTCTTTACAGGCTCGGCCGAGTTGCCGGTTCCTTTAGCACAAACCGATACAAGTATAATAGTATCGGTATATTCAAAAAATAAATCGATATTTGGTAAACATGCCTTTGATAAAAACAACAGCCGTGTAACAATAGCGTTGCCCCCTGGTAGTTATACAGTATCGGTTACAGGTACATTAATTAAGCCAAAAGATATTAAAATAGTTGTGCCCGATGTGCCCGAACTAAACAAAATTGAACAACAAAACGAATTTTTTAACTTAAAATAAGTAACCCTTAATTATGCAATTATCATTAAAAAAACCAATAATTTTTTTCGACCTCGAAACAACCGGAATCGACATAGTAAAAGACCGCATTGTTGAAATATCGTACTTAAAGGTAAACCCCGACGGCACCGAGGAACAAAAAACACAGCGAATAAACCCCGAAATGCCAATACCAGCCGAAGCTCAAGCTATACATGGTATTTCAGACAATGATGTTAAAAATATGCCAACATTTCGCGAGTATGGTAAAATATTCTCGAAAATTATCGAAGGCTGCGACCTTGCAGGCTTTAACTCTAATAAATTCGATATTCCGTTACTTGCCGAAGAGTTTTTAAGAATTGATGTAGATTTTGACCTTAAAAAACGAAAATTTATTGACGTTCAGGTGATATTTCATAAAATGGAGCGGCGTACGCTTACCGCTGCCTACAAGTTTTATTGTAACAAAGAACTTGTGGGGGCGCATGGTGCTGCAGCCGATACTAAAGCAACTTACGAAGTGCTTAAAGCACAGCTCGACATGTATAACGGTGCCGATTATGACGATGGTACAGGAAAAATATCGAAACCAATTGTAAACAATATTGATGCACTGTCGGAGTTCTCGTCGCATAACCAAAATGCCGATTTCGCGGGGCGTATTATCTATAACGATAAAGGTGTCGAAGTTTTTAACTTTGGAAAATATAAGGGAGTTTCTGTTGAACAAATATTTGAAAAAGACCCAGGTTATTATGGTTGGATGATGCAAGGCGATTTTCCGTTATATACAAAAAAAATACTTAGCCAAATTAAGTTGCGCGGAATGAATAAATAATTTAATTACAGATAATTAAGCCCTGATTATTTGGCCTGCAAACCGGGGTAAACAACCCTCTTTGAATTTATAATTATTTGCAACTGAAACGTTATGCGTTAAGAGCGTTAAAAGTTAGGCGTAAAAAAAAGGATATAAAAAAAGTGCCTTTTGGAAACCAAAAGCCTACCGATGAGGGTTTAATGAGAATACTTTAAATTAATACCTAAGTTAACCTGCGTAAGTAAAGTGAACAAGCATTTTACTTAGGTATTTAGGTAATATTATATCCGAGGCAACAAAATCACTACTGTTAAAAATAGAATTATTAAGTTACATATATTAAAATGTTGTGGTTCATGGTAGGAGACCGATTGCAAAAATTGATTTTTAGTTCAGATTGATATTCTGTAAATTTGTAATTAATAAAAACTAATAGGATAGGAAAATGCCAAAGATATTTGAGTATTTAGGAATTCTGATTTTCTTCTAATCTAATGAGCATGAACCAATTCATGTTCATGCAAAAAAAAGGAGAGTATGAAAGTAAAGCGGAATTCTATATTATTAATGGCGAGATTTCGGAGATAAAGATTACAAATATTTCAGGAGCACGACCACTAAAAGGAAAAGATCTTAAAGATTTAGAGGTTTTTCTTGAAAAATTCGCTGACGAAATAGTGAAAAAATGGATTAACTATTTTGTTTATCATAAGGATGTTGATTTTGAGGAAATTACAAAAAGATTAAAATGAGAATAATTATTGACTATAAAGATTTAGAATCTGGATTTAATCAAGTGAAAATCGATTCTGCGAAATATTTGTCAGATTATGCTATTCGTATAAAATTTAGTGACGGAAACGAGAAACTTGTTGATTTCAAACCATTTTTATCAAAATCTATTCATCCTTCGATTAAGAAATATTTAGATGAAAATAAATTTTCGGACTTTTCATTGGTTGACGGTAATTTAAATTGGAACGATTACGACTTGATTTTCCCTATTTCTGATTTATATAATGGACAGATAGGAGCATAAACCACGAAACCATAACAATGTATATCCTAAAATCCGCAAGTAAAATATTACCAACCGCAGATAATAAAGAGTACCGCAAAGTTTGACTTGTTTAAAACAGTGATGTTTTTCTCTGTGAACTCTGTTCTCTCTGTGGTTAGAAAAATATGCCTGCGGATTTTAGGTATATACAAAACTGGCGAAATAGTATTAAATTCAACGGCTGTAGCCCGCTTCAACATCGTAACGGTTTGATAAGTTTGAAGACCGCAATCCCCAACGTTTCATACCGCAAACCGTTTTGCTTCACTCAATAATGCTGCAAATTATCAAAACTTGCAAATTGAGTAAGTTTTGATAATTTAGTTATATTTGTTCAATGAAAGATTTAATAGAAAGTAAGGAATATATTGACAAATTATTGTAGTACAAGGATAAAGACATAATTAAAGTCGTTACAGGATTACGCCGTTCTGGAAAATCTACACTGTTACAAATGTTCTGAACTCGTCTAATATCTAAAGGAATAAAGCCGGAACAGACTCAACTATACAATTATGAATTACCCGAAAATTATCTGAATAAAACGTGGGATACCATTTATTTCGAAATAAAATCGAAATTGCAAACAGATATAGAGAACTATATTTTTCTTGACGAAATTCAGAATATTTCCAATTTTGAAAAATTAGTTGATGGACTTTATGCGACAGAAAATACTGATGTATATATCACAGGTTCTAATGCCTGTTTATTATCTGGCGAATTAGCTACCTTATTGAGTATTAGTCAAAAAGCTAATAAACAAGATACTACAAATGAAAAAAATAATCATTTTAATACTTGCACTCTTTGCCCAAGTATATTGTTTTGGACAAGGAGCAAACAATGAATACAACATTGATTTATTAGATGTAAAAACAGTATTTGAAGAGCAAGGTATATATAATATTCAAATATCCATTTGAGTTGAAGAAAGGCGAATACATTTCAATTAGTTATGAGATTTATGAAAATGGCAAGTTGGCAAAAACAAATAATTTAATTGAGGATTTCCAAATAGAAAATGACATAAGGATTAATCATCATATAGTTTCGAATGATACAACTATTTTTTATCGTTTTTATTTTTTTGTGAAAAATGATACTCTTAAAATGGTAGAGCATTTACCTGGGATAAAACCGACACAAAAGATTGACATATCAAAAATAGCTTTAAGTAGTTTAAATTCAAATACCGGAATTCAAAAAAACTTAACAAAAAAGTGCGAACTATTTTATTACTATGGTTTTTTGAGAAACGGTGAAAAAATGCAAAATACAGATGGTTGGCTACCTTGTTCTACAGGGCTTTCAAAAGATAAATTGGTTGTTGAATATGATTATGTTATAATGTTTTATGCTGAAAAAATCACAAAAGAAAGAACTAAAACTATACTTGACGAAATAAAAAGTACTAAACAAAACATTTTGTCTAACTAATGGCAGGTAAAGTGGTAAATGTTAAGGTTTCTATCCAGCCAAAACTTCGTAGCGGTTTATCTGTAAACCAGCCTGCAATCTATTACTATTCATACAATTTATTGTTTAATTAAAATTTATTCATATGAAAATTATTGGCGTAGCTTGTAATTATAAAAGTATAAGCTGCGATGATGAAAACAGAAAAGCCCAAAAACCAGCTTTTTTTTTAATGCCCGAAACCGCTTTGTTACGCAATAACCAACCTTTTTTTTACCCCGAGTTTTCAAAATCGGTACATTATGAGGTTGAACTGGTTATTAAAATAAACCGTTTAGGCAAAAATATCGATAAAAAATTTGCAAACCGTTATTATAACCAAATTGCAGTTGGTGTCGATTTTACAGCTCGCGATATTTTAGATACACTAATTGGCCGCGGCTTGTCGTGGGAATTGGCAAAAGCATTCGACAATAGTTGCCCGTTAAGTAATTTTATCGATATTGACACTTTGCCCGACAAAAATAATATAACCTTTAGCCTTACAAAAAACGATGTTGTTGTGCAGCAAGGCAGCACGGCTAATATGGTTTTTAATTTCGATGAGATTATTGAATACGTGTCGCAGTTTTTTACTTTAAAAATAGGCGACCTTATTTACACAGGAACCCCTGCCGGAGTTGGCCCTGTTGCTATTGGCGACACATTAAAAGCCCATATTGCCGATAAACATATGCTTACTGTACCAGTAAAGTAAATTGCTATAGCGATACACCAACTCTAAATCCGGGCACAAAAAGGGTACCGGTATAACCATAATCGACAACGGCACGGTTATACTTAACTATTGGGGTTTGTTGCGATGTGTGTATACTGTATTTTAAACCCATGCCAACAAAAAAGTCGATAAATAACCCATTAACTGGGGTTACAGTTACTCCAATGCAAGCGGTAGGTGTAAGGCTATGCAAGTTTGTTTTAAAATCGGTATACCGATAATTAAAATATTGTAAACCGTCGTCACCGGTAAAAGAATTATAACGATAATTTGAACCACTAAAATTCATGTATTTGTAGTGTAATCCATACATAAAATAAAAACCGTTATTAGTTTTTCCAGGGCTTAAAAACCTTTTATGGCTTAAGCCTAAACCTGCACCCCACATTTTTTTATAATGGTGGTTGTCTAAATCCGAGTCGGTATTTAAACCAAAAATATTATTATTCTCGTTATCGTTAAAAATGTAAGGCGAAATAACTAACCATTTGTTTTCGTTGGCACGGCGTATATCAACATCAATACGTAACCCATTAACAAACAAATATTGCGGAACGCCATATATAATATAATCAGTATTAGCTGTTTGTGCTTTTATAATTTGCGAAAAAAGCAAAATAATTATTATTGCAATTAAATTTTTCATTAGTAACAGGTTTTTTATTTTTTGTGATAATTAAGTTTAAAGCATTGTTGGTTAAAGCATTACACCTAACCGTATTCCTAATAAAAACACGTTGCCGGTGTAATTATATCCAAAATAACCTGTGTTAAATTTGTTAGTGCTATTGCCATTGGTATTCATAAAGCTGTACCTTAATCCTAACCCGGTGTATAAATCGAGCGATACAGCCCCTTTAATAAATAAATTCATACCAATTATCGCGTCGGCTCCTATTTTATTAATATTTGCTATACATTGACTTGTATTTGAGTTTATTGTTTCGTTGTATTCAATATTAAAGTAGTTATAAGTAGCTCCGTAACTAAAATATACACCATTTTTTTTAATATTTTGTTCAACATAAATACGGTGATATGCAAAAAAACCAGCCCCGGCAAGTTTAGTAAATTGGTTTCGCTCGTTAATAAAATCTTCCGACGAGTTTTTTTCGCTTAAATACACCTGCGGGCTTAAAATTACCCAGTGGCGGTTTTTAATATGTTTATCAATATCGATACGTATACCCCTGTTAATTAGGTACTGCGGAACAAATGAGTATATATTTCTATAAGTAGTATCGGTATTTTGTTGTGCATTTAAAACAAAAGTACAGGCTAAAAATAACGACAATAATGTGGTTTTTATAATATTCATTGTAAGTAATTTTATTATTTAGTTGAATATAAAGTGCTTAAATAAGTAACGTTAAAGCTGGAGTTATAGCTGTACTGGTGTATTCCATCGTCGGCTGTAATTAACAAAATATCGTCTAAAACTATTATATCGTTGGCATTAATGTCGATAGTTTTTTTATAAACCGGGTTTGATGGTTGAGTAATATCGTAAATTTTAATACCGTTATCGCAAACAAAAAGAATATTATTGTTTGCGCCAAGTCCTTTGGGGCTTTCTAAATTAATTGTTTTAACTGTAACGGGGTTGTATGGGTCGGTAACATTTGCAACAATAAGTTGGTTTGTTCCACGCGAACATGGCCCCGACGAGCTAAGCGTTGCATAAGCGTAGTTGTTGTATACAATAACGGGGTCGCAGCTGTAAAAATGCGAAAAAAACGATATATATACCGGGTTATCGGGGTTGTTAATGCTATAAATATAAACACCGCTACGTGTGCCTAAAAATAATTTATTGCCCGATGCAAAAATAGTTTCGACATATGTATAAATATTAACGGTATTTTGTAAAGTTAGTTGGTTGTTGTTGTCAATTTTAAAAGTTTTAAGGCTGTTGTAATCGGCAGTATAAAGGTAATTGCCTACTGTAGTAAAACATGCTGTTGAACCACTTTGGCCGTTTTCGTTG
>CAZJCR010000012.1:9399-33088 GCA_964544385.1 uncultured Bacteroidales bacterium
GCCAACCGAATTGTCTTTTACAAAAACATTCTCGCTGCTACAGCCAAAAAACAGGGTTATTGTTATAATGGCAATTGCTATTGTGCGTATTGCCCACCATATGTTTTTTTTAATTGATATCATTTTGGTAATTTTTATGCAATAGTTTATTTTAATTCCCAGTCAACAATTATTGTATTTTCGGGGCGGTTGTATGCACTAAAAACCGATGGCATATAGCTAAGGTCGGGTGGTAGTTTGTCGGGAAAAATGTTTTTTACCCTTGATAAAACTGCCGGCTTTTGATAATTTGAAATGTCAACCGACACCAAATCGACAGCATTGTCGGCAAATATAATGTTATCGCGCATCGAAATATCGACACAGCCGGGAATATTAATAAAACCAATTTGTAAAGGCGTTTGTGGGTTGCTGTTGTTAATAATATGAACGCCTTTATTTTTTTCGACAAGGTAAATAAACGCATCTTTATAAAAAATTTTGCCAGGCTTATCAATATCAACATTTTGTCTAAAAAAAATGCTTTTTTCTAACTCGGGGCGTTCCATAATTATTGGCAGGTAATTTGAGCTTATACGCGGACTGTTTCCGCAAAATAATACAGCACCAAAAACTAAAAAAGTTAAAAATTTATACATAGGTAATTAATTTAATTATAATATTTGATGATACTAAATATATGCTTTAGGTTGCTTTATTGAGCCAATATTTAATAAACAAAATGTACAACAATATTTGCTTATTTTGGCAATAAACCATAAAACCAAACAATTAACTTGTAAATTAAAGCATTTACTTTATTTTTGCAGCAAAATAAAAACCTTGATTTAAATAAATATTTATGGCTGATACTTCAGATTTCAGGAACGGTTTATGTATTGAGTATAACGATAAACTTTATACAATTGTATCGTTCCAACATGTTAAACCGGGTAAAGGGCCGGCTTTTGTTCGTACAAAACTAAAAAACCTTGAAACCGGCAAAACAATTGACAATACTTTTACTGCAGGCGTAAAAATTACTACAGTGCGCATTGAGCGGCGTCCTTATCAGTATTTATATAAAGACGATATGGGCATGAATTTTATGAACCTTGAATCGTTTGAACAAATTTCGATAGACGAATCGGTTGTTGATAACGCCGATTTACTTAAAGAAGGGCAATCGGTTGAGATAGTTTTTCATGCCGAAAAAGAGACACCTTTACAGGTTGATTTACCACCATTTGTTGATATGGAAGTTACTTATACCGAGCCAGGCATAAAAGGCGACACTGCAACTAACACACTAAAACAGGCAACAGTTGAAACCGGTGCAATTGTTATGGTGCCTTTGTTTATTAATACCGGCGACCGTATAAAAGTTGACACCCGCGACCGTTCGTACTCCGAAAAGGTTAAAAATTAGTTTTTTTTATGATATAATAATATTGCCGTGTGTAGCTGTTTTGCTGCATACGGTTTTTTTATATAGTTTATTTTCGTAATTTGGGTTCAAAATTTCAAAACATTATGACAACTAAACCTTCAGTAGGCCGGTTACAATTTTGTAACATAAAGCTCGATATATTACTCAACATTACACTTACCATTAACGAGAACCCCCCGGTTGAAGAACTTTTAAGCCGTTTCGAAAATATTTTGCGTAAAGAGCTTAATATTGGTAAGGTTTTGATATATAATTATAACCAAAAATGGAACTGTTTACTGGCTTCGGGGTTTCATCGCAATATTGCCGAAAACATAAAAGTTGAATCGGATTTATTATACTACAAACAAATTACAAATCTTAGCGTTACATTAAACCCTTTTTTAGCAACATTTGATGTAATTATACCTGTTTTTCACCACGACCAACCAATAGCATACGTAATTATTGGCGACATTGAAGAAGAACAGGCCGGAATGAGCCCTACAATAAAGCACTTACATTTTATACAAACACTGTCGAACATTATAATAGTTGCCATGGAAAACAAGCGGCTGTTTAACGAGAATGTACGGCAGGAAGCCTTTAAAAAAGAGCTTGAGCTTGCATCAAAAATGCAGACAATGCTTATACCAAGCCCATCGTTGTTGCCTAATAACAATAAAATACATGTGTCGGCTTATTATTTGCCACACTTTGAAGTAGGTGGCGATTACTACGATTTTTTAAACCTTAGCCCAACCGAGTACGGGTTTTGTATTGCCGATGTGTCGGGGAAAGGTATATCGGCAGCTATTTTAATGTCGAATTTCCAGGCAAACATACGAGCGTTGTTCGATGCAAATATTCCGTTGTCGCGCACGGTTGAAAAACTTAATAAGCGAGTGCTCGAAAATGCAAATGGCGAAAAATTTATTACTCTTTTTATTGGTAAATATAATACCGAAACACGTGAGCTCGAGTATATTAATGCAGGCCATAACCCACCTGTTTTTTATGATAGCAATACCCAAAAAACCGAGTTGCTTACCGCTGGTTGCATTGGCGTGGGCATGCTCGACGAGATACCCAAAATTAACGTAGGCACAAAACAAATAAAAGCAGGTTGTAAGCTTATATTATATACCGATGGTATTGCCGAGCTCGAGAATAATAAATTGGAACAATATGGTACCGACAGGCTCGAAAAAATTATAATAAGCAGCCAATCAATAAATTACATAATTGACTATATTATTACCGATGTTGATGTACACCGTGGTACCAACGATTATTTTGACGATATTTCGCTAATGGGACTTGAGTTTCACTAATTTTATTAGCGGGTGTACATTACCGGTTTACCTGTAAAATTGCCAGTAATGGTTTGGTTATTTATTAAGGTAAACGTAAACTCGAATAAATAATTCTCGTCACTTTTTTGTATTGTTGTTAACGTACCTGAGTTTATGCCAGTTGCCTCGTCTGTAATATTATTGTTGTAATTATTTATAACTTCGCCCCAATAAATATTGTACAATCCATTGTTGAAAATTATATTGTTAATCGATTTAAAAGTTATAACTATATAACTGCCCGAGCTTTGTGGGGTAAAGCTGTAAAAATTTTGTTCAGCATTTACAAGTTCCATTTGTGGCGATAAAAAAATAAGCCTGTATTGTGCCGAGTCGGCAATCGATAATTCTTTTGCAATATAAACATCAGATAAAGGGTAAGCTTTACCGTTTAGTTCAAAATAGTTGTTAGTAAGCTTTTGCTCATCGCTTTTGCAGGCAACAAAAACTACTATCGACAAAAAAATAAATATGTTACGCATGATTTATTAACTAATATGTGATTTTAACCATTCAATTTCGCGTTGCCAACCGCTTTCGTCGGGGGTTTCAAGTATAATCGGGATATTATCGAAACGTTTGTCTTTCATAATAGCAATAAAAGGGTTGTTGCCTAAAAAGCCTTTGCCTAAAACCTCGTGGCGGTCGAGTTTACTGTGGTGGCCGTTTTTTGTGTCGTTAACATGTAAACCGCGCAGGTATTTAAAACCAATAATTTGGTCAAATTTAAGCCAGGTATTATTAAAACCATCGGTTGTTTTAATATCGTAACCGGCCGAGTATGCATGGCACGTGTCAATACAAACGCCAACACGCGATTTATCGTCAATATTATCGATAATAAATTTAATTTGTTCAAACGAGTATCCTAAGTTACTGCCCTGGCCGGCAGTGTTTTCAATAACAGCGGTTACTTTCTTTGTTTTTTGTAACGCGTAATTTATCGATTCGGCAATAAGCAACAAACAATCGTGTTCGGTCATTAGTTTAAGGTGCGAGCCCGGGTGAAAGTTCAGCATCGACAAGCCTAATTGGTAACAACGTTCAAGTTCGTCGATAAATGCAGCACGCGACTTTGCAAGGCTGTCGGTATTTTTGTTGCCAAGGTTTATAAGATAGCTGCTGTGTGGCAATATTTGGGCATGGGTAAAGTTGTATTTTGTACAGTTGTTTTTAAAGGTGTCGATACTTTTTTGCGACAAGGGTGCCGAAACCCACTGGCGTTGATTTTTGGTAAAAAGTGCGAATGCAGTTGCGCCAATAATATGAGCGTTGTATGGCGCGTTTTCGACACCGCCGGCAGCACTAACATGGGCTCCAATATATTTCAAAAGAGTAATGTTTAAAGTTATTAACAAGGTATTTAAAAGCAAAAATACCAAATTAGCATCATATAATTATAATATATGGTTGTCAAAAATAAATTACTATTTTTGGCCGTTGTAAAAAATTAATTATTATGAACGATAATACACCTCAATACCGGTTCGACTCGGTTGATTTAATAATGTATTTATGGGACAAACGCCTGCCCCTTATTGTTATAACAGGCATAGCCGCTATTGTATCGATAATTGCATCGTTAACTATCGATAATAAATTTAAATCGGAAGTTATAATTTTTCCTACTGCAGCAAGTTCGGTATCGCAAGATTTGCTTACTAATAATAATTATGAAAAAAACATACTAAAATTAGGCGAAGAAGAAGAGGTTGAGCAACTATTACAAGTTTTAAACTCGGACGAAATACGCCAAAAAATTATAACTAAATACGACTTATTTAACCACTATAAAATAAAGCCCGGTACAAAATACCCGGTTACACTATTGAATAAAAAGTTTGAAAAAAACATATCGATAGCACCAACAAAGTTTATGTCGATAAGTATTTCGGTTTTAGATACCGACCCAAAAATTGCCGCATCAATGGCTAATGATATTGCTGCAATGGTTGATACTATAATGAACAGTATGGAAAAAGAACGTGCCGCAAAAGCCCTCGAACTTGTTGAGTACGAGTATAATAAATTGCAATCGGAGATTAGGGAGATTGAAGATTCGTTAACTGAAATACGTAAATTAGGAGTTGTTGATTACGAGTCGCAAGCCGAAGCTTTAAACACTGCCTATGGGCAGGCCATTATACAAGGTAAGACCGAGGCCGCTAAAAATATCGAGAAAAAGCTTGCCATTGTTGCCAAATATGGTGGTGCTTATGTTGGTATGCGCGACTTTTTGGTTTTCGAAAAAGAACAGCTAAGCCAGTTAAAAGCTAAATATGCCGAGGCACAACTTGATGCAATACAGTTTTTACCCAAAAAATTTGTTGTAAACCACGCTGTCGAGGCCGAGAAAAAGTTTTATCCAAAAAGGTCGGTAATTGTGGTAGTGTCAACAATGTCGGCATTTGTGCTTGCTTTGTTGTTATTGGTTTTGTTCGATATTGTAAGCAAACGCGTAAAAACAGTTAAAAACAAAATATAAACCATTTTGCAACTAACAAATAAAATAAAGTGGGTTTTTGGTATTTCGCTATTATTTATAGTTTTAAATGGCGTACTAATTTATAACCAAATATATTGGTTTAGTATATTGCCATTAGTTTTATTGTTATTGACAGCCGCGTTTTTATCAATCGACAAATTATTACTGGTAATTGTTTTTATGACACCATTGTCGGTACCACTTAGCGAGCTTGTTAAAGGTTTGCCAATTGATATGTTTTTACCTACCGAGCCGCTTATTGCCGGTTTAATGTTTTTGTTTGTGTTAAAATTATTGTTCGAAAAACAGTTCGATAAACGTGTTTTAACCCACCCAATATCGGTAATAATATATTTTTATTTAGGTTGGATGTTTATTACAACCTTAACAAGCACAATGCCCTTAGTATCGCTTAAGTATTTTATATCGAGGGTTTGGTTTATTATTGTATTTTATTTTATTGCAACCCAACTTTTTAGGAACGAAAAAAACGCGAGGTTGTATATTTTGTTCTACGTTTTGGCATTTGTAATAGTAATAGTATATGCTTTATACAGACATGCCGTTCATGGTATTTTCGACGAAAAAATAGCACACTGGTCGGCAAACCCATTTTATAAAGACCACACATCGTACGGTGCAATGTTGGCATTTTACATACCTCCAATTATTGGTATGGCCTTTTATAAAGGTTATACAGTTAGTAAACGCGCCTTTTACTTTTTTTTAACAACATTGCTTTTTATTGCAATAGCATTTTCGTATACACGGGCAGCATGGCTTAGTTTAATAGGAGCCTTTGCTGTTTGGGTGGTAATAAAGTTAAAAATACGTTTCTCGGTTATAATTGCAATTGTTGCTATTACGTTGGTTACATTTTTTACTGTTGGTAACGATATAATTAACAGTGTTAAAAAAAACCGTACCGACTCGTCGACCGATTTAGCCGACCATGTAAAAAGCATAGCCAACGTTACCACCGATGCATCGAACCTTGAACGGCTAAACCGTTGGAGTTGTGCACTACGCATGTATAAACAAAAACCTGTTTTTGGATGGGGCCCTGGCACATATATGTTTCAATATGCCCCTTTTCAATACTCGCGCGACCTTACAATAATTAGTACAAGGCAAGGCGACATGGGCAATGCCCATAGCGAATACTTAGGCCCACTGGCCGAGCAAGGGTTGCCAGGGGTTATTTTTATTGTTGCAATTATAATTACCACAATAGTTACAGGCCTGCGCGCAATAAAAAACTGTAATAACAGGCAAATTAAAATGCTCGGGCTTGGTGCCCTAATTGGCTTGGTAACTTATTATTTACATGGTTTTTTAAATAACTTTTTAGATACCGATAAAGCATCGGCACCTTTTTGGGGATTTACCGCTTTGTTAGTAGCTATCGATATTTATTACAAAAAAACAAATAATTGTAACGATATAACCAGCACAACAGGGCAATAATTACTTTATGCAACCCGACGAAATTACCGTAAAGTCAATATTATCGAAACTAAAAGACGCCCCCGACCCATGGTTTGGAATTACTTATAACATGAACCTTTACCGGGGTTGTATGCACGGTTGCATTTATTGCGATTCGCGCAGCGAATGTTACCGTTTAGGCGATTTAGGCCATATTAGGGTTAAAAAAAATGCCATTGAACTTTTACAAACCGAACTAAAAAACAAAAAAACAAAAGGGACTATTGGTACCGGTAGTATGAACGACCCATATATGCCTGTCGAAAACCAAACAGGTATAACTCGTCGTGCTTTAGAAATTATTAATTACTATAAATTTCCGGTACATATAATTACCAAAAGCAATTTAGTAACACGCGATATCGACATACTTAAACAAATATCGAAAATATATGCAGCAGTTAGTATTACCATTACAACTACAAACGATAATTTGTCGCGTATAATTGAACCAAACGCACCGGTATCGTCGCAAAGGTTTAAAGCCATTGAACAATTAGCTGCGAACGGTATTTATTGCGGGGTTACACTTATGCCGGTTTTACCTTTTATTACCGATAATGTCGAAAATATTAACCAAATTGTACAACAAGCTGCAAATTGCGGGGCAAATTATGTTATTGCAAGTATGGGGGTTACATTACGCGACAAACAGCGCGATTATTATTTTGATAAACTTGAAAAACATTTTCCCGGAACAAAAAATAACTATATTGCCCGATATAAAAATGGATATTTAGCAAAAGCCTTGAATTATAAAGTGTTAGAGCATGAATTTTTAAATTCATGCCACAATAATAACATATCAACAGCTATGCAATTCTATAATAACAACACTCCCGGACAGCTATCGCTTTTTTAATAATAAAATAAATAGCAGTAAAGTTTTCATAAGTAATAAAAACGATTATTTTTGCCATGAAATTTTTGAAACCTTATTAATATGTCACAAAAAAATAGCAAAATAGAAGATCAAAACCTTGAAGGTATTGAAAGTACACTTACCAGGACAGAACAATTTATTGAAGATAACCAAAAAACATTAACGTATGTTACCCTTGGTATATTAATAGTAGTGTTGTTTTATCTGGGTTTTCAGCGTTTTTATATAGCACCTAAAGATGCCGAAGCACAAACATCGATGTTTGTTGCCGAACAATATTTTGAACGCGACTCGTTTAACCTTGCTCTAAACGGCGATGGTAATAACTGGGGTTTTATTGATATTATTAGCGATTACAAGTTTACAAAAGCAGCAAACCTTGCATTATACTATGCAGGAATCTCGAGCATTAATTTGGGCGAGTTTGACGATGCAATTAAATACCTGAAAAAATTTAAAAGCGACGATTTAATTGTTTCGGCAGTTGCCTTAGGTGCAATTGGAGATGCTTATGTTGAATTAGGCGATAATGCAAAAGCAGTTACATACTACGAAAAAGCAGCGGCTAAAAACCCAAACAATTTTTCGTCGCCATTATACCTTAACAAAGCTGCCCAATTATACGAATTAGATGCTAAATTTGATAAAGCACTTAAATTGTACGAGTTAATAAAAGAAGAATACCCTAAATCGCAAGAGGCACGCAATGCCGAAAAAAACATTACAAAAGCTAAATTAGAATTAGGTAAATAATACTATCATTAATAAAAAAAAAGTATCATTAACTTTGTTATTGATACTTTTTTTTTGCCCGGCTTTAAAGTTTAATTTATAAGATAATAATATGGCAACATCGCTAAAAAACCTCTCCGACATTAGTTCAAATACAGTGCCCGATGCTAAAAATATGAAATTTGGCATTGTAGTAGCCGAGTGGAACGAGCAAATTACCGAAAGCCTTTGCAAAGGAGCTGTCGATACTTTAATTAAATACGGGGCTAACCCCGATAAAATAATTAAAAAATACGTACCTGGCACTTTTGAACTTACCTTAGGTGCACAATTTTTAGCTAATAAAACCGATGTTGATGCAATTATTTGTTTAGGGTGTGTTATTCAGGGCGAAACACGCCATTTCGATTTTATTTGCCAAGGCGTTACTTATGGTATTACAAAGTTGAACATAAAACATAACCGCCCGGTTATATTTGGTGTTTTAACCACTAACAACCTTCAGCAGGCAATTGACCGCGCAGGTGGTAAACATGGTAATAAAGGCGACGAGGCCGCTGTTACTGCAATTAAGATGGTTGCACTTAAGCGTGAGTTTAATAGTACTGATATTTTGGTTGTATAATACAATACATTATTTTATTTGCTATTATAATTTATTGCGCCAAAATATTTAGCAATCAAACTTTTACATAAATTGTGCGTTTAAAGTAAAGCTATAAAGAGCTTTACTTAGCTATAACTGCGATGTAGAGTTTGTTGTGTTTTGCTAACCAAGTGTAATGAAATACATATAAATTCTAAATCGATTAAGTGAATAGCTCAATTTAGGTTTTATAGTATTGATATGCTAATTTTGTGTACTTTTGTGGCTTAATTATTCAGTATTTTTTTTGGAAAAATTTTAATATACATTTTTTATGGGCCAATTTGAAGGGGGCAAGGATAGAGGCAGGAACCGGGGCAAAAACGACAGTTTTGGGAGCAAACGCAAAAGTACTGGCAGCGATAGTTTTAAACGCAAAAATAATGATGGGGCAAAACCCTATGGTAAAAAATTTGAAACCGATAAGCCTTTAAGGTCGGGTTATAAACGCTCAAATACCGATAATGATGAAACAAATAAAGATAGCGGGTTTGGTGGCGAGCGCAAAAAATACAGCACCGAATACAAACCACGTTCGGGAGGTTTTAAAAGTAACCGTTTTGGCAACGACAACAACAACGACCGGCACAGCGATAACAATAGCAGCCGGCCCTACAGACCACGCGTAAACCGCGACAGTAACAACGAAACTACCGGCGACAGCGGGTTTGGTGGCGAGCGCAAAAAATACAGCACCGAATACAAACCACGTTCGGGAGGTTTTAAAAGTAACCGTTTTGGCAACGACAACAACAACGACCGGCACAGCGATAACAATAGCAGCCGGCCCTACAGACCACGCGTAAATCGCGACAGCGACAACGAAACTACCGGCGACACGGAGTTTGGTGGTGTACGCAAAACTAATGGTTTTAGTAACCGCCAAAATAATACCGATAAATTTGAAGACAAACGTTACGGTAATAAAAACGAACAAAGCAATAGCAGTTACCGTTCGGGCGAAAAACGTTACCAAAAGTACGACAAGCAACGTACAACATTTAGCAAAACAAACTTAAAAAAAGGTGAGTTTACCGATACTCCTAAGTCGGGCGCTCCAATGCGGCTTAACAAGTACATTGCTAATTCGGGAATTTGTAGCCGTCGCGATGCCGATACATACATTGAAACAGGAATGGTTACTGTTAACGGTAAAATTATTACCGAACTGGGCGCGAAAGTTAATTTTGACGACGATGTGCGCTTTGATGGAAAACGAATAAACCCTGAAAAAAAAGTTTACATATTATTAAATAAACCCAAAGGTTATGTAACAACTGTTGACGACCCACATGCCGACCATACAGTAATGGAGCTTATTAGCGGTGCCGGGCAAGAGCGGGTTTATCCGGTTGGGCGGCTCGATAAATCGACAACAGGTTTGTTGCTGTTTACAAACGACGGCGAACTTACCGACTGGCTTACACACCCAAAAAACAATAAAAAGAAAATTTATCAGGTTACACTCGACAAACCTGCAAAAATGGAAGACCTTGAAAAACTGTATTCGGGAATTGAACTCGAAGATGGTATTACAAAAGCCGACGAAGTTAGCTATTGCAATGCCGATGATAAATGCGAGGTTGGAATTGAAATTCATTCGGGCAAAAACCGTATTGTAAGGCGTTTGTTCGAGAGTTTGGGTTACAACGTTCGCAAACTCGACCGGGTATATTTTGCCGGTTTAACTAAAAAGAACCTGCCTCGCGGAAAATGGCGTTTTTTAGACGATAAAGAGATTATTATGCTAAAAAGAGGCTCGTTCGCTTAATATAAATTATTATAAAATAATAAGTTGGCATTGTTTTAGTAACATTGCCAACTTTATTTTTTGTTATAACTATACTTATAAAGTAATGCAACTTAAACCACCCAAAAAATACAAAACAATTTATTTCGATTTAGACAGTACATTGTGGGACTTTAAAACAAACTCGGAGTTAACGTTTCGCGAACTTATTGATAAATATTTTGACCCCACCGATATTACATTCGACAAGTTTTGCCAAATATATTATCCAATTAACGATGCCCTTTGGGAGAGTTACCGCAAAGGCACATTAAAAAAAGAGGTGTTGCGCACAAAAAGGTTTGCCGACACTTTTAAACATTTTGGCATCGATAATAATAACCTAATAAACAAATTTGCCGACGAGTACCTTAATATTTGTCCAACTAAAACTGTTGTTTTTGATTATACTTACCAAGTACTCGATTATCTGAAACAAAAAAACTACCGGTTATTTTTATTGACAAACGGTTTTCGCGAGGTACAAACAGTTAAAATTGAGCGCAGTGGGTTGCAAAAATATTTCGAAAAACTTATTTGTTCCGAAGATGCCGGTTATCAAAAACCTCATCGAAAAATATTTGAGTACGCTATTAAAACAGTTAATGCCCGTAAAACCGAAAGTATTATGATAGGCGACGACCCACAAACCGACATTATTGGGGCTAATAAATTTGGAATTGATTGCGTGTTTTTTAACCATCAAAAAACAAAACATAATTTTAAAGTTACCCACGAGATATACTCGCTTAAAACTTTACAAAATATTTTGTAAACATAGTGTTAAGCCATACCTTAAATAGTGAGTTTACTAAAACATTTATTAAATCAAAATTGAGCGATGCGCTCAATCGCTTAATATTTTCCAAGTATTTCGCTACAATTGGATAGTAAAACACAATAAAATCTACATTTAGTAAAGCGTTTGTTCGCTTAGTTCCAAAAACTCAACTTAGCGATTAACCTAAAATTAACTTGTAAATTTTAGGTTTTATGGTACTTTTATGCTGTTTTACTAAATTATTGCTTATGTTATTAAAAAAAATAAATTTGGCCATAGTAGGCTTAGTAATAATGCTGGGTTCGTGCACAACACTATCACGTAAGCCCCAAAATGTTACTTTGTCGGTAATTACAACTACCGATGTACATGGTATGTTTTTTCCGTACGATTATATCGAGAACAAAACAATACCTTACTCACTTGCACATTTTAGTACATTTGTAAATAACTGCAGAGCCCAAAACCCCGATGGTACAATTTTGCTCGATAATGGTGATGTATTACAAGGCCAGCCGTTTATTTACTATCATAATTTTATCGATACTACTGGTATACATATGGGTGCGCAAATATTTAATTTTTTGCGTTACGATGCAGCAACAGTTGGTAATCACGACATTGAAACAGGACACCCTGTTTACGATAAATTTAACAGCCAACTAAACTGCAACTGGCTGGCTGCCAATATTGTTAATACTGAAACAGGTGAGCCGTATTTTAAGCCATATTCAATTATTGAACGTAAAGGTGTAAAAATTGCAGTTTTAGGGCTTACAACCCCGTCGATTGGCAATTGGTTGCCACCTGTTTTGTGGAATGGCATGGCCTTTAACGACATGATTGAAACAGCAAAACATTGGGTTAATATTATTAACCAAACCGAAAAACCCGACCTGCTAATTGGATTGTTCCATGCCGGGCTCGATTATACCTACAACGGGCAGGCCGATACCACATATAAAAACGAGAATGCAACTGTTTTGGTGGCACAGCAGGTACCTGGTTTTGATATTATTTTTGCCGGGCACGACCATAAAATGGTTGAAAACACAACGGTTAACTGTGCCGGCGATACTGTATATATTATTGATGCAAATTGCTATGCTAAATATGCCGGTGTGGCAAATATTAATTTACAGTTCGATAAAAAACTTTGCAAATACAAAAAAACAATATCAACAAGTTTGGTAAACCTCTCGGGTTATGAACCCGATACTAATTATATTAATTTATTTGGTAAAGCCGACACAATTGTTCGCAACTATGTTAACAGGCAAATTGGATTTATGCAGCAGCCAATAACAACGCGCGATAGCTATTTTGGGCCAAGTGCATTTATGGAGCTGGTACATAATGTACAATTATCGGTATCGGGGGCACAGGTTTCGTTTGCGGCTCCTTTGTCGTTTAATGTTACAATTAATAAAGGTCCGGTTTATGTTTCCGATTTGTTTAAACTTTATAAATACGAGAACAGTCTTTACACTTTAAGCTTAACTGGTTCCGAAATCGACAGTTTTCTTGAATTTGCTGCCAACCAGTGGTTTAACCAAATGTTAAAGCCGGGTAAAAATTTACTGGCCCTTACTTACGATAAAAATGGTAAAGCAATGTTTAAAAACCAGTATTACAATTTTTCGTCGGCTGCCGGTATAAATTATGTTATTGATGTTACTAAACCATTGGGCAACCGTGTAACAATAAGTGGTTTTACAAATGGCAGTAACTTTAGTTACGATACGGTTTATACCGTAGCCATGAACTCGTACCGCGCAAGTGGTGGTGGTGGGCATTTAACAATAGGTGTTGGCTTAAGTGCCGACAGTTTACAGAGCCGCTTAGTTTCGGCTACAAGCCACGATATAAGGTATTATATGTTAAAGTATATCGAAAACAAAAAAAATATTGAACTAAAGGTTACAAATAACTGGCAAATATTGCCCCGCAGTTACTATAAAAACTCATACGAAACCGACTATAACCAGTTATTTAGTAAAAATTAAAAACCATCAAAATTAAGGTTACGAGGTATTTTTTTTACATTACCATAAATAACAGGGTTGGCAGGGGTGATAAAAAAACGAGTATCTAAAATTTTAGTTTGTTCGGTTGCAGGTATAACAATTTTGCAGCCTATAAAATTTGTATTTCTAAAACTAATGTCGGCAAGGTTTACTGCATAAACAGCTGTAAATGTTGTGTCGATGGAATTAAAACCGGCAAGCGGGTATTCAATAACTTGCGGTTTATTGGCTGCGTTGTTTATTAAAACAACCATTTTTGCTTGTGTAAGGTTATTGCTGCAAACAATTTTTGCCATATAATTTATAGTACAGTATTTACATTTTGTAAGCGAGCTGGTATAAATTGTGTCAAAATGATACTCAATAAGGTTGTTGATAGTATTTTTTTTACAAATTATTTTAGGGTTTTGGTTATTTAACAAATTATCTAAACTGGTTGAGGTTGGTAGTTTGCTTGCAATAAAGGCTTCGGCACCAACAGTATAAGCTTGTTTTATAGTATTTTGATAAAATAAGTTTACAATAGTTTTAAAAGCCGGGTTGTAAGGTTGTGCCGCCCCAAAAAATATATAATTAGTGTTTTGTTGTTTAATAAAATTGTAAAAGCTACCGGCATCGGTATCGGGTTCAAAAAAAAATATATGGCTGGTATTACCTAAAAGTTTTGTTTTGGCGGGGTTGGCAAATAAAACAATAGTGGTATTATTATCGATATTATAATTTTTTGGCCATAAAGTTGCTGCCAAATAAGTTTGCTGGTAAGCATTTTTATAAAACAGGTTAAAGTGGCGGCGTTCAAATATTAGCGATGTTGTGTTGCACGCTAAAATAATTATTGCTAAAACAAGTTGCCATTTGCGATGCAATTCGCGTGTAAACGAAACAAAAAAGATGAGTAAAAACGGGAATGCAAAATACAACGATTTTTCGTGCATAACATTATTTACAAAATGCGAGTACAAAGCCCCAATAAAAAAAGTGTCGGCAAAAATACCTGCCATAATTATTTTACTAATATCGAC
Source organism: uncultured Bacteroidales bacterium (assembly GCA_964544385.1). Classification (GTDB taxonomy): domain Bacteria; phylum Bacteroidota; class Bacteroidia; order Bacteroidales; family SZUA-534; genus CAZJCR01. The sequence goes on from CAZJCR010000012.1 coordinate 24,016, forward strand.
ACCTGTTTTGTTGCGCCAATTAAAAGCTATTAAAAAAATTAACATATAAACAATTAGTAAAAACCACGATTGTTGCATAACAATAGCGGCATAAATTGCCGGATAATGCCACTTAAAAGGGCCAATCCAGCCACCAATACCGCCGGCACTAATTTGCTCAATAGTAATTGGCAGGTGCGGTAAGCCTGCTAAAAGCATAATTACCCCGCTAATTATATAAGGTTTGGTTTTTGGGGGCGTTAAAATAAATAATCCGTAAAGCCATATTAAAATACAAACTAAAAGCGCAAAATAATGTGTATAAGCTGCAAAAACCGAAAAAACAATATAACCTGCAAGGTTTAAAAATAATTTTGTATGCTTATAATGAAATTGTTGCCAAAAATAAAAAGCCATTAAAACAAAAAACAAACCCAACGAGTAAGGGCGAGCTGTTATACTATTTTCGACAGTGTATTGCAACGATGCAAATATTGCCGATGCAAGTATTGCGGGGGTGTAGCCATACCATTTTTTTGTAATTATATAAATAAGCCATACGCTCCAAACACCTGCAATAATAAAAGGTAATTTAACAACCGCGGTACCTGAGCCAAAAAGTTGAGTTAATAAGTAAAGAAAAATTTGCACACCGGCAGGGTGAGTGTCGGTTTTTGCCACGCCAAACTCTAAAACATTGTGTAGCGAGTTAAAATTTAAACGCGTAAGCGCGCTAAGCTCGTCGTGCGTAAATGGTATGTTAAAATAGTTGTAAAAGCGTAAAGCAATGGCAGTTACAATTATTATCAAAATTGGCAAATAAACTTTTAGCGGCTTGTTTAGCATGTTTTTAAAGTAAAGATAAATAAATGTATCTTTGCGGCAAATAATTGATAAATATGGAGCATAAAGCGGGGTTTATAAACATAATTGGGAACCCAAATGTAGGAAAATCGACCCTTATGAATGCCTTAGTTGGCGAAAAACTATCGATAATAACAAGCAAAGCACAAACCACAAGGCACCGCATAATGGGCATTGTAAACGGCGACGGTTTTCAACTTGTATACTCTGATACACCTGGTATTTTAAAACCACATTACAAACTACAAAACTCAATGTTAAAGTTTGTCGATTCGGCTTTAAGCGATGCCGATGTTTTACTTTATGTTACCGATGTTGTTGAAACTATTGGCAAAGCAGGCGAGTATCTTGACAAAGTAAACCGCATGGACTGCCCGGTTTTATTGTTGATAAATAAAATTGACCTTACCAACCAGCAAAAACTCGAGGAACTTGTCGACAGTTGGAAAAACCTGATACCCCGCGCCGAGGTTTTCCCGGTTTCGGCATTAAATAAATTTAACATTGAACCGGTTTTAAAACGCCTGATTGAGCTTGTGCCGCAAAGTCCGCCTTATTTTCCAAAAGACCAGCTTACCGACAAAACCGAGCGGTTTTTTATGCAGGAAATTATACGCGAAAAAATTTTTATGAATTACGACAAAGAGATACCATACTCGTGCGAGGTTAATGTTGAAGAGTTTAAAGAACAAGAATCGATAATAAAAACACGTGCAATAATTTATGTTGCCCGCGATTCGCAAAAAGGCATAATTATAGGGCATAAAGGCAGCATGCTTAAAAAAGTTGGCACCGCGGCACGTATAGAGGCCGAAACTTTTTTCGACAAAAAAATATTTTTAGAGATGCACGTTAAAGTGCTTAAAGATTGGCGCGACAAGGATATAAACCTGCGCTCGTTTGGTTACGAACAGAAATAATAATTTATAATGGCAAATATAGTAGCAATAGTAGGGAGGCCCAATGTTGGGAAATCGACATTATTTAACCGTTTAATTGAACAGCGCAAAGCAATTGTCGATGAGGTGGCAGGCGTTACACGCGACCGTCATTACGGAAAATCGGAGTGGAACGGTATCGATTTTTCGGTTATCGACACTGGGGGATATGTTCGCAACTCGGACGATATTTTTGAAGGCGAAATACGCAAACAGGTTATGCTCGCTATTGACGAGGCCGACGCGATAATTTTTGTTACCGATGTTACAAATGGTATTACCGACCTTGACGATGGCGTGGCCGAGATACTGCGAAAATCGCGAAAAAAAGTTTTGCTGGCTGTTAACAAAGCCGACAACAGCGAACGTACATTTATGGCAAACGAATTTTACGGGTTGGGGCTTGGCAATATTTATCCTATATCGGCTATTAATGGCTCGGGTACAGGCGAGCTGCTCGACGCGTTAGTTGATATTTTTAAAGATAAACCCGTTGACGAGCCTGAGGTTGAACTGCCTAAAATTGCAGTTGTTGGCAGGCCAAATGCCGGAAAATCGAGTTTTATTAACTCACTTTTAGACGAAGAGCGGAATATTGTTACCGATATTGCAGGTACAACGCGCGATAGTATTTACACGCATTATAATAAATTTGGGCACGATTTTGTGATTATCGATACTGCCGGGATACGCAAAAAAGGAAAAGTTACCGAAGATATAGAGTTTTACTCGGTTATGCGTGCAATACGGTCAATTGAAGAGTCTGATGTTTGCCTTGTTATGCTCGACGCGCTAAGAGGTATCGAATCGCAAGATTTAAATATTATACAAATAGCTGTAAAAAACCGTAAAGGTGTAGTTATTTTGGTTAACAAATGGGACTTGTTTGAGAAAGAGACAAACACTATTAAAGAGTACACTAAAATTATTAAAGAAAAACTTGCCCCGTTTAACGACATACCAATTTTGTTTATTTCGGCATTAACCAAGCAGCGTATTTTTAAAGCTATCGAAACAGCCATGCATGTTTATAAATGCCGTTCGCAACGTATACCTACAAGTAAACTTAACGAACTTATGTTAGAGGTTGTTGAAGCTTATCAACCACCAATGTATAAAGGTAAGCTGGTTAAAATTAAATATGTAACGCAACTGCCTACCCAAACACCACAGTTTGCTTTTTATTGCAACCTGCCGCAGTATGTGCGCGAGCCATATTTACGGTATTTAGAAAACCGTATGCGCGAGTTGTTCGATTTTAATGGAGTGCCTATTCAGATATACATGAGGCAAAAGTAAAGTTAAACCCTAAAAAATTAAGGCTCCGTGTAAATTCAGATTGTAACGGGGCCTTAATTTTTATATCGTTATTTGTTACCGGGTGTTTAAATTCAATTGAACTGGCATGCAAAAGCATGGTGTCCATATTGTAAAGTTCTTTAAATAAACGGTTTTGTTTGTTGCAGCCATGTGGCCTGTCGGCAATAATTGGGTGAAAAATATGAGCAAAATGTTTACGAATTTGGTGCAGTCGCCCGGTTTGTGGTGTAGCCTCAATAAGTGAGTATCTCGATGTGCTGAATTTACCAAAAGCCACGTTAGTCTCAACATGTTCGATAGTACGGTAATTTGTTACAGCATCTTGTGTTTTGCCATCGTCGTTGGTTAGGGCGTAATTAATAGTCCCGTTTTGAGGTGTATGGCCACGCACAATAGCCAAGTAGGTTTTTTTTACCAAATTATCGGCAAATTGTTGCTGCATTAGCGAGTTTACAGCCGGGTTAAGTGCAAATAAAAGTAAACCGCCAGTTTTGCGGTCGAGCCTGTGCGCGGGGTAAACATAGCAACCTAACTGGTTGCGTAGCTCCTGTACTGCAAATACATTGGCTTGGTCGGCGTATTTTGAGCGGTGTACAAGCAGCCCGTGTGGTTTGTTAATTGCAACAAGGTGTTGGTCGAGGTATAAAATATCGAGCATTATAATAATTAAGCAGGTTTCGAAAAAAGTTTGTCGGCAGCAGTAAACACGTTACCAGCGTTAGCAACGTGGGCGGGGTCGCCCAAAATGTAAACAATGTCGTTACTTTCAAAAACAGTGTCGGGGCCAGGGTGGTCGATAATTTTGTTTCCCCGTTTAAGTGCCAGTAAAGTAACTTTAAGCGTGTTGCGTAGTTTAATACCGGTAATAGTTTTTCCAACAACGTCCGACAATTGATTAACAATAAAAGTTGATATTTTTAAATTAGGTATATCGTCTAAAACGCTGGTTTTTGTTTTTGGCAGCCTGTCGCGGCAAACGCCATAATGGTGGTTACGTATGTCGCCCAAAATTTTGTTAATGTAGCTTTTAGGTAAAAGTTTATGTTCGAGCGTAATTTCGAGCAGGTTTGCTGCAACCTCGAATTTTTCGGGCAAAACGTGGTTAGCACCAAGTTTGTAAAGTTGTTCAATGTCGGCTACTTGTTTAGCCCTTACAATAATGTATGCCCGGGGGTTAAGGTTGCGCACATGCTCAATTATCGACATTGATGCAATAACATCGCCAACCGAAATAATAACAGTGTCGGCATTATCGACACAAGCCTTATGTAAAATTGGTTCGTTGGCAGCGTCGCCGTAAATAACTGTCTCGCCGCGTTTTTGGTGTTCGCGTACAAGCATGGGGTCAAAAATTATAGATATGTATGGTATTTTTAAATGTTTGGCCATAACCGATAGTTTGATCGCGCTTAAATCTTTACCAATTATTACAAGGTGGTTGTTAAGTTGTGGTATTTCAATTTCTTTAAGCGGGAAAAGGCCATGGCGCAAAATGTCGGGAATTGGTAGTTTTGATAGTATGTTTCCAAGTTGTTTAGCCCATTGTATCAAAAATGGCGATAAAGCCATTGTTAAAATTGCAACTCCTAAAAAAAGCTGGTAATGAAAGCGGTCGATAATATTAAAATTAAGGCCAATGCGTGCCAAAATAAACGAGAACTCGCCAACCTGGCTCAGTGCCAGGCCAACCATTATTATCCCTTTAAAGGTATGGCCAAGAGCAAACCCTGTTAGTGCAGCAATTAATGTTTTTATTATAAGCACTAAAACAACAGTGCCAAAAACTAATAAAAAATTATCGGCAACAAAGTTCAGGTCGAGTAACATGCCTACCGATAAAAAGAAAAAGCTTGTGAACAAGTCTTTAAAAGGTATAAGGCTGCCAAACGCGTTGTGGCTATACTCCGACGACGAAACCATTAGCCCCGCCAAAAAAGCCCCAAAAGCTACCGACATGCCAAGTTCGTTAGTGAGCATTGCAACAGCGGCACAAATAAGCAAAATGCTCATTAAAAAAAGCTCCTGACTTTTGGCCATTGCAATACGTTTGAGCAAAAATGGTACAACCCATTTGTTGCCTATAAAAACAAAGCCTATAATTCCAATTGTTTTTAACCCGAGCATTAATATTTGCCCTGTAATGTTGCCGGTGTTGTTGCCTAATAATTGAGTAAATAAAATTAGAGGTACTAAAAGTAAATCCTGAAAAATAAGAATGCCAACCACGGTATGGCCGTAGTTTGATGTAAGTTCGGAGCGTTGTTGTAGAATTTTTAAAACCAATGCCGAACTGCTAAGCGATGCCATAAATGCAAAAAGCAGCCCGGTTTGCCAGTTGGTACCGTAAATAAACGATGCTGCAAAAAATGTTGCCGATGTAATTAAAAATTGCATTAACCCGCCAAAAAAAACAATGTTTCGAATTTTTAGCAAATGTTGAAGCGAGAACTCGAGCCCAATTGTAAACATTAGCAAAACAACGCCAATTTCGGCCATTAGCTCAATATTTGTATGCGAGCCAATAAGCCCGAACGCGTAAGGACCAATAAGTACACCGGTAAAAAGGTAACCAATTACTGTTGGAATTTTAAGGCGGGTAAAAAGCAGGTTAACAACTGTTGATAGGGCAAAAATTATAACAATATCTTTCAAAATAGTTAATTCCATTTTGAGTCTTTTGTTTTTTTAATATTTATGTTAAAGCTATTGATTAATAATAAAGCTGGTAACCAAACCTGCAACAATGCCAATGCCTGCTCCAATTGCACTTTTTTTGAAACGCTTTTTTTGTATTTCGTCCTGGCATCCTAATAGGTAATACTCGTCGGTATTAAGGTCAGGGTATTTTTGTTTTATTTTATTTATGCTCATGGTTGAGTTGCCGGCAAAAACTATGTACGCTAAAGGTACAAGTGGCGACAGTGGTATTGTAACCCCACCCGATGTGCTGCTGCCAATTTGTAATGATGGTATAAACCCAATTGATGCTCCTGAAACAACGCCGCCAACTAAAAACCAATTAGCTTTATATTTATCTTTAAAGATAGTTTTACCGGTTAAAAAACTGTGCATTTGGCCAACCTCTAAATCGTTGCCAAGCTCAATATTGTATTTGTAAAGTATTACTTCGGCACTGTCGGGCTTTGTGTACGAGTAAACATCGTTAATATCGACATATTTATCATTGCCTTTTAATGTGTTGTATTGTAAAATATACTCGCCATCGTTGGTTAACAATTGAATTTTGTTAACGTTAATTTTTTTGCCGTTTAAAAGCCATAATGTACTTGTTTGACTATATACAATAGTGCTTGCAAAACATAAAAGCAGGCAAAAAGCAGTTTTAAAATTCATATACTAAAAGTATTAAGTAATGTAAAAACAACATTGTCAAAACTACAAATTATTTAGGCCAATGCAAAGTAGCAAAAGTTTAAACTTTATAATTAGCCACATTAGTATAAAAAATAAAAAATTTGTAAATGTGCTATATAAGTACTTTTTTGGGTTGGTATACTTGCGTAATATGCTAATTTTGGCACAGTTTTAAAAACTATTTACTACTTAAAAACTTGTATCGAATGCAAAAAAATTATTTATTAAGCATGTTGCTTGTAATTACTTTCAGTTTACCGGTATTTTCGCAAGTACCGGTTAAAGGAGTAGTAACAGCAAGCAACAACGGGCCGGTTGAGGGTGTATTTGTTAAAGTAAAAGGACAGGAATTTAATACATTTACCGACAATAGCGGTAATTTTGAACTTTTACTGCCCGATGGCAATTATACCCTCGAATTTTCAGCCGATGGTTTTATATACCAGTTGGTTGATGTTGTTGTTATAAATGGTACAGCCCCGGCAGTTGGGCCAATAATTATGCAAAAAAGCAATATTGCTGTACAAGGTGTCGAGATACCAATAGTTACGCTCACCGAGAGCGAACTTGACGAAGGTGGCGGCCTTAGCGGCGATGTGTCGGGTTTGCTGGCATCGTCGAGCGATATTTATGCCAACGTGGCCGGTTATCAGTTTGGGTCGTCGAGGTACCGTATACGCGGGTTCGATGCTCAGTACAATACCATATCGATAAACGGCCTTGTTATGAACGATGCCGAAAGTGGCTCGCCATTTTGGTCGACATGGGGCGGCCTTAACGACGCTACACGCAATGCCAATGATGTTTTTTGCGCAGGCTTTTCGCACACTGGTTATGGCAATGTTGGCGGTTCAACCGATATTGGTACACGGGCATCGGGTTACAGTAAACAAACAAAAATTACCTACTCGCTTGCTAACCGCAGTTACCGCAACCGATTAATGGCCACCTACGCAACCGGGTTAATGGACAATGGCTGGGCGTTCATGGTGTCGGGCTCGCGCAGGTGGGCAACCGAGGGTTATGTTGATGGCACTTTTTACGACGCCTACAGCTATTTTGTGTCGGCCGAAAAACGCATTAACAAACGTCATAGTATTAATTTTACAGGTTTTGGCGCACCACGTAAATATGCCAGGGCAGGCGTTGCATCGCAAGAGGCATACAACCTTGCTGGCTCAAACTTTTATAACCCTTACTGGGGATATCAAAACGGTAAAAAACGCAATACACGTGTAAACGATTATCACAAACCTGTTTTAGCTCTTACACATTATTTTACTATCGACAATAATACAAAATTGCAAACATCGGCAGCATACTCGTTTGGCAAAGGTAGTTCAACAACCTTAGACTGGTTTACAGGCAACGACCCACGTCCCGATTATTACCGTAACATGCCAAGTTATTACACCAATTCAATTAACGATATTGATGCCTACGAACTTGCACTAAATAATTGGACAAACGATGTTGATACCCGCCAGATAAACTGGAGTCATTTTTACACAGCTAACCAAACAAAAACCGATGTAATTGAAAACGCCGACGGTATTTCAGGAAATACTGTTACCGGCAAACGCTCGAACTATATTTTGGCTGCACAGCGCAACGACCATAAACAGTTTATTTTTAACTCGGTTTTTAATAAAAAACAATCGGATAACCTTAATTATAATGCCGGCATAAACGCATCGATATACAAAGGCTATCAATACAAAATTATTGACGATTTACTTGGCGGCGACTACTGGTTAGATATTAATAAATACCCGGCGCGCGACAGCCTTATTAGCGATAATAACCGTTTTGCCGATGCTGCCCATAACAATTTAAACACGCCTGACAACGTGGTATATAAAGGCGAACGTTTTGGTTACGATTATGTAGCAAACGTAAATACTTTTGAAGCTTTTGCACAGGGCGAGTATAAATTAGAAAAAATTGAGTTTATGGCCGGACTTAAAGGCGTTTATACGGCTTTTTGGCGCACCGGCAACATGCGTAATGGCGTTCATGCAAACGACTCGTATGGCGACAGCGAAACATCGACGTTTTTTACATACAGTACAAAAGCGGCAATTACATATAAAATTAGCGGCCGCCATTATTTAGTTGCCAATGTAGCTTACCAAACCGACGCGCCAACATTTCGCAACTCGTTCCAAACATCGCGTACAAGCAACGCGCTAATAAACGGGCTTACACCGGTAAAAACTTTTAGTACCGATTTGTCGTATTTTGTGCGCATGCCTTACATTAATGGCCGTGTGGCAGCGTTTTATAATACTATTAACGATGGTTTAAAAGTTACAAATATTTATATCGACGGGCTTGATGGTGGCGAGTATGGTAGTTATATACTAAAAAATATTGACCGTAAACAATACGGTGCCGAACTTGGTGCCGAAATTAAAGTAACACAAACACTTACTGCCACTTTAGGCGGCGGTATTGGCAACTACTTTTATAGTAACAGGCCAACAATACAAATGATATCGGATAATGGTGCAAAATCGGCCGAAGAACTATCGTATATTAAAAATTTTAAAGTTGGTGGTTTTCCGCAAACTGCTGGTAGTTTTGGGCTCGAGTAC
>CAZJCR010000013.1:0-21308 GCA_964544385.1 uncultured Bacteroidales bacterium
CAAAACCAAAACCCGACGAGCCGTTGCCCTGGGGGTCGGCATCAATTAATAAAACTTTATACTCGAGTACTGCCAAACTTGCAGCCAGGTTAATGGCTGTGGTAGTTTTTCCTACTCCACCTTTTTGGTTTGCAATTGCAATTACTTTTGCCATATAATTATATATTTATGCTTTTTATTCCGCTATATTTTATAATAATCAATGCCACAACAACTTACAAGCAATGTTTGTTTTTACTGTGGCAGGTGCAATTTAAACAAAAATAATACAAATTTTAATTTCACATTTTGACGTAAAACGCTTTGTAAAGCTTATAACTGGCTTAAACAGCCTGACTTTAGGCAAAAAATTGTGTTTTTTTGTTGTTAATAATTTTTGCAAATTGTTAATTACTTTCGTCGGTGTATTGGTCTTTTATGCTTCCATCGTAAAGTGCAAATTTACGAAACGAGCACTCGAGCGGGCCGTTGTATAGTTTAATTTTTTTGTTTGGCCTTAACCCAATAAATTTCATAACATCGGTATTGCTGCCAATTATCCAGGCATCAAAATCGGTATAATCAATTTTAAGTTTGTCGCCTATTTTTTGATAAAATATCTGAAGGTCGTCGGGTTGTAGGCGTTCGCCGTAAGGTGGGTTCGAAACCAAAATGCCGGCATTTTTGGGTTTTGTATCAAAAAAGTTTTGTGGTTTTACCGTTATTTTTTTTGCCAACGACGCGTTTTTAATGTTCTCTTCGGCCATTTTAACCACCAATGGCGATATGTCGGAACCAATAATATTATGCTCAAAGGTGCGTTCGTCGGGAGCCTCGTCTAAAATTTGTTCGAACAAATCGGAGTCAAAATCTTTCCAGTTTTCGAACCCGAAATGTTGACGGTAAGTGCCTGCTGGTATACCATAAGCCTGCATTGCAGCTTCGATAAGCAATGTACCCGACCCGCACATGGGGTCAATAAAATCGGTGTCGTAATTCCAGCCGGTAAGTTTTATCATACCTGCTGCCAAAACCTCGTTAATTGGTGCTTTATTGGTTTTTGTACGGTAGCCACGTTTAAACAAAGGTTCGCCCGACGAGTCGAGCAATACTGTACAAAAATTTTCGGCAATGTGTATATGTATACGTAAATCGGGTTCAATAGTATTAACATCGGGGCGTTTGCCAAGGCGGCGCCTAAACTGGTCAACAATTGCATCTTTGGCTTTTAACGATACATATTTTGAATGGTTAAAAGTTTTTGAAAATGTAACCGACGATATTGAAAAAGTTTCGTCAACTTCCATATAATCGTTCCAGTTAATGCGGCCTATTTCTTTGTAAAATTCGTCCTCGTCTTTTGCCCTAAACTCGGCAATAGGTTTAAGCACATTTAGTGCGGTACGCAAATAGTAATTTGCTTTGTACATTAAAGCATTGTCGCCGGTAAATGTAACTGCGCGGTTTTGTATCTCAACATTGCCGGCACCTAACTCAACAAGTTCATTGTACAAAACCTCTTCAAGCCCCTGAAAGGTTTTTGCAACTAATTTAAATTTTTCTGAAGTTTCCAAAAGTGTAAGTTTTAAAGGGCGCATATAATTATTGCGCTTATAAATATGAAAATTGATTTGATTTATTTTTGGGCTTATTATTAAAAGTTTTAGCCCACCCGAATAATTAAAACAGCGTATATAAAATTATCAAAACATAACCACCAACTATTTTTGCGCAAAATTGACGATTTAAATTTTTACCCACAAGTTTTTATGTATAAAACCTTACTTTTTATTACTATTACCAAAATTGAGCTAATTGCGCAATAAATTTAGGTTTTGTAAGCATTTAACCCAAATTGAGCGATTCGCTCAATCGATTTAAATTTTGTAAGTATTTCACTACAATTGGTTAGTTAAATACTTACAAAATCTACATCGGGGTTATAGGTAAGTTAAGCGTTTGTTCGTTTTGCTACAACCGCTTAACTTAGGTATTAATAAAAACACAAAAAATATGTTTAACAGATATTTTGTTTCACAACATAAACACTATGTCATAAAAAATTTTTTAAGTAGTATTTTTACATTATAAAAAACTGAACTTAAAAAATAATAGCAATAAATATAACTAACTATTTATCATGCATTTAAAATTAAAACACTGTTTAATATGAATAAGGTACTTATTTTAGGGTCGGGAATGATTGCAGCCCCGCTTGTTGATTACATTTTATCGAAAAACTTAAACCTTACCATTGCATCGACAAACCTTGAAAGGGCAAAAAAACTAATTGGTGCCAACATAAAAGCCAAAGCAGTTTTTTGCGATGCCAACAATACCAAACAACTCCATGAGCTTATTGAGCAAACCGATATTGTAATTAACATTTTACCTAATCAACATAATTTTACAGTTGCCCAAATATGCATCGATTGTAAAAAAAACATGGTAACAACATCGTACTCAACACCCGAGGTTGAGCAACTAAATAAAAAAGCCGAAAAAGCTGGTATAGTTATTATTAACGAGTGTGGTTTTGAGCCCGGGCTCGACCACATGTCGGCAAAACGTATTATTGATACCGTGCACGGCTTTGGCGGAACAGTAACAAAATTTTACTCGCTTAGCGGTGCATTGCCGGCACCGGGGTTTGAGGCTGACAACCCGTTTTATTACAAATTTAGCTGGAGCCCGTCGAGCGTTCTTAACGCTGCCCAAAGCAGCGCGCGGTACATAAAAAACAATATCGAAGTTAATATACCTGCCGGCAATATTTTAAAAACACCCATTAAAACAACAATTTTACCTGTTGGTAATTTTGAAGTTTACCCTAACCGCGACGTGCTTAAATATAAAGAACTTTACAAAATACCACACGCTGTAACAATGTTCAGGGGCACATTGCGATACCCAGGCTGGTGCCAAAGCGTAGGTGCATTAATACAATTAGGCTTGTTCGACACAAATAAAACAAACCCTGGCAATTTATCGCCAGTTAGTTTATTGCAAAAAGTACTTAAATTAAAAAACGCCACCAATATTAAACACGAAACTGCTAAACAGTTAAATACAAATATTGACAGTAACCAAATTAAAGCTCTTGAGTTTTTAGGCTTTTTTACCGAACAAAATACCATTTTAAATGGCGACACGTATTTTGATATGGTTAAAAACCTGATGGCAAAAAAAATGCAACTAACAACCACCGACCGCGACATGAGCATTTTACAACACCAAATTAGTGCCCAATACCCCGACGGCCGTCACGAGATTATTACATCGCAACTTATTGATTACGGCACAACTGGTAATCAAACATCGGTAGCCCGTTTAGTTGCAATGCCAATAGCTTGCGCCGCCAAACTTATTATTGATAACGAAATATTAACAAAAGGTGTTCAGATACCTGTGCTGCCCGATATTTACAACCCAATTTTAATTGAACTCGAAAACGAGGGGATTGAACTTGTTGAACATTATGGGCTACCTTTAAGCAACGATATTTTACCATAAAAACATTGCAAAACATTTTTTTAAACATATTTGCATTTTAAATAATAATTAATTAACATTGACTTGATTTTAAGACTGTGTCTGTAAATCTCTTGTCAAATAACATTATTATTTAAAGCCCTTTGTTATCGCCAATACAAAGGGTTTTTTGTTTATATAATGTACAGTTTATTTAAAACATTTTTCGAACAATAACAATAATAAACACCAAGTAACTTGACACAGTTTTTACAATTAGCACCAATGCAGGCTGTTACCGATGTTAAATTTATGAATGTTTACCATACTGTATTTGGTGGGTTTACCGAGATGATGGCTCCTTATATTCAGGCCGACAGTAACTCGCCAACCAAAATACATATTTTACAAAAGCATTTTGTAAACTTAAACAGCAACATTAAATTAGTACCACAATTACTAAGCAACGACGCCAATGGTATTGTATATTTTGCAAATTCACTATACAACCTTGGATACAATAAAATAAACTGGAACCTGGGCTGCCCTTTTCCGGTAGTAACAAAAAAACAACGTGGCAGTGGCTTGTTGCCTTTCCCAAATAAAATTGACGAAATTTTAGATACCGTTTGTGCACAAATTAAACCACAACTATCGATAAAAATACGTTTAGGCTACAACAACCCAAACGATATAGTAACACTTGCTCCAATACTAAACAAGTATAATTTAAACGAGTTAATAATACACCCACGCACAGCTATACAAAAATACAACGGCAAGGCAAATACTCAGGCATTCGAAAACATTAAAAGTTTGCTTAAAATGCCCCTGGTTTATAATGGCGATATTATTGAAGCTAAACAAGTTTTTGAACTCGAGAAAAAAAACGACAACATTAAAGGTTTTATGATTGGACGCGGGGCTTTAATTAACCCATTTATAACAAACCAAATAAATGGAATACCTTTTTCGGCAACCCAAAAAAAAGCTAAATACCTCGAGTTTTACACTTTGCTATACTCAAATTATAAAAACCCTGCTAATAACTTGCAGGCAATAAATAAAATGAAACATTTGTGGAGATACTTTTCGCAGGGATTTAAAAATGGCGACATTTACTTTAAACAATTGGCGCAAACCAACAATGTTGCCCAATTTGAAAAAATTGCAATTGATATAATTAATAATGCCGGTTTTATTTATTAAAACAATTATCGTTAACTTTTTTAAGCAATACGGCAACATCGGCATACATCATAGTTTCTTGGACAATAACATTATTAGGCAATTTTAACTTAACCGATGTAAGGTTCCAAATAGCAGTAATACCACTTTTTACAAGAGCCTCGGCAACCACTTGGGCAACATTTGCAGGTGTTGTAAGTATTCCTATCGATACGCCTAACCTTTTAGCAAGTTCGCCAAGTTTATCAACAGGCAAAATATTAATGTGCTTATAAACAGTATCAATTTTTGTTTTATCGACATCAAAAGCAGCAATAATTTTTACCCCAAAACCTTGTAACTCGTGGTACGACAATAAAGCCTGGCCTAACTTACCAACGCCAACCAAAAATGCCTCGTTACTGTTATTAAAACCTAAATAGTTTTCGATAGTTAAAATGAGTTCACCAATATTATAACCTACACGTGGCTTGCCCTTTACGCCTGTATAAGCTAAATCTTTAACAATTTGCGTTGGCTCGTACCCAAAATGTGCAGCCATTTGCGGTGCCGAAATATATCCATTATTGTTACTAATTACTTTTTTAAGATACAACAAATATACCGGCATACGTTTTAATGTTGGCTCGGGGGCAAGCTTACTATTTATGTGTTTTATGTTTTTTTTGTTATCCAAACCGAATTATTTTTTACAAAAATAAAAACAATAGTTAATACTTTGCCATTAAAATAAACCAATGGCAATTAATATAAAACAAAAAAAATGGATTAAATATTTTTATTGCAGCTAAAGTAATTTTATATAATTTCGGCTTTGTTTTTAAACACGCTATTTACTCAGCTTTACAAACAAAACATAAATAAATTACACTATAACCCAAATTGAGCAAACAGTTCAATTTAACAATGTATAAACGCCAAAAGAACAAAAACTTATGGCAATAAATATCGGTAAAATAAAACATAATGTTAAATATTACCATCAAAAATTAAAATTAATTACAGATGAAAACCATAGCTATAGTTTGTGGGGGTTACTCAAAAGAGGCAACAATATCGTTACGCAGTGCCGAACAAATAATACAGGTTATTGATAAAACAATATTTAAACCCTATACTATATTTATTGATAAAGATAAATGGGTAGTAAAAATAAATAATAGTAATATTATTGTCGACAAAGCAGACTTTAGTTTCGCGCTCGAACACCACAAAATAACATTTGATGCTGTTTTTATGGCCATACATGGCACCCCTGGCGAAGATGGTAAACTACAATCGTATTTTGAACTTTTAAACATACCGGTTACAACATGTAACGCGTTTGTTTCGGCATTAACATTTAATAAATATGCCTGTAAGCTTTTTTTAAAAGAACAGGGAGTATTAACAGCAAAATCAATAATGTTAAGGCGCAATCAAACTTATAACGGGCAAACTATTATTGATAAACTTGGACTGCCTTTGTTTGTAAAACCAAATAACGGAGGTTCGAGTTTTGGCGTTACAAAAGTTAAAAAAATTACCGATTTAGACAAAGCCATTGAAATGGCTTTTGCCGAAGATACCGAAATTATTATTGAAGAGTTTATTGATGGCCGTGAATTTACATGCGGCG
The DNA here is from genome assembly GCA_964544385.1 of uncultured Bacteroidales bacterium. GTDB lineage: Bacteria > Bacteroidota > Bacteroidia > Bacteroidales > SZUA-534 > CAZJCR01. The sequence continues at coordinate 6,257 of CAZJCR010000013.1, forward strand.
TGTTTTTTACTAATAACCAACAAATTGTTTTACCGGTTACCGAAATTGTAAGCAAAAACGAGTTTTTCGACTATCAGGCAAAATACGAGGGATTATCGGAAGAGATTACTCCCGCAAGGTTATCGGACGAACAAACCGGGCAATGCCAGCTACTTACCCGCGAAATTTATAACATTTTAGGCTGCTCGGGGGTTGTACGCGTTGATTATTTATACTCGAACAACCGGTTTTATTTTATGGAGGTAAACACAGTTCCAGGTATGAGCCGCGAAAGTATTATACCTCAACAGGCTAAAGTTTACGGATATAATATTACCGACTTTTACACTATGCTAATTAACGATGCTATTGAGCGGGGACAATAACTACTACCCAAATTGAACGGTTCGCTCAATCGGTTTTTGCTTTGTAAAAAGCTCACTTGTTGGTTAGCAAAACACAACAAACTATACATTATGGTAATGCCTAAGTAAAAAGCTTGTTCACTTAGCTCCAAAGTCTAAACTTAGGTACTAATTAATGTTTTTATTAAAAAGGCAAATTAGCTTTTTACCCTTAAGCCTACATTTGGCCAATATTTTTTGAAAATATTTAAACCTATAAAAATAAAACCAACAAGTACAAAAATACCTATACCATCAAAAAACATTGTTTTTTTAACCGACAGGTAATCGTCAGAAAAACCGGTTAAAACATTGCCCAAAGCAACCCCTACTGCATAAAAGGTATTAAAAATAGCTTGCCCGCTACTACGTAATTGGGGCGGTACAATTGAATGCACAAAACTTGTAGCCGACACATAAAAAAAACCTATGCTAATACCATGTATTACACCTACACCAAGGGCAAGCACCGGATCCGATATTAAACCATAAGCCAACATACGTATACCAGTGGCTATCATTGTAAAAATAAATATTTTTTGAGCCCCGTATTTATCAATAAACTTTTTACCATAAAAAAAGAACGGCAACTCGCAAACCGACTGTATAAAATATGCCCAACCAATTATTTGGTTATTTGCACCAAGTTCAAAATAATACATGTTTATCATTAAATAAATTGGTGCCGAAAAAATGCAGTAAATAAAAACTACAACTAAAAACAATAAGAGCTTGGGCTCATTTTTCAATAAATTAATAAATACACCGCGCTTAAGTTCTTTAATATTTTGGGTATTTTTTAGTGGTTTATAAACAAAAAAAAGTATTAACCATGTTATTAAAAATAACGATGCCGATAATGGGAAAATAATACCCATGTTACTTTGGTTTATAAACAAACCGGTAATAAGCGATGCCGAAGCCCAACCTATTGATGCCCATAAACGGCTTTGCCCGTATGAGGTTTTACCATCCGACTCGGCCTGATAATCGAGTGCTATAGTGTCGAGCAACGACATTAGCGGGTTATATACCAGCGTAATTGCTACTAAAAACAATGTAATAAGTAATGCCGATTTAAATAAAAGGAAAAGTGGCAACAACAACACTGTAAAACCAAGCGAAAAAAGCAACACTCGTTTACGCCCATAGCGGTCGGCCCAAAACCCCCAAACAGGCAGTACAAAAACATTGTTAAATTGTTGGAACATGGCAATTATGCCAATTTCGACCCCCGATAGTTTAGGAAACTCTTTTAAATAAACATAAAAGTATATTAGCCATGTAGCTGCGGCAAAATACGATAAAAAAAACAACGCTTTTATTGCTATACTTTGCCGGCTAACTTTAAAAATTCCCATAATAATAATTTGCTGGCAAAATTATAAAAAGTACTCAACAGCCCGTAATTATTTTACACATAAGTATAGCGGTTAAAATAAAGCGAACAAAAGCTTCACTTAGGTATAACCACTATGTACAGTTTGTCGCGTTTCACAAACAAAGTTTAATGAAACGCAACAAACTCTAAACCGATTGAGCTAATAGCTCAATTTGGTTTACAATCAATTTTTTTTTCAGCTACAATATATATCCACCCCACTCAACTGCAACAAAACCTTCGCGTTCAAACGATTCGACAACCGGAGGGTTAATAGTGGCAGGTTGGTTTACACCTTTAAAACCGTAAAATAAACGGTAAAAAACCATTGGGTTTTGGTTAAAAGTTACTTTTATTACTTTATCGATAATTTGTTTTGTTTGTGGATAAATTAAATAGTAATTGTGCGTGTTAAGTATTGGTATCCAATAGTCTAAAAAATCGTTAATTTCAGTATCGGTAAAATGGCGTTTTTGCATATCGTTTTTTAAAAACTGGGTAAGTTGCCCGCGTTGTATGCAATAACCTGTATTTTTTTGCCAAATGTTAGGCTGGGCACTTTCATAAAATAAATAATTATAAGCGTTGTCAATAATACCATTAGGTTGCACATTTACGCACCAGCCATTATTGTATAATGGTTCCGAGTTAACTATTTTACCACCTTTAGGAAACGACAGCTCGACACAAATATTAGTGTTTTTGGTAGGATATAAATAAATATTTGGTTTGTACACCATAACCCAATCGTAAATAGTGTCGGATAATACGTTGGTATAGCTGTTGTTTTTTGCAGTTAGTTTTACAATTAGGGGTGTTGTTATGCCGCTTGTTATAAATATGGGATTTTCGTCGGTTGACGATATTTTTCCGTTAAACTCCCACGAATACGATGTGGCGTTTTGGCTGCAATTATCAAACTTAACTGTATCGTTAAAATATGTGTATGTAAAACAGGCTGTAACATTTTCGTCTTTATTGCACGAAAATATAATAATGCTTAAAAAAACTATTAACAAGCATTTAATTTTAAAGAGTTTAAAGGATTTCATAGTTTTATTTATTAATAAACAGTGTATAAATATTGAAACAGACGTTTTACAGATTGCAATTTTTGTAAAAAGGTTGCCTGTTTTTTAAAAATATTTTACAGTATTATTACAATAATATTTTAGCATTTATTTCAAATAAAAAAACCTAAGTAAAGCGTTTGTTCGCATAGCTCCAAACCGCTCAACTTAAGTTTTAATATACTTTATTACAAGTGTTTAACTACACTGTTTTTTCAATACCCCAAACAAATGCCCGTACTCCAATTTCTTTGTTGCGCAAATCGAGTTTATGTACTGTTTTAAGCAACTCGTCAACTCGGTCGTCGTCAACCATTGTAATAATTGCCGAGTTCATCTCGGGCCAGGTATGTGTTCCGCGTCGTGGTTCACCGGTTTTTGAGCCCCTGCCCTGTACCTGTTCAAAAAAGGTAAAACCGCTTATTTGCAACTGGTCTAATAAATATTCAACACGTTCGGTATTGGCCTGGTTAAATACAATAAAAACTGCTTTCATAGGTGAAATATTTTAGTAAATGATTGGCAATTGACAAAACATCAATCCCCAATCATATAAACGTTTAAACTAATTATTATCATCGTTAATATTCATAAATATAAACTCTTTTCGTGCTCTGGCTTCTTTATTACGTTCGCCATGTCGCGATATTATTCCATAAAAAACCGGGACAACAAACAGAGTTACAAAAGTTGAAACCATAAGGCCGCCCATAACCACAATACCCATAGGCCTCCACATTTCGGCGCCGTCGCCCTGGCTAAGAGCCATTGGCAACATACCTAAAATAGTAGTAAAAGCAGTCATAAGTACCGGGCGTAAACGCGATGCTCCCGACAGGGCAATAGCTTCGTTAAGGGCGTGTCCACGGTCGCGCATAAGGTTAATATAATCGACAAGTACAATACCGTTTTTAACAACTATACCAACTAACATAACAGCTCCAAGTGCGCCAATCATATCGAGTGTTGTACCAGTTATCCAAAGTGCAAGTATAACGCCTGTTATTGCAAACGGTACCGACATCATTATTATAAAAGGTTTTGAGAACGATTCGAACTGCGATGCCATAACAATATAAACCAAAATAATTATAAGCAGCATTAGCAACCCCATGTCGGCAAATGTTTCTTGTTGTTCCTCGTATTGTCCGCCAATAATTACCGATACGCTTTGCGGTATTTCAACATTCTCTAACACTTTTTCAACTTCAACGGCAAGCTCGCCAAGCGATGTTTCGAAAGGTGTAACCTGAACAGTAACAATACGTTGACGGCTTTTACGCGATATTGTTGGCGGGCTCCAGTATTCTTCAATTTTTGCAACCTCGCTAAGTTTAATTTTACCGCCTGTTGGTGTAGGTATCGAAAGGTCTTCGATAGTTGTTATCGAGTTGCGGTTTTCCTCTTTCATGCGTACCAAAATTATGTACTCGTCGCCGTCTTCTTTTAAAAATCCTGCGTTCATACCGGCCACGCGGTTACGCACATAAGCCGATACTGTAGCCGAGTTTAGTCCATGCATGCCAAGTTTTTCTTTGTCAACAACTACTTTAAGCTCGGCGCGTTCGTCTTCGCGGCTAATAATAATGTCGCGGGCCGATGGTACATTATCTTTAATTTTTTGTTTAATTTGCTCGGCAAGCGCGCTTGTTTGGTCAAAACTGTAACCATAAATCTCAACATCGACAGTTGAGTTGCTCATACCAAAGGTTGCCATTTGAGCCTGAAAGTCGATAATTTCGGGATAATTTTGCATCTCCTGCCTTAAAACTTCGGCAATTTGCCAAACATCGCGATCGCGTTTTTCTTTGTGAACCAAAACCACGTTCATTGTAATTTTGCTGTTTGTTGTCGACGAGAATAGTGCCGATATACCAGCCTCCTCGTTGGAGCCTGCCGATGTTGATATCATGCGTATTTCGGGCACAAGCTCCTGAAAACGGTGTTCTAAGGTACGCGCTGTTAATAATGTTTGTTCAATACGTGTACCAGCTTGTAGTTCAACCGAAACGTTAACACGCCCGCTATCGCTTTGTTGCATAAAGTCGGTACCAATTTGTCCCAAAATAATTGGTAGTAACGATGCTATAAAAATTGCGAATGCTATAAACAGAGTAAGTTTTTTATGGTTTAAGCTCCACCGTAAAGAGTTTGCATATAGAATATCAATTTTATCGAGTGCACCAACTACATATTTTTGGTAAAAGCCAATTTTTTCGGGAACAGCAACTAAGTGCCCTTTTTCGTCGATAAGTACTTTTTTTGCTTTTAGTAATTGCGAGCTAAGCATTGGGGTTAATGTAATTGCCACAAGTGTCGATGTACAAACAACAATTGTTACTATCCAGCCCAATTCTTTAAACATAATACCGGCCATACCGCCTAACATTGTAAGTGGCACAAACACCACAACAATTACCAATGTTGTTGCTATTACCGATATCCAAACCTCGTTTGTTGCATATTTTGCAGCCTCGCGCGGGCTCGAACCCCGCTCTATATGTTTTGTAATATTTTCGAGTACAACAATGGCATCGTCAACAACCATACCTATTGCCACTGTAAGCGACGACAGCGAGATAATATTTAGCGAACTGCCGGTAAATGCAAGGTAAATAAACGATACAATTAACGCTATTGGTATTGTAAGTGCAATAATAATTGTAGCGCGTATTTTACCAAGAAAAAACAGTACAACCAAAACCACAAACAGTAAAGCGTAAAGTATCGATTCCTCTAAGCTGCTAATTGAGTTTTCAATATCTTCCGACGAGTCGTAAATTAAATCAATTTGAATATCAGATGGTAATAGTTTTTTTACTTTGGCCATCTCTTTGTGCACATCTTTACATATTTGCACAGTATTGGCTCCGCTTTGTTTTGTAATAATAATACGTACACCGTCGCGCCCGTTAACTTTTTCGTCGAGCGACAAGTCTTTAATTGTGTCGCGTACTGTCGCAATGTCGCGCACGTACACCTGTTTGCCGGTAGGTGTAGTTGTAACAACAATGTTGTTTATTTCTGAACTTTCAATATACTCGCTCCTTACCTGTAACTGGTATTGTTCTTTTTGCATTTTAACAGTTCCCGACGACAGGTTAAGGTTATTATTGCTTATAGCTGTACCAACCAATTCGAGTGGTATACCGTATGCATCGAGTTTTTGCTGGTCTAAATCAACATAAACATAACGCTCGGGTGCCCCCGATACTGAAATATTGCCAATACCATCAACCCTGTTAAGCTGTGGCATAACAATATCGTTCATTATTTTGTCGAGCCCGGCATAGCTTTCGTCGGCTGTAACGGCAAACTGAATAATAGGCATCGAGCTTGTGCTAAACTTAAATATAAAAGGGTTTGAACAACCGCTTGGTAAATTGTCTTTAGCAATATCGATAAACGAACGCACGTCGTTAATAACCTCGTCGAGGTTTGTGCCCCATTCAAGCTCAAGCATAACCATCGATAAGTTGTCTTTCGACACCGAGTTCATCTCTTTAAGCCCGTCAACCGAGTTAAGGCTGTTCTCTAAAAGTTTTGTAACGTTTGTTTCAACCTCGCTGGCATTTGCGCCCGCGTATGTTGTCATAACTGTAATATATGGTGGTTCCATCTCGGGGAACTGGTCGATAGGTAGCCTTTGTAGCGAGTACAGGCCTATTATAAGCACGGCTACAAATATTAATATTGTTGTAACCGGTTTATCTATTGCTGATTTATAAATACTCATTTTTTCTAAATTATTTTACAACATTTAGTTTTGAACCATCAACTAATTTTGCCTGGCCTTCGGTAACAAGCTCGTCGCCTATGTTAATGCCATTTGCATAAATTTCAATCATCTCGTTAAAACGTTGGCCAAGTTTAACGCTTTTGCGATGTGCAATACCATTTTTATTAATAAATACATATCGTTCGTTTGAGCCAACAAGTTTTAGCACGCTTTGATAAGGTACTAAAATAGCATCAACCTCGCTTAAATCGATAGTTGTGCGTACAAACATACCAGGGCGTAAAAGCTCGCTGGGGTTAGGTATTACAAGTTTTGCCTGAAAAGTGTGGGTAGCTGCATCGATAGTTGGATAAACAACCTCAACATTTGCTGCAAAAATTTTATCGGGGTAAATATCGGAGCGCAACTCAAGTTTCATGCCCTGTTTTACTAACGGAAAATACGATTCGGGAATGTTTACCAGTGCTTTAAGAATATGTACCTGTGTAATTGTTAATATAGGGGTGCCTGCATAAAGCTCGCCATCTTGATAGTTTTTTGCAGCAACAACGCCTTTTATACCAGCTTTAACAAATGTGTTTTCGGTTAAAAAATCGAGGTTTTGCTTTGTTTGTTCGTAAGCAAGTTTAGTTTGGTCGTATGTTTGTTTAGCCACCGAACCTGTTTCGTAAAGAGCTTTAATGCGCTCGTATTCAACACCTAAATTTGCAAATGTAAGTTTAGTGGTATTAAGTTGGGTTTGGTCCATACGTACAAGCATGTCGCCGGGGTTAACCTTTGTGCCCACTTCGGTAAATATTTTTTCAATTTTACCAGTAACCGACGGTGAAATATTCATAGTTTCATAACCCTGCAATGTAGTCGAAAGCTCAATTTGCCTTGCAATTTTTTGCTTTTCAAGCTTTGTTACCCTAACCTGCTCAACCCTTTCGGCCTCTTCAACTTGTTTTGCTTTTGTGCTGCAGCTTGTTATACCAAATGCTATACTGCAAACAATTACTGTTTTAATTAAATTGTTCATATCCGGTTTTATTATTTTATTACTTTATTAATGTGTGTTTTTATTTAATAGTTGGCCCAATGCAATTTGCGAGTTAACAAGCTCAATTAATGCCTGTACATAACTGCTTTGCGCCGATATAAGGCTTGTGCCGGCATTAGTAACCTCAAGGCTCGACGATAAACCCTGCTCATATTTTCGCGATATATTATCGAAAACGCTTTGGCTTACTGCAATGTTTTGCTTTTGGGTTTCGTAGCTTTCAAAAGCCGATTTTAAGTTATACTGTAATTGGCTGTGTTGTATAAGTAAACCATCGCGGGTATCGTCAAAATTATTTTGTTGTATTTGTTGCGATATTTTAGCCTCGGTTAATTTACGGTAGTTAACCCCGCTCGAAAAAATCGGTATTTTTAACGATGCACCAACAAGGTTTGGTGGTGTCATGTTAAAACCCTCCGATTTGCCAAAATAGGTTTTATTAGTGTACGAATAAAACGCGCTTAAAGTAGGGCCATAGTTCCATGCGGCTAAAATTACCTGCTTTTTCGACAGTTCGTTCGATTTATCGAGCAACTGGTAATTATAATTACCCTCTAAATTAAACTCGGTGGTTAAAAGTTCCATTGCTGTTTCAATGTTTAAAAGCTCGTCAATGGTTTGTGTAAGTACAATTTCAGAATTAACACCTGTGCCAATTTGCAGCCTTAACGAGTTGTAAACCATCTCGAGCGACCTTTTTGCCGAGTTAATCGTGTTTTTCATCGATGCTATCTGTACCGATAATTTATCGGCATCGGTTTGTTCGGTAACACCAACTTTAACCGAGTTTTGGGTAAGTTTAAAAAGCTGTTCAATGTTTGCAAGGTTTTTATCGAGCAGTTTTACAGTCTCCTCCATTGCAAGTGCCGAAAAATAAAGAGTTGTAACCTGGTCAATTATCTGTTTTTGGGTTTTTTGTTGAGTAATTTGAGCCATGTTTATGGCTATACGGCCAATTTGTGCCCCAACAACCTGTGCCCCGCTCACAGCCATTGCAACTTGTGCTGTAAGATTACCAGTAGGGTTCATGGCAATTGTTGTGCCCATTCCCTCGGCTATTTCAAAAAGCATCTCGTAACCGCAAAAGTTTTGGTAATCTAAAGTTACATTTGCCTGTGGCAACATTGATGCTAATGTTTGCCAGCGGCTTGCTTCGGCTTTTTTTATGTCGAGCGATGCATTTTGTAACGCGCGGTTGTGTTCCAATGCATACTCTTGAGCCTGTACCAGACTTAAATTCAGTTTATCTTGCGCCATTGCGTACCCACTCATCAATAAAGCAAGCGAAAAAGATAAAATTTTAATATTCATTTTAATTATTATTTATTGTATGTTTTTTAATCTGTTATCAATTAAACTTTTTGTGTTTTTATGCCTGTTTTAAACATATTTTTTGCCTAAATATTATTTACAAACAACAGTTGACGCTATTTTTTTTAATTGGTTACATCGTTAGCTTTAATTTCATTATCTATTTTATCAATCGAGTCGACAAATAATTTTAACATTTGTGCTTTTTGTTTTAAAAACACCGACATTGCTGTTTCTTTATCGGCTTTTAGGTTATAAATAACCTCGAACATTTTTTGGTAACTGCTAAGTTTATTTTTAAACTCATCAATTATTTGAAACGAACTTTGTTGTTTTAGCTGAAAATAGCGTTTACGGTCGCCTGGTAAGGTTACGTATTCAATGCTGCCGCGCATCTCAAGGTTGCGTAATACAATACTTGCCGAACTTTTGCTTATTTGCAGTTCCTCGGTTATCTCGTCAAAGGTAAAACGCTCTTTGTCCATTATCATTAATAAGCCTATAATGCGCCCGGCTATAGGTTGCAAACCTTCTTTATCAAACTGGCAGCCAATCTCTTCAATAAGTTCTTTTTGCTTTTGTATCCGTTCGTCGTTTGTCATAATTACAAAATTTATGGCCACAAATATAAATTTAGTTTTTTTAGTTTACAAACTTATAAACTAAATAAATTACGCAAACGTTTTAAGTATTTTGATTATAGCAAATTAGCTTTTTACAAATTTAAACAAAAAATAAACAAAGCTTTATACAGCAATATATCAACACATTACCACCTGTGTTGAGCATTTAAAGCGTAGTAAACAAACGCTTTACTTAATGTTAACCACAATGTATAGTTTGTTGTATTTCAATAACAAAGTGTAGTGAAATACTTACAAAATTTAAATCGATTTAGCGAATAGCTCAATTTGGGAACTAATTTGTAATAATTAAACAATTGCCAGCTAAGTATTTTTGCTTAGTTTTGTGGTTCAAAAATTTAAAGTAAAAAAATGCGCCGATACATATTACTTGCACTATTTATATTTACAGTTTTTTTATTGCCGGCGCAAAGCAATTTGTTTATATCGGCTCAATCAATAACCATAAAAGGTACTTTTTATGCAACCCCGGTAAAAACATTTACCGACAACGTTGTGCTTTGCTCGCACAATAAACACGCTTATTTTTTTAATAACCAGGGTAACTTAATAAACTCGTTTAAAGCAAAAGGCTGGTTCCATGCAACACCAAAAAACCTTTCCGACAGCTCAATAGTAGTAGGTTGTTACGATGGTTTTATGTATTTTTTCGATAATGTTGGTAACCTTATAAATAAAATAAAACCCGGTGGCAAAATTTTTACCGAAGTTGAGCAATTATCGGACAACAAACTTGTTTTTGGAACCAACAGCGGGCGCATTGTTGTATACGACACTAAACACGAGCATTTTAAAATTCATAAAGACAAAAAACTTGTACACGGCACACCAACCAAATTATCGAATGGCAATATAGCCATAGGTTCGAACCACAATAAACTTTTTATTATCGACAATCAGGCAAATGTAGTTTCTGTTTTTAAAACTAAAGGTTGGATAATGCACTCGAAACCGCTTGAACTGCCGAACGGCAATATTGTTTTTGGCTCGTACGACAAACACATATATTCAATTAATAATAATGGCCAACTTGTATGGAAATACAAAACCAACGGCAAAATTCACGCTAACCCTGTGTTTACCCCCGACAGTACAATTGTTATAGGCTCGTTCGACAACACTGTGTACTTTTTTGATGTAAACGGTATCCTTAAAGGAAAATTTGAATCAAACGCCCGCATAGTTTCGTCGGCAACAATTGTTAACGACACAGTTATTGCAGTTGGTTCGTTCGACAAAAACCTTTATTTTATTGATACCAAAGGTAATATGATAGAAAAATTTAATACCGGTGGCAAAATATTCTCGTCGCCCGTGGCACTTAACAACGGCAATGTAGTTTGCACAACTATAAACGGTATTATACACTTTGTAACATTATATAATAATTCAACTTTTAATAACGGCCAGGCTAGTACTAATAATTAAAGCTATATTGAGCGGTTAAATTAAAGCTAATAAGAGTTTGTTGCGTTTCACTAACCAAGTTACAAATACTTACAAAATATAACCTAAGTTAAATGGTTAAAGCGCAGCAAATAAACGCTTTACTTAGGTATAATCCCATCTAATTAAATGCATAATTAGCTGATAATTCATCAATATTATACACAGGCTATATTGTTGCGTAACCAAAGTTAGCTTGTTGGTTCTACTTTTTAAAATGTATTTGAATTTGGGTTAAAATTATAAAACTTAATACCGTTATAAACTAACTTTAATTTTTAAGTACGTGTTTTACGTAAAATTTAAAAATAAACTACAAACTACCGCAACGCCCAAAATTAAAATACACTTTGCAAACAACTAACTATTAACACATTAAAATAGCCAACAATAAACAATTCTTATCAAGAATTATTCTAAATTTATAGCCACAAAACTTACAAAACAAGTTAGTAACACAAAATTTATAAATTTGTGCCCCACAAAGTGTTTATAACTACAATCAAAAAAAATAAGTAATTCCTTATGAGGATTCAACGTATTCAAAACAAACCACAGGCAAAACAAAGCCAATTGCCCGATTTATCGCTGCTCGACCCTGTAATTGAACAATACAAAGGCAAACCCGGCAGCATAATACCAATTTTGCAAAAATCGCAAGAGGTTTTAGGATATTTGCCACATCAGGCATTTGTTAAAATATCGGAACAAACAGGCCTTGAGCTTAGCGACATGTACGGAGTTGCAACCTTTTATGCCCAGTTTAGGCTTAAGCCTGCTGGCAAATATATAATCAAAGTTTGCCATGGCACAGCATGCCACGTCCAAAACGCCAGTTCAATTACCGAATCAATATCGGAGGCACTAAATATTAAAGACGGCCAAACAACCGACGACAACCTTTTCACGCTCGAATCGGTTGCATGTTTGGGCTGTTGCTCGCTTGCCCCGGTTATGATGGTTAACGACGACACTTTTGGTAAACTTAACGGCAAACTCGCTGTTAACATAATTAAAGATATAAAGCTTAACGACTCAGCCGCTAAAGCCAACTAACAAAACCCTTTATTTTAACCACAACATTTTTATAATGGAAAAAACTAAAATTATTGTTGGCATGGGCAGTTGCGGTATAGCTGCCGGAGCCGGTAAAGTTTATAATAAAATACTGGCACTACAAAAAGCCGATAAACTCGATATCGAAATTAGCAAAACAAGCTGTATAGGAATGTGCTTTAAAGAACCTTTAGTTGAAGTTATTGACCTAAACGGCAGTTTTCTTTACGGAAAAGTTGACGAAAACACGATAGTTGAAATACTCGACAAACACGTTGCACAAGGCGAACCAATTACCGATTACATTGTTAAAAGCGATTTGTTTGAAACAACCGACGATTATTTTTTAAACAACCAGGTAAAAATTGCAACAGCCAGATGCGGCAATATCGACCCCGAAAAAATTGAAGAGTACGAATCAACAAACGGATACAAAGCAATTACTAAAATTATTACCGAACAACTTACATCGGAACAAGTAATACAAGACATACTCGACTCAGGCATACGCGGGCGCGGTGGTGGCGGTTTTCCAACCGGCATGAAATGGCGCTTTGCTCTTAACAACAAAGCCGACCATAAATACATTATTTGCAACGCCGACGAAGGCGACCCCGGCGCGTTTATGGACCGCTCGCTGCTCGAGGGCGACCCTCATTCAGTTATCGAAGGAATGATAATTGGAGCTTACGCTATTGAAGCCAACCACGGCGTAATTTACTGCCGGGCCGAATACCCGCTGGCAATAAAACGTTTAAATATAGCCCTTGAACAAGCTCGCAAAAAAGGTTACCTTGGCAATAACATACTTGGGAAACAAGGCTTTAACTTCGACATTTACCTTAAAGAAGGTGCCGGTGCATTTGTTTGCGGCGAAGAAACAGCACTTATAGCATCAATCGAAGGCGAACGCGGCATGCCACGCAAACGTCCGCCATTCCCTGCCGAAAAAGGACTTTGGCGTAAACCCACTAACATTAATAATGTCGAAACTTTTGCAAATATTCCATGGATAATTTTTAATGGCCCAAAAGAATATGCAAAATACGGTACCGAAAAATCGAAAGGCACAAAAGTTTTTGCCCTTACCGGCAAAATTAACAACGGTGGCTTAGTTGAGGTATCAATGGGCATTACCGTTAACGATGTTATTTTTAAATTAGGAGGCGGCATACAAAACGGCAAAAAATTTAAAGCCGTACAAATGGGAGGCCCGTCGGGTGGTTGCATACCTGCTTACCTTGGCGATACAATAATCGATTACGACTCGGTTAACTCAACCGGCGCAATTATGGGCTCAGGCGGCATGGTTATTATGGACGAAACAACCTGCATGGTTGACATGGCACGTTTTTTTCTCGACTTTACCGTAAAAGAATCATGCGGAAAATGTACATTCTGCAGGTTAGGCACAAAACGTATGCTCGAAATTTTAACACGCATAACCCAAGGTAAAGGCAAAGACGGTGATATTGAAACACTCGAACAGTTAGCAATACAAATTAAAGAAAACAGCCTTTGCGGTTTAGGGCAAACTGCACCAAACCCGGTACTTACTACAATAAAATACTTCCGTAACGAGTACGAGGCACATATTTACGACAAAAAATGCCCCGCGTTAAATTGCAAAGCTTTACTAACATACACTATCGACCCCGATAAATGTACCGGCTGTACAGTTTGCGCCCGTAATTGCCCAAGCAACGCAATTACCGGCGAACGTAAACAACCCCACTTTATCGACAACGATAAATGTATTAAATGTGGCGTTTGTTATAGCAAATGTAAATTCGATGCTATTAAATTATCGTAAATATTTATACTCATTACTGAATTAATATTGCAACATGAAACATCCATGTTAAGAAAGTTTATCACACACGAACCCCGATAAACCGGGGCAAGCAATCTGGCCTTTAAAAATCAAATTATAAACAGATGAAAACAGTTAACATAATAATAAACAACCAACCATATAAAGCTACCGAAGGCGAATACATTCTTTCGGTTTGTAAACGTAACGGCATCGAAATACCCACTTTATGTAACGACCCCAGGCTCGAACCTTTTAGCTCGTGCTTTGTGTGCGTTGTTCAAATTGAAGGCATGCGCAACATGCAACCATCGTGCTCAACAAGGGTACAAGAGGGAATGGTTATAAATACCGATAACGAAAAAGTTAGGGCTTCACGAAAAACCGCTCTCGAACTTATGTTAAGCAACCACTATGCCGACTGCGTTGCTCCTTGTAAATTACGCTGCCCGGCCGGTGTCGATGTTCAGGGTTACATTTCGTTAATCGAAAAAAAACAATATAGCGAGGCCATAAAACTTATTAAACAGGCCAACCCGCTACCTGCAATTTGCGGCCGCGTTTGCGTTAGGCCTTGCGAGGTTGCATGCAGGCGTAATTTGCTCGACGAAGGTGCCGCTGTTGGTATCGATTACCTTAAACGGTTTGCTGCCGACATGGACTTACAGTCGGAAAACCGCTACATTGCCGAAGTTGCTCCGGCAACAGGCAAAAAAGTTGCTATTATTGGTGCCGGCCCTGCTGGTTTATCAACAGCATGGTTTTTACAAACTAAAGGCCACGAGTGCCACATTTTTGAAGCCGCACCTAAAGCCGGTGGATGGCTAAGATACGGCATTCCCGAATACCGACTGCCAAACGATATTCTTGACCTTGAAGTACAATCGATTACTGAAATTGGTACAAAAATACACTATAACCAAAAACTTGGCGACAACCTTAGCTACGAAACAATTGCCAACGATTTTGATGCAACCGTTTTAACTATCGGCTCGCAAAAAGGCACTTTACTTGGCTGTAAGGGCGAAGATGCGCAAAATGTTTTTGCCGGTATCGATTTTTTACGCGATATGGAAATATCGGGCCAACGGTACAATTTTACAGGTAAAACAGTTGCTGTTGTTGGTGGTGGCAATACAGCTATGGACTGCTGCCGTACTGCAATGC
>CAZJCR010000013.1:21318-32528 GCA_964544385.1 uncultured Bacteroidales bacterium
CGCCGTACCGAAAACGAGATGCCTGCCAACCCTATCGAAATTCACGAATCGAAACTCGAAGGCGTTGAATACCTTTTTCTTACCAACCCAACAATGGTTAACAAAAACATCGACAGTACCGTTAAATCGCTTACGCTGATAAAAATGGAACTTGGCGAACCCGATGCCAGCGGCCGAAGAAGCCCGGTTCCGGTACAAGGGTCCGAATACGAACTGCCTGTTGATTATATTTTAGCAGCTATTGGCCAAAAAACCGATGTAAATTTTATCGATAACATTAATAAATTTGCAAAAAAAGGCAGCTTAAAAACAACCCGCCGGGGCGAAATTGAAGCAAACGAACACACCCAACAAACCGGTATCGAAAATGTATTTGCTGCCGGCGACGGAGTTTCGGGCCCGGCAACTATTATTCAGGCAATATCGCAAGCACAAAAAGCATCGACAAGCTGCCATCAATACCTTACTAACCAAACTGTTGAACCACCTGTACTCGAATTTATTAGCCGTAAAGACAACTTTAAAAAACAAGTACCCGACAACTACAAAGGTTTTTTTGTTGCCCAAAAACGACAAGAGATGCCGGTGCTCGACGCTAATTTACGACTTAACTTTAACGAGGTTGAACTTGGATACGCTAACGAACAAGTTGCCGAAACCGAAACTGTCCGTTGTTTAGAGTGCGGTTGTACCGAATACTACACCTGCGACCTTAAACGTTACAGTACCCAATATAATGCCGTTCAAACACGTTTCGATGGCGATTTTCAAGAACATCGTATCGACTTTTCGCACCCGTTTATCGAAATTGATAACAATAAATGTATTTTATGCGGACGGTGCGTACGTATTTGCAACGAAGTTGTTGGCGCAAAAGCTTTAGGCTTAGTTGAACGCGGCTTTAAAACTTACGTTGCCCCAAGCATGGGCGGGTCGTTAACACAATCGACATGCGAAAGCTGCGGTTTATGTATTTCAACATGCCCTACTGGTGCAATTACCGAAAACAAGAAATTTAAACCGGGACCTGTAAAACTCGATAATGCCGAAACTATTTGTAACTATTGTGGCGTAGGCTGCTCAATAAACCTACAACACAAAAACGATTTTGTATGGGGAACTGTTGGTAACAATGGTATTGTTAATAAAAACTCGAACTTATGTAAATACCCAAAATTCGGGTACAACTTTTACAACGATAAAAACCGTATTACCACCCCGTTAATTAAACGCAACGGAACATTCGAACCAATATCGTTCGACCAGGCATATAAAATAATTGCCGGGCAAATTAAAGCCGAAATTGATAATAACGCAAACGCGTTTTTTGCAGGCGCAAGGCTTACTAACGAAGAGCTTTACCTTATACAAAAATTGGCACGCGCCGGCGCAAAAACAAATCGCGTAAGCAGTTTCCATTATATTGCCGACGAACTTGGCTACTTTAACAACATTGTACTTAATACCGATTTCGACCAATTCCAGTCGGCATCAAAATTTTATATTATTGGTACCGATTTAAGTGCCGACCACGCCGTAGTTGGCTTTAAAATTAACAACCTGCGCTTTAAACACGGGATACCCGTTAATATTATTACAACAAAAAATAACAGTGCCGACTCGAAAAAAGCCGACAATACTATTAACATAAAATCGTACTATAGCTTTATTAAAGCTGTAAACCATTATTTACTTACCAACAATAAACAAAACAGCTTTTTTATAAACCAAAATTGCGAAGGGTTTGAACACTACAAAACAAACCTGCTTCAATTATCGTACAACCAACTGGTAAGCGAATCGGGGGTTAACCAGGCTCAAATAAAAGCATTTGCCGAAGAGTACAATAAAGAGCTTAACGCGATTATAGTTTTTTCGGAAAAAAACCTATCGCCCGATACAATTACCGAACTATACAACCTTGCACTAATTACAGGTAAACTTGGCAAAACAGCAAACGGTTTATTTGGCCTAAAAGAAAAAAACAACTCTCAAGGCCTTATCGACATGGGAATTAACCCATTTTTTGCCATAGGGGCGCAACCAGTTAACGAGTTTATTAAAAACACTGATATAGCAACCGAATGGGGTATTAATGCAATGCCAAAACCCGAAACTGAAAAAACTATCGATAAACTAAACAATTCGGCTCTATCTAATTTATTTATTTTTGGCGAAGACCCTGTTGGCTGTGCAATTAACAAAACTCAGGTACAAACATGGCTTGCGCAAGCTAAATTTATAATGGTAAGCGATTATACTTTAACCCAAACAGCTAAAATGGCATCACTTGTAATGCCAGCATCGGCTCCAGCCGAAACTGGCGGCTCTTTTACCGCAAGCGGTAAAATTATTCAACAGTTTGATGCAAACTTACCAGCCAAAACAGCAAACAACAATATTGAACAGCTTAATAATATTATTGCCGCATTAGGGCTTAAAAAACTCGACAATATTGACGCAGTAAGAGTTGAATTGTTTGGAATTTTAAAACATAACAATACTAATAACTTTAAATTTAACAAAACAACTAATAATAATTTTGTAAAAATGTTTAACCATGGTTGCGATAGTATTGTTGAAGCTTTTGACAACGAACTGGTTGAAAAATTAAATTAGTTTATAAAAACTAAAACAAATTTAATACATAATTAAAGGCTGGTTAATATTTTTAGCCAGCCTTTTTTATAATTTATTTTCAAAACAATATTGTATATTCACATGTTCGAATTAACAAACTTGTAAAAATTTAAAACAATATATTATGAAAAATTTTGAAACAATTGACGATATTTTAGACTTTGCCATAAACGAGGAAGAAAACGCGGTTGAATTTTACAACAGCCTTTCGGCAAAAGCTAATAACGACGATATGCGTAAAATGTTTATCGAGTTTGCCCACGAGGAAATGTCACATAAAGCAAGGCTGATAAAAATTAAACAGGAAAAACAATTTACATTATCAAACGAGAAAGTACTCGACCTGCATATTGCCGATTATATAGTAAATATACCTGCAACATCGGGCACTTTAACATACCAGGAGGCTTTAGTGGTTGCTATGAAAAAAGAAAAGGCCGCCTATAAACTATACGTTAATTTAGCCGACAAAACCGATAACCCCGGGTTAAAACAAGTGTTTTTAAGCCTCGCGCTCGAAGAGTCGAAACATAAACTAAGGTTTGAACTTGAATACGACGAGTATATTTTGCGCGAAAACTAAAGCTTTAATAAAAAAAGCTGCCATTTTTTGTGGCAGCTTTTTTTTTAACGAGTTTCTCCGGGTTCAACCTCGCTTACCGACTCTACTTTTTCCTGTAAAGTAATAACCTCGTCGCTCGAAAATACATTATCAATATCGATGAGCATTATAAATTTACTATTTTGCTCAACCATACCATGTATAAATTCCTCGTTAACCTGAAAACCTAAACTTGGAGCATCTTTTATTTCGTTTGGCTGAATTTCGATAACGCTTTGTACCGAGTCGACAATAATGCCGGTTTCAACTGTTTTTTGTTTCTTTTTTACCTCTAAAACAATAATACAGGTATTACTATCAACGTCTTTCTCCTCAAGCCCCATTTTTAAACGGGCATCAATTACAGGTAAAACCTTACCCATTAAATTAATTACACCTTTCATGTAACGTGGCGATTTTGGAATTGCAGTAACCGGTTGCATCTCGAGTATACGTTGCACTTTGCCGGCATTGGCGGCAAACTCCTCGTCCCCTACTTTAAAAACCAAATATGAGTTTATTTGATTAGTATTTAATTCTTCCATGGCTTAATTTTTTTGTTTTCTATAATACAATCAATTTTTGCAAATGTTTAAACAGTAAGTTATCAATTTTTTTTTTTTGAGATAATTAGCATGCGCTAACAGCACAGTTATATTTTTATTAAAACAATTGGTTTTGTATAACTGTTTAAAACATGCCATTAACCCATAAAACAATGAACGCCCATATTGATACCTACATATCAGGTTTTATTAACGAAATTAACTACCCTGTTGTTGTTTGCGATAAAAATTTATTTGTTTTTACAGCAAATATCAACTTTTGCAATAAATATAATATCGATAATAAAAATTATACAGGCATACAACTTGGTAGCATAATAAACGATACCGAACTTATTGGTAAAATAAAAAAACAATTAAACATAGGTAATAATACAATAATTAAACACGCGCCATGCATTTACAAAATATTGAAACAACCGTTTAATTATTACCTGATAATTGAAAAAATAAACTCTAATACCAAAGTAACTACCGACACTTTAAAGCAAGACCTTGAACAAACACAAAAAAAACTCACCCTTCATCGTAAACACTTCGAGCTTTTATTTAACAACATTGCCGACGCAATGTGCCTTTTCAAAATTGTAAAAGATGAACCCGAAATTATTGATTTTGAGTTTATTTGCGTTAACCCTGCTTTTGAAAAAGCATTCGGATATTTAAACAACTATTTAAAAGGCAAACGCTTTTTGCAGCAATTTAGCCCAGCCGACCCCAAATGGGCCGAAATAATGAAAAAATCGTTTATTGAACAAAAACAAATTACTTACAACCCTAAAGCCGACAAAAACCAAAAATATTGGGAATTCAGATTTTTTCCGGCCGGCGACGACCGTATTGTTTGTACCGCAACCGATATTACCGAACGCATTGAAACCCATAACAATATTATCGAAAAAAATAAACAACTACTTAAAACCGAGGCTAAACTATTGTTGTACAACCAACAACTAAAGTACACCTGCGATGCTATTAAAGATAACGAACTACGCTACAAAGCTCTTTTCGAAAACTCGAACGATGCCATAATAATACTAATCAATAATAAAATTGTCGACTGTAATGTACTCGCATCAAACTTGTTCGAGAGCACTACCAACGATATTACCGGACTTACAATTTTACAGTTATCGCCAAAATACCAGCCAGGGGGCATTGAATCGGCTGAATTAATAAACAGTATATTTTTAAAAAATACCCAAACATCAACACAACCTGTAAACTGGCGGTTTATAAAACCAAACGGCGTATTGGTTGACACCCGTGTTAAAACCAGCAACTACCAAATGTCCGAAATTAATTTTCAATACATTATTATTCAGGATATTACCACCGAAAAAAATCAACTACAACAAATTGAAGAAAAACAATACCTGCTTGAACAGGCTCAAAAAATAGCACAACTCGGGTACTGGTCGTTCGATATCGATAACCACCAATTGGTTAAATGGTCGACCGAAATGTGCAAAATTTTTGAAACCAATGAACCCATAAATTTTAGTAAACTGTTAGATAATTATGTCGATACTGTAGACAAACAAATAGTTGCCGAAAGTATACACGATTTTATTGACAACCCAGGTACATTAAGCTTTCAGTGCCGCATTAATACACCATCGGGCAAAACAAAATATATTATGCTAAAAGGCGAAGTTTTTTTTACCGATAACAAAAAAATATGCCGCGGCATAACTATCGACATTACCGAAACAAAACAAAAAGACGAAGAGATTATTAAATATGAAAACCGGTTTCAAACAATTTTACATTGCATGCCTGTTATATTATGCGCCAACAACCCCGACGGCAGTTTTGTGTTTTGGAACAACGAGGCCGAACGGGCAACAGGGTACACATCAAACGAAATTACTAACAACCCGGAGGCACATAAAGTAATTGCTCCCGACAACAGCTTTATTAACCTGCTTAAACTTACACAAAACGACAACTTTAACAACTACGAATCGATAATAACACACAAAAATGGCACACAAAAAACAATAATATGGTCGGGGTACAGCAAAAAATATCCAGTTACAGGTTGGCACTCGTGGATGGTTGGCGTTGATATTACTGCACGTAAAGAGCAGGAGGAAGAGCTGCTTGAACAAAAAAAATTTCTCGAGCTGCTTATCGACAGCTTACCACTTATGATTTTTACCAAAAATTTACCAAATTTTGAATACTCGTTAGTAAACAAATACTTCGAAAAAATTACAAACCTTACAAAAAACCAAATTATAGGCAAAACCGACACCGAAATACAACCCGACTTTGCCTTACAAAGCCGCGAGTTCGACCAATATACCATTAACAGTTCAACAGCTGTTACCCGTATTATTGAATACCCATCGATAAACAAAATTTTTAACACAACAAAAATAGCTGTAAAACCAAAAAACCAAAAGCCATACTTACTCGGCATTGGTATCGACATTACCGAAAAACAACAACGCGAAAAGCAAATTATTACCGAATCGAACATAAACCAATCGTTAGCAAACGCAAGCACACAGCTTATTTTACCGTCGTTGTCAATCGAAACAATTGCAGGAACAATATTTAAATCGTGCCTTGAACTTACCAACAGCCAAAACGGCTACGTAGCCTTTAACGACCCCATGAGCGACAACATTCTTGTTCATTATTTTACCGATACTAACGACAAAAAACACGCGTTAGCCGGAAATATTTATTTTTTTCCAAAACACAGCTTTTTTCAAAAAGGTTTATTTGGGCACCCAATTGATGCCGAAAACCCTATTATAAAAAACAATGTGCAACTTAAAGGCGATAAAAAAATAGGCAATATTTTACCACAGCTTATAAACAACTATATTACATACCCGGCAATTGTAAACAACCAGTTTATGGGTCAACTTGTACTTATAAATGCACCCAACGGTTTTAGTAACCAACATTTGTCGTTTATAAAAAGCCTTACAAATGTTTATGGGTTAGCAGTGTTCCGTAAACGTATGGAGTGGGACTTAGTGTCGGCTAAAGAAAAAGCCGAAGAGAGCGACCGGTTAAAATCGTCGTTTTTAGCAAACATGAGCCACGAAATACGAACGCCCATGAACGCCATAATTGGGTTTAGCCAATTATTGACCACAACAAAACTAAGCGACGAAAAAAAAACAGAATTTTATACACTTATTAACAATAGTTGCGACGATTTACTTATGCTTGTAAACGATATTATTGATATATCGAAAATTGAGGCCGGACAACTAAAACTACACTTTAACCCATTTAATATAAACCAATTGCTACACGAGGTAATTGAAATTACACTTTGCAAAGAACAACTAATAAATAAAAATTTAAAACTAAGTGTCGACACCGACTTGTCGGACGAAATAACAATTACCAGCGACAGGGCAAGGCTTAAACAAGTTTTTACAAACCTTGTGGGCAATGCAATTAAATTTACCGATTACGGCCAAATAAATATTGGCTACGACTTTAAAGACCAAAATACAATTAAATTCTATGTTAAAGACACCGGAATAGGCATACCACTCGAGATGCAACAATTAGTTTTTGAAAGCTTTAGGCAAGTTGATACCGTACTCGAACGTAATTACCGGGGAACAGGATTAGGCTTAGCTATATCAAAAAAAATTATCGAACAATTAGGCGGGCAAATTGGCGTTGAATCGGCTCCCGGTAAAGGTTCTAAATTTTGGTTTACACTACCTTTCAAATCGTTGATAAACTCAGGCAAAAACAATACTTTACAAAATATATCGCTAAACCTAAACGGCAAAAAAATACTAATTGTTGAAGACGAACCAACAAACGCCAAATTTCTTGAAACATTATTACAACCTACCAATGCCCAAATATTTAACGCATACAACGGAGCTCAGGCAATCGAAAAAGTTAAGAGCAACACCCCCGATATAATACTAATGGACATACGAATGCCCGAAATTGACGGGCTTGAAGCAACACGCCAAATAAGGTTTACACACCCCAAAATACCAATAATTGCCCAAACAGCATTTGCCATGAAAGAATACGAAAACCTTTGCCTGCAAGCCGGTTGTAACGCCTACCTTGCCAAACCGGTAAACCAAAATGCGTTGTTTAATATTATAAAATCGTTTATAAACAACAAGCCAGTTTAGCTTAAAAAAAATGTTACTACATTTGTAGTCGACAAACACATTACAAAAAAACATGGAACAACTAAAACAAACTATTGAACAAGCATGGCAAAACCGCGACCTGCTAAACCAACCAAAAACACAAGACACAATAAAACAAGTTATCGAACTGCTCGACAAAGGCAAACTTAGGGTTGCCGAACCCATAAACAATGAATGGCAGGTAAACGAGTGGGTAAAAAAAGCCGTTATCCTGTTTTTTCCGATTAGCAAAATGGAAACTATTGAAGTTGGACCTTTTGAGTTCCACGATAAAATTGCCCTTAAAAAAAATTTTGCACAACAAGGCATAAGAGTAGTACCACACGCCCTTGCCCGTTACGGTTCGTACCTTGCGCCCGGTGTTGTAATGATGCCATCGTACGTAAACATTGGCGCATATGTCGATAGTGGAACAATGGTAGACACCTGGGCAACTGTTGGCTCATGCGCGCAAATTGGCAAAAACGTACACCTTAGCGGGGGTGTTGGCATTGGCGGCGTTCTGGAACCAGTGCAGGCAGCACCTGTTATTATCGAAGATAATTGCTTTATAGGCTCGCGTTGCATTGTTGTTGAAGGGGCACACATATGCCACGAGGCTGTACTCGGGGCCAACGTAGTAATTACAAATTCAACAAAAATTATCGATGTTTCAGGATCATCGCCTGTCGAATACAAAGGCTACGTACCACCACGGTCGGTTGTTATACCCGGTTCGTACACAAAAAAATTTAACGCCGGGCAATACAACGTACCATGCGCATTAATAATTGGCCAACGAAAAGAATCGACCGACAAAAAAACATCGTTAAACAACGCTTTACGCGATTTTGATGTGGCTGTATAATGGAAACCGATATAAAACAAGCACTTGCGGTATTATATAATGGAGGCATTATATTATACCCCACCGACACTATATGGGGGTTAGGTTGTGATGCAACAAACCCCCAGGCTGTCGACAATATTTTTAAAATAAAACAACGTACCGACAGCAAATCACTTATAGTTTTACTAAGCAACATTAACAGCATTAACCGTTACGTTGACAGCCCACCACAAGTAGCACTCGACATTATTGAAATGGCAACAAAACCAACAACAATAATATTTTGTGGCGCAAAAAACATAGCACAAAATGCAATAAACAAGGCCGACAACACCATTGCAATACGTATACCAAACGACCCGTTTTGTCAAAAACTGCTAATGCAGTTGCGCAAACCAATAATATCAACATCGGCAAACATTAGCGGCCAACCTGCACCCGAAAACTTTGCCCAAATAACTTCGCAAATTACCCAAAACGTTGACTACATTGTAAAACACAGGCAAAACGAACCCGCTAAAGCAAAACCATCATCAATAATAAAAATAAACAACGACAACACATTTACAATAATCAGACAATAAATATTATTGATATACAATTTAAAAATGTACTTTTATTGGCAAAAAAAATATGCCAAAAATATTATTACTCATACTAACAATAATATCGATAAATGCTTTAGCTCAAAATTTAGTGGCCTTTACCGATTACCAAAAAAAGTTTTATGTTTTTGATAACGGGAACACCCGCCAGCTCGAGTTTCAGCCTATAAAAAAGGTAAAAACAGGAAACCATTGTGTTGGTTACATTACAAACAACGACGAACTAAAAATTTACACAAACCACATCGAATACAGTATTGGTTACCTAATCGACAGTTTTTTAGTTACCGACAACCTGGTTGCATACAAAATTGGCAACCAGCTTTATGTTTTCGAAAACGGTAAAAAAACCTTACTTACCAAAAATGCCGGCGATTTTAAAATTAACGACAGCATTGTAGCATACATCGACTACGAAACATACTTTTTTAAAGCCTACTATAACGGTAAAATATATATACTACAAGACGGGTTAATACACGACAACACAAACTCATTTATTACAGGCAACAACATGCTTGTTTATATCGACGCCTACAATAACCTTAAGTTGTTTTACAACGGCAAAACAACCGAACTATTACAAAACGCAGCAAATGCAACAATAAAAACAGGCCGCAATATAGTTGCTTTTATCGACCCAGGTACCGAACAATTTAAAGTATTCTATAACAATAATTTACACGATATTGAACCTTTTAAGCCAAAATCGTTCGAAACAGCCTACGAAAGCGTTGCGTATATTGACAACATGGAATCGTTTAAACTATACAGCAAAGGCACTATGTACAATATTAGCGACTTTGCCCCCACATCGTACAAATTATACAAAGACATATTAATATACCAACAACAAGGCATGCTGTTTATGTTTACAAATGGTACAAGTTACCTTGTTGAAAACTACATACCTACAAGTTTCGAAATAAACAACCTGGGTATTGCATACCCCGATACAAAAGGCAACCTTATATATTTTAGCAATGGGCAACACCAAACACTTTCGTTCGAAAAAATTAACAACTATAAAGCAATTGGCAATACTGTTGTGTTTAACCAGGGAGTAAACACAACAAAAATATATTTCGCCGGCAAAACATACGAAAACTAACTAACATGAATATTTTAGCACACATGTATTTGTCGGGCGGAATAAACCAGGTTTTAATAGGTAACTTTATTGGCGATTTTGTTAAAGGTAATAAATATAAAAACTATCCCGAAAACATAAAACAAGGCATACTTTTACACCGTTTTATCGATAAAAATGCCGACAACAACCAGTACCACAAAAATGTACGCGATATGTTCCGCCCTAAATACAATTTATACAGCGGCATTGTTGCCGACATAGTTTTTGACCATTTTTTATCAACAAAATGGGACAATTATTGTAATACAAACTTAAACCGATACGCCCAAAAAGTATATAATTACATTGCCGAAAACGATATTTACATACCCCCGGCACAAAAAATATTTGCAAATTTTATGATTAAAAATAATTGGCTGCAACTTTACACTACAACAAATGGTATCGAAAAAGTACTAAACGGAATGTCGAGAAACACCTCGCTGCCAAATTATAGCCAATTTGCAATTGGCGTTTTTACAAAATATTACTACGAAATTGAAAATAATTTCGAAAAATTAATAAAGGAATTATCAGAAAAGGTGATTAAATATGAAAAAATAGTATATTTGACATGTTTATAACAATCTAAAGTCCTTTAACCACTGAAATAAAGGATACATGATTTTTTTTTTTATAAAAACATTTTAGCTTTGTATTTTTATTACAAAACTAGT
>CAZJCR010000014.1:0-31523 GCA_964544385.1 uncultured Bacteroidales bacterium
GCAAGTAAAATACTACAAACCGCAGAGAATAAAGAGAACTGCAAAGTTTGACCTAAGTTGAGCGGTTGCAAAATCTAAATCGATTGAGCGAATCGCTCAATTTGGGTTTGACTTATTTAAAACAGTGATGTTTTTATCTGTGAACTCGGTGCTCTCAGTGGTTTGAAAAATTTACTTGCGGATTTTAGGAAATACTTTATTTTACCGTGCTTGTTTAGTATATAAAGTAGTTGTCAATGTTTTGCACGTGCTCTTTTGCTTATTTCAAAATTTTTTATTCGAAATAACTGTTTTCGATAATTTGCAGCCCCGGTTTATGCCCGTTTTTTGTAATAATTTCGACTATTTTGTTAAAATGTATAGGGTTGTTTACAAAGTCGAGCATAGTAGTTTCAATAACAATAACCGGAAATTTTGTAACAGTTTTAAAATACTCGAAATAACTGTTTTGTAAATTCTTTAAATATTGTTCTTCAATGTTTTGTTCGTATTGTCGGGCACGTTGTTTAATGTTTGCAATAAGGCGGTCGGGGTTTGAGTGTAGATAAATATATAAGTTGGGTTGCGGTAGTTGTTGATATATAATATCGTAAACCTGACGGTATAGTAAATACTCGTCGGTGTTAAGTGTGGTGCGAGCAAAAACCAACGATTTAATAAAGTAATAGTCGGCAATTGTAAATGATGTAAATAGTTCGGAGTTGTTAATTTCGGCATTAAGTTGTTTAAACCTTGTGGCCAAAAACGACAACTCGAGCGTAAACGCGTACCTGTCGGGGTTTTGATAAAATTTTGGCAAAAAAGGGTTGTCGGCAAACTGCTCTAAAACCAATTTGGCTTTAAATAAATCTGCAATTTTTGTTGCAAGTGTTGTTTTGCCTGCTCCAATGTTGCCTTCAATTACAATGTATTTGTATGGTACAGTTAGTTTCATGTTAATTTATGTTAAAAAAATAAGGCTGTGGTAATATTTACAACAGCCTTATTTATTTTATTAATCTATTGAGCTAATCGCTCAATTTGGGTTTATTTAATATCAACCTTGTGGTTAAGGTTATAAAATAAAAAGCTGTAAGTGTCGGCAAGTTCGTCAATAACTTTCGATGTTGGTTTGCCTGCGCCGTGCCCGGCATTGGTTTCGATACGAATAATTACCGGGTTCGGGCCTTTGTATTTTTGTTGCAGTGTAGCAATGTATTTAAACGAGTGCGCAGGCACAACGCGGTCGTCGTGGTCGGCTGTTGTAACCATTATGGCAGGGTAGTTAATGCCTTCGTTAATAGTATGCACGGGCGAGTAGCTAAGCAGATATTTAAACATTTCTTCACTCTCTTCGCTGGTGCCGTAGTCGGTGGCCCAATATCGGCCAATAGTAAATTTATGATAGCGAAGCATGTCCATAACTCCCACGGCAGGTATTGCTGCGCCAAACAGTTCGGGGCGTTGGTTAACAACCGCGCCAACAAGCAGGCCGCCGTTTGAACCGCCCATTAGCGCAATTTTACCGGCTTTGGTATATTTTTCGTTTATAAGGTATTCGGCTGCTGCAATGCAGTCGTCAAAAACGTTTTGTTTGTTTAGTTTTGTCCCGGCCTGGTGCCACTCTTCACCATATTCGCCGCCGCCCCTAAGGTTCATCATGGCGTAAATACCGCCTTGTTCGAGCCAAATAAGCCTGCTAACGCTAAAGCCAGGGGTAAGGCTAATGTTAAAGCCGCCGTATCCGTAAAGTAATACCGGGTTGTTACCGTTTAACGTAATATTTTTTTTGTGCACAATAAACATTGGTACGCGGGTGCTGTCTTTACTGGTGTAAAATACTTGTTTGGTTTCGTATTGCGATGCGTCAAAATCAATTTCGGTTGTTTGAAAAAGTTCCGATGTATTGTCTTTTACATTGTACTTGTATATTGTCGACGGGGTTGTAAACGATGTTATTGAGTAAAAGGTAAACTCGTCGTCAATTTTGCCTGTAAATCCCGATACTGAGCCTAAGAACGGGAATTCGATATCGGCCGATGGTGTGCCGTCGATATTAAAAGTTTTTGCCATACTATGGGCATCTTTAAGGTACTCGGCAATAATTTTGCTGCCAACTATGTTAATGCTTTGGAGCACTCCCTGGTCTTCGGGAATAAAATCGGTCCAGTTGTTTTTGTCGGGGTTTTGAGGGTCGATTGCTATTATTTTATTTTTGGGTGCATTGTAGTTTGTAAGTACTAAAAGTTTATTGTTTATGTGGTCGATAGGTATAAATTCGTTGTCAAAAGTTTCGACAATTTTAACAATAGGTTTTTTGTTGTTTAAGTTTTTAACGTATAAAGCATTACCCGATGTTGATTCGGTTACCATAATTACTAAATAATTTTTGTCGTTAGTAACGTATGTTCCAAATCCCCACGACGGGTTGTTTTTGTCTTCGTAAATAAGTTCGTCGTTAGCTTGTGGTTCGCCAATTTTGTGGTAATATACCTGGCATTTTTCGTTAACACCTTTAAGTTTGTCGCCTTGTGCAGGTTCGGGGTATCTCGAGTAAAAAAAGCCGTTGTTGTACCAAGTAATTTCGGTAAATTTAGCCCAGTTAATGTGGTCGTTTAAAAGTTCGCCGGTTTCAATATTTTTTACAAACAGCTCGCGCCAGTCGGAACCCGCACGCGAAATTCCGTATGCAAGGTATTTTCCATCGTCCGACACTTCAAGGTTTGTTAAAGCAACAGTGCCATCGTCCGACAGTTTATTTGGGTCGAGTATTACCTTTTCGTCGCCGTTGTAAGTGCTTTTAATATATACTACGCTTTGGTTTTGCAGGCCGTCGTTTTTAAGTACAAACCAGTGGCCGCCACTTTTAAAAGGTGCCGAAATTTTAGGATAGTCCCATATTTTAGTAATACGTTGGTTAATTTTTTGCCTATATGGTATTTGCGCCAAATAATTTTGTGTTACCAAATTTTGTTGGGCAACCCAGTCGGCGGTTTCGGTGCTCATGTCGTCTTCGAGCCATCGAAAAGGGTCGCTAATTTCGTGACCAAAATAGTTGTCAATTGTATCGGTTTGTTTTGTCATTGGATATTCAATTTTTGCTTGTTTTGGCGTGCAGCCTAAAACTAGTGCAATAATACTAACAAATAATAATTTGTACATAATTTTAATTTTTAGGTTTAAGTAGTAAGGTAGGGCAAATTTATAAAATAAATTTTATGTTTAAATTGTTTTAACGTGTATAACTAAATAAACGGGGCAGGTTTTTTGGCCTGCCCTGTTAAAATAAAAATTTTAGGTTTTAGCGTATTGTTACGAAATCCAGTAATCGCTTTGCGCGATAGTTGTTTGTTCTAATGGTTTTTCGTCAACAGGCTTAGTGTGTGTAATATCTTCAATTAGTATTGTTATATACTCGGTTGTGTTAATTTTAATGGGTTTAATTGAGTATTGTAATACCCGGGTTGTTAACATGTTGTCGCTATTAAGGTATTGGTTCTCAATGTTTTTTTTGTAGACAGCTTGTTTTGATGAAAACGATTCGTAAAGGTCGTTTTTAAGTGTGCACAATTTGCACTTGCTGGTATGTGTGCACTGTTTTTGCTCGTTTATTGAGTTGCCACAACCTAAGGCATCGCCTATTTTTTTGTATAAAATGTACTCGCCAAAAATACTATTAAAAAGCTTTTTTGCCGATTCGTTGTAGGCTTGCACAACTAAGTTCTCGTCTAAAATTAGCACGCAACTGCTCGAGTTTTGAACAATAAAATTTAAAAACGACGCCGAATTTTGGAGCGCGTCAAATTGCATTAGCGGGTTGTTGAAATTGGTTTTCATGGTTAACTTTTTATTGTAATATTATGGGAATGGTTATGGTATTGTTTTAATGATACCTGTTAATAATACAAATTGCTTGTTAAAATGTTTTAGTAAAATAATCCATATTAGGCATTATAAATTTGTAATCGATTAATACCCTAAAATCAGCAAGTAAAATACTACAAATTGCAGAGAATAAAGAGCACAGCAAAGTTTGACTCATTTAAAACAGTGATGTTTTTCTCTGTGAACTCTGTTATCTCTGTGGTTAGAAAAATATGTATGCGGTTTTTAGGTAATACCCAAATTAAGCTAATTACTCAATCGATTTCGATTTTGTAAGAATTTCACTACACTTGATTAGTTAAACACATCAAACTCTAAATCGGAGCTATACCTAAGTAAAGCGTTTGTTCGTTTAGCTCAAACCTCTAAACTTAGGTTATAAAATTATAAAATATACTTATTGTTATTTTGCAAAACCTTATATTGTGCAAACAAAAACAAAAGCCAACTTGTACCTATGTTGTGCGAATAAAGCAAAGTTAACTATAGCTTTGTATAGGTTTAGTACAAATTTAGGGTTTGTTGCGTTTTATAAACTAAGTGAAATACAACAAACTCTACATTGCGATTATACCTAAGTAAAGCGTTTATTTGCAACGTTTTAAACACTCAACTTAGGTTAAAAGCTGTTTTAAAAGTAAAATAAACTATTAGCTTAAAAATGTCGAATAAAAAGAGCCCTTTACAATCGGTAAAAATATCAAAAATTATATACCCAACATTAATAGGTATTGGTGTAGTGATATTTTTAATGGTCCGCAATTTTGATATTACAGCTTTCGAGATAGTAAAATTTACATACCGCTCGGTTTTTTGGATGTTTATTGGTTTGATTTTACTTATAATACGCGACATTGGATATATAACCCGTTTACGCATACTTACCGACAACGAGCTGGGCTGGATTCAGGCAATTCGTGTAATTTTATTATGGGAGTTTACATCGGCCATTACGCCGTCGGCAATTGGAGGTACAAGTGTTGCAGTAATTTATGTTAATAAAGAGGGTATAAATTTAGGTAAAAGCACTGCCGTTGTAATGACAACATCGTTTTTAGACGAGCTGTATTTTGTACTAATGTTTCCATTACTTATAATGTTAGTAAACCAGGCCAATTTATTCGCGATAGGTGGTGGTTTTAGTTTAAGCAACCCTTTTGTACTTGCCGCGTTTATAGGTTATGGATTAAAAACATTATGGGTGATGCTTGTGGCCTATGGCCTTTTTATTAATCCACGTGGTTTTAAAATGTTGTTGCTTTTTGTTTTTAAGTTGCCTTTTTTACGCAAATGGCGCGATACAGCAAGCAAAACCGGCGACGATATTATTAAAAGTTCAAAAGAGTTTCAGACAAAAAAAACTGTTTTTTGGGTAAAAGCTTTTGGTGCTACTTTTTTTTCGTGGACAGCAAGGTATTGGATAGTAAACGCGTTATTCTTAGCTTTTTTTGATGTGCAAAATCATTTTTTACTTTTTGCCCGCCAGCTTGTTATGTGGTTAATGATGCTTGTTAGTCCTACCCCGGGTGGTAGTGGGCTGTCGGAGTATGTTTTTACCGAATATTTAGGCGATTTTTTGCCCACGGCCGGTGTAGCTGCATTGTTAGCACTTTTGTGGAGGCTATATACTTATTATCCTTATCTTATAATTGGGGCTTTAATATTGCCAAAGTGGTTACGCTCAAAATTTAAAAAACCACATTTAAAACTAAAAAAACTTTCCTGATATTTAAATGTTTGTTTAAGTATAAAAAGGTTACAATAATGTAACAAATTAAAAGTTATAGCTAAATAGTCGTATATTTGTCGGCTTTATAAAAATGAGTTTATATGCCTGGACCACTTTTATCAAAAATAAACTATCCAAACGATTTACGTAAGCTAAGTTACGAGCAGCTTGTTGATTTAAGCAACGAACTGCGACAATATATAATAGATGTTGTGAGCAATAACCCGGGCCATTTTGGTGCAAGTTTAGGGGTTGTTGAGCTTACTGTAGCATTACATTATGCATTTAATACCCCTTACGACCAAATTGTATGGGACGTTGGCCACCAGGCATACGGGCATAAAATACTTACAGGTCGTAAAGATAAATTCTCGACAAACCGAAAACTACATGGAATAAGTGGTTTCCCTACACGGTCTGAGAGCGAGTATGATGCCTTTGGCGTAGGACATTCGTCAACAAGCATTTCGGCTGCTTTAGGTTTAGCAATGGCATCGAAACTAAAAAACGAACCACAAAGGCAGGTTATAGCTGTTATTGGCGACGGCTCGCTTACAGGTGGCCTCGCTTTTGAAGGGTTAAATAATGCAGGCGTACAAAAATCGAACCTGCTTGTTATTGTAAACGATAACAACATGGCCATTGACCCAAGTGTTGGTGCTTTTAAAGAGTACTTAGTTGATATAGCCACATCGCGGACATATAACAAACTTAAAGACGAAGTTTGGAACATGTTAGGCAAACTTAACCGTTTTGGACCAAATACCCAATCGCTAATTCAAAAAATCGATAACGGTATAAAAAGTATCGTTATGAAACAAGGAAATATTTTTGAAGCATTGAACTTTAGATATTTTGGCCCGGTTGATGGACACGATGTTATTTATCTTGCCAAAATACTTAACGACCTTAAAAATATTCAGGGGCCTAAAGTGTTACATATAAAAACAGTTAAAGGTAAAGGCTTTAAACAAGCCGAACTGGAACAAACAAAATGGCATGCCCCCGGGCCTTTTAATAAAATTACCGGCGAACTTATTAATATACCTAACAATAAACCCGAACCCGCCCGTTATCAAGATGTTTTTGGCCACACTTTGCTCGAACTTGCCAAAAATAACGATAAAATTGTTGGTATTACGCCGGCAATGCCTACCGGTTGCTCGTTAAATATAATGATGGAGGCAATGCCCGAACGTACTTTTGACGTTGGCATAGCCGAACAACATGCAGTTACTTTTTCGGCAGGCCTTGCAGCACAAGGATTGATACCATATTGTAACATTTACAGTACCTTTATGCAACGCGCTTACGACCAAATTATACACGACGTAGCCTTGCAAAAATTAAATGTAGTTTTTTGTTTAGACCGCGGCGGAATTGTTGGTGCCGACGGCGCTACTCACCACGGGGCATTC
Source organism: uncultured Bacteroidales bacterium (assembly GCA_964544385.1). Taxonomy (GTDB): domain Bacteria; phylum Bacteroidota; class Bacteroidia; order Bacteroidales; family SZUA-534; genus CAZJCR01. Next base: position 7,012 of record CAZJCR010000014.1, read on the forward strand.
GATATTGCATTTATGCGCAATATTCCAAACATGATTGTATCGGCACCTATGGACGAAATTGAATTGCGAAACCTTATGTATACAGCTCAAACAAAACAATTTGGGCCATTTAGTATAAGGTATCCAAGGGGGTGTGGCGTGCATCATAAATGGAACTTGCCTTTTGCCGAAATTGAGATTGGCAAAGGCCGGGTTATTAAACAAGGTACCGATATTGCAATTTTGACAATTGGCACAGTTGGTAATTTTGTAAATCAAATTAGCGAAAAACTTACCCAACAAGGCGTTAATTTTGCGCACTACGATATGCGTTTTGTTAAACCGCTCGATACCATTTTGTTACACAACGTTTTTAAAAATTTCGATAAAATTATTACTGTCGAAGATGGCGTTATACAAGGTGGGTTTGGTAGCGCGGTTCTTGAGTTTATGGCCGACAATAATTACAAATGCAACGTGGTTAGGTTAGGCATTAACGACACTTTTGTTGAACATGGTAAACCCGAAGAACTATACGATTTATGCGGGTTTGGTAGTACCGGTATATATAACCAGGTAATAAAAATGTGCAGTACACTTGTAAATAAAAAAAAATTAACTGCCAACAGGGTTAATATTTAATTTATTGTGCAAATATTACAATTATTGATAAAATAAAAAGCCAAGGATTACAGCTTACTTAAAAGTTATTACAGTTTTTATTTTAACTTTTACAATTGCTTATTTTTACCCAAATTGAGCGATTCGCTCAATCGATTTAAATTTTGTTGTATTTCACTAACTAAGTGTAGTGAAATACAACAAAATGAAAATCGGGGTTATACCTAAGTAAAGCGTTTGTTCGCTTAGCTCCAACCGCTAAACTTAGGTTTTAATGTACTGGTAAGCTTAATATTATTAATAATTTTGTTAATTATACCTACTAAATGGAAATAAGTACATTTAACATACAAAGCCGTAGCGGTTACAACCTTGCTTGTTATAACTGGCAGTATAACATAAAACCAAAGGCAGTAGTATTATTAATACATGGTTTTGGCGAACATAGTTTGCGGTACTCGCCTTATTTTGAATTGTTGGCAAAGCACAACATAAATTTTACAGGTTTCGATTTATTTGGACATGGGCATAGTGCAGGCAAACGAGGTACTATTATTTCGTACAACGCTTTGCTTAACGATATTGATTTGCTTGTTGCTAAAACTAAGCAATTGTACCCTAATGTGCCTTTATTTATTTATGGCCATAGTTTGGGCGGTAATTTGGCACTGAATTATTTGTTAAACAATAACCCAGATATAAATGGCGCTGTAGTAACTTCGCCATGGTTAAAACTTACTGCCGACCCAAATATTGTTGTTAAAAAATTTGTAGCACTAATGCAGCTAATTGCCCCTAATGTTACAGTTAACGCCGGCCTAAATGTAAACCATATAAGTACACTGCACCCCGAAACTGTTAAATATAAATCGGACCCTTTAGTACACGGTTCAATATCGTTAGGGTTTTTGTACCAAATAATAAATAAAGGTATTTATGCCATTAACAACGGGTATAAAATTAAAATACCGGTTTTATTGCTGCATGGTACTACCGATTTAATTACATCACCTTTATGCTCGGTAAAACTTGCCCAAAGCAATAATCAAAACATTACATTTATTTCGTTTTTAAATGCTTATCACGAGTTACATAACGATTTTTGCCGTAACAATTTAGTTGTTACTGTTAATAATTGGGTATCATCACAAATAGGTTTATAATGGATTTTAGAACCGAAATAAAAATAAAAAAACAAACCCTGAATATTGGGTATAACAACAAAACAATGTTTATTGGCTCGTGTTTTGCCCAAAATATTGGCCAAAAACTTATCGATTTCAAATTTGATGCACAAGGTAGCCCTTTTGGTACAATATATAACCCAATGTCGGTTGCATGTTCGCTTAACAGGTTAATTAATAATAATTTGTTTACCCACCACGATTTGTTTTTTTTTAACAATAAATGGTCATCGTTTTATCATCATAGTAATTTTTCGGGTAACGATAAAGATGAGTGTTTAAACCTGATAAATAAAAGTTTTAAACAGGCACATACTTATTTAAAACAAGCCAATGTGCTTATTTTAACTTTTGGCACTGCCTGGGTTTATAAACTATCAAATGGTAACATTGTTAACAATTGCCATAAACTGCCGGCATCAAATTTTACACGCTCAAAACTTACTGTTAACCAAATTGTTGACACCTGCGCTGACCTTTTTAATAACCTTTTAAATTTTAATAATAAACTGTCGATAATTTTAACGGTTAGCCCAATACGCCATTTAGGCGACGGTTTTGAACAAAACCAGTTAAGCAAGGCTACATTAGTTTTAGCTGTGCACCAACTTGTTAGCCAGTTTAAAAATGTTTGCTATTTTCCGGCTTACGAAATTATGCTCGACGATTTGCGTGATTACCGGTTTTATGCCGACGACATGGCGCACCCAAACCATTTAGCTGTTAATTACATATGGCAAAAATTTACAAATACTTATTTTGATGCCAGCACTAATAAAACTATGTTGAATATTGAGCAATTAAAAAACGCCTTTAACCACAAACCTTTCGACAAAAATAGCGATGGTTATATTGAGTTTGCCAAAAAACAACTATTAGTTATTAGCAATTTGCTAAAACAATACCCACACATGGATTTTACTGCCGAAACTGCTAAATTTGGGTTGTACCTAAGTTAAGCGGTTAAAGCGTAGTAAATAAACGATTTACTTAGGTTAACCCCGATGTAGAGTTTGTTGTGTTTCACTAACGAAGTGTAGTGAAATACTTACAAAATCTAAATCGATTGAGCGATTAGCTCAATTTGGGTTTTAATAAAACTATTGTTAAATATCAATATTTTCGAGCAGCTTTATTGCACGGGCTTTGTCGGCACTAATTTGGGCACGCAAAGCATCAACCGATTCAAATTTTTGCTCGCTGCGCAGCCCGTGAATTATTTTAACGGTAATTTGCTGGTTGTATAAATTGCCATTAAAATTAAATAAATGCGCCTCAATAACAGGCAAAATAGTTTTGTTGCCTATAGTAGGCCTTAAGCCAATATTCATAATACCTTTGTAATTGGAGTTGTTATATTTTGCAATAATAGCATAAACTCCGTTTGCCGGAATAATTTTTTGTTTATCGGGTTCAATATTGGCGGTAGGGAACCCAATTTTATTGCCAATTTGCTGGCCTTTAACTACTTTGCCCGTAATACTGTAATAGTAACCAAGCAGTTTCGATGCATCGTAAACCTTGCCATTGGCAAGCAGGTTGCGTATGTTTGTTGAGCTAATAAGGTTTTCGCCAATTTTTAGTTGCTCGAGGCTTATGGGGCAAAAGCCATAAATTTTTGCTAATTTTTTTACCTGTTCAAAGTTACCCTCGCGGTTTTTACCAATTTTATTATCGTAACCAACAAGTAAAGTGTTAACGTTTAATTTGTCGACCAAAATTTGTTTAACAAAATTGTTATAATTTAATTGCGAAAACTCAACAGAAAAAGGATAAATAATAAGGTGATTGACGCCAGCCAGTTTAAAAAGCTCAATTTTTTCGTCAATAGTATTTAAAAAGCCAATATTTGTAGCGGGTTGTAAAACCGTTGCCGGATGCGGCCAAAATGTAAAAACAACGCTTTGCCCGTTAACTTTTGCAGCCGTTTGAGCCAATTTGTTAAGCACTTGTTTGTGCCCAAGGTGCACCCCGTCGAACGAACCAATAGTTATTACTGCATTGGTGGCATTAAACCCCGATAAATTTGTCCAAATTTTCACTTTTTAAATTTTAGGTTGCAAAAATATAAAAACCGGTTAATATTTAGCTGTTATTAAATAATTTGCAATATCGATAATAAAACTTCAGGTTCGCGGTTTATTTATAACGTGTTTGTGTTAATTATTATATATCAATAAATTAGTTACTTAGTAAAGCAATTTATGTAAGCATAGTAAGCAACTTGCCCCACATGGTTAATTAAACACAACAAAAGCAACATAGTGGGGTAAACATAAGTAAAATACTTGTTAGCTTTGCTTAAACCGCTCAACTTAGGTATTAATTAAGCCTTTTTTTTTAAAAAATGTAAATATACAAATATGGTTTAACCATTTTTTGTAGTTTTGCCCGTTAAACGCTAAACAATAAATATGTACGAGTATATAAAAGGAAAAATTGTTGAAATAACCCCGACTTTTGCTGTAATTGAGAACGAGGGCATAGGTTTTTTTATAAATATACCTTTAACAACATATACAGCTTTGTCGGGCAGTAGCATGGCCACACTATATATACATCAGGTTATTCGCGAGGATGCTCACCTGTTATTCGGCTTTTTTTCGAAACCCGAGCGCGAACTTTTCAGGCAACTAATATCTGTTTCGGGCATTGGAGCCAATACAGCGCGTATGATGTTGTCGGCGTCGGGTGTCGACGAATTGCGCGATGCTATTGCATCGGGAAACACAACTCTGTTGAGCAATATTAAAGGTATTGGTGCAAAAACTGCACAACGTGTTATTATCGATTTAAAAGATAAGGTTGGTAAAATTGAAGGTACTCCAGGATTTTTACCTGCACAAGACAATTTATCGCGGTCCGAAGCGTTATCAGCATTGGTAATGTTAGGTTTCCAAAAAAATGCTGTCGAAAAAGTTTTAGACAAGTTGCTCGGCAAAAATGCCAACGCTAATGTTGAAGAGCTTGTTAAACAAGGCCTTAAAATGTTATAGTTAATTAATTACAACGATATTTTAGTTGAGACGAGATATTTTTAAAATACCGGTTTTAATAGTAGTTTTTATTGCTGCAACTATAGTTGTTAATGCTCAAAATACTACCGATACTACAAACTTGCCGTACAAAATTTCACCAAAAACCACAAACCCGTACGATAAACAAAATGCAAGTTCAAATATTAACCTTAAAGTTCCCGCAACTTTTACCCAGCAAGTTGAGTTCGATAGCGAAAATAACCAATATATAATTCGCAATAAAGCCGGTAATACCGATTACTCGGTGCCTTATTACATGTCGTTCGACGAGTTTCAGGGTTACGATGTGCAAACAAAACTAAAAAAATACTGGCGCGAACGCTATAAAACCGAAAAATTTGAACACCAATCGTCAATTATCCCTAAAATAAATATCCCGGGCGAGGCTTTCGAAACAATTTTTGGGAGCAGCACTATCGACATTAAACCATCGGGGCGTGCCGCACTTAAATTTGGAGTAAAAATTACCAATAACGAGAACCCCATACAACCTGTTAACCTTCAACGCAATACTATCTTCGATTTTAAAGAAGAGATACAAATGAATGTTACCGGTAAAATTGGCGACAACCTTGAGATGAAAGTTAAATACGACACCGAGTCGCAATTTGAGTTCGATAACACAATGAACCTGCGCTACCAGGGAAAAGAAGACGATATTATCCAAAAAATTGAAGCAGGTAACGTGTCGTTGCCTTTAACAACATCGCTTATTACTGGCAGCCAAAGCCTGTTTGGTATTTTAACCGAGCTTAAATTTGGTAAACTTTACGTGTCGAGCGTTTTTTCGCAGCAAGAGGGCGAAACAAAAACTATTACTGTTGAAGGTGGTGCCCAAAAAAGCTCATACGATATTTCGGCACTCGATTATGATAAAAACAGGCATTTTTTTCTGGCGCAATATTTTAGAGCAAATTACGATACAGCATTATCGCATTTGCCGATTATTTCGTCGGCTGTTGATATTAGCAAAATTGAAGTTTGGGTTACCAATACAACACGCAGCGTTGAAAACGCCCGTAACATTGTGGCTTTTGTTGACCTTGGCGAAGAAAAAAATACACGCCAAATTTACGGGCGTACCGAAAAAAATATTAGCAATACTAATGTTGTAACAACAAAAAACTTTAATGTGCCGGCAAATAATGCCAACAGCCTTTATGAGCAACTTGTTAACCTTGGTACACAATTTCGTAACATAAACTTTGTTAACAAAACACTTATAGCTTTAGGCCTTAAAACCGGCACCGATTTCGAGAAAATTGAGTACGCGCGTAAATTGTCGGCAAACGAGTACACTTACGATGCTAAATTAGGCTACTTATCGTTAAACACCGCACTTAACTCCGACGAGGTTTTGGCTGTAGCTTTTAAATACACCGTTGGCGGACAGGTATATCAGGTGGGCGAGTTTTCGACCGATGGAGTCGACGGTGAGCAGGCTTTGATATTAAAACTGTTGAAAAGTGCAACTTTTTCGCCAAACCAGCCCATTTGGAATTTAATGATGAAAAACGTTTACTCCATTGGAGCTTACCAAATTAACAGCGACGATTTTATACTCGAAGTACAGTTCGACGATGCCGCATCGGGTTCGCGTTTATATAACCTACCCGACCGTAACAGTTTATTGCCACAAGAGCTAAAAAACAAAAAGCTATTACGAGTACTTAAACTCGACGAACTTAACTCGCAACTCGACCCCGTTTCGGGTGGCGATGGCGTTTTCGATTTTATTGGCGGGCGTACAATTAACGCGGCTAATGGCCGGGTTTATTTTCCGGTACTCGAACCTTTTGGCGGTTATCTTAAAAAAGTTATTGCCAACGACGAGCTTGCAAGGCAAATAACATATCAGGAACTTTACGACTCAACACAATATCGTGCCGAGCAGGTAACATCAAAAAATAAATATTATTTGTCGGGAACATACAAATCGGCCGGTGGTTCCGAAATTTATTTAAACGCGTTCGATATTCCCCAAGGCTCGGTTAAAGTTACCGCCGGTGGCATTGTACTTGCCGAGAACGTACATTATACTGTCGACTATAACATGGGACGGGTTAAAATTGTCGACGAGAGCCTTTTAGCTTCGGGCACACAAATAAATATTTCGCTCGAGAGTAACTCAATGTTCAGCGTGCAAAGTAAAACATTACTGGGAACTCATCTCGATTACCGTTTTAACAAAGATTTTAACCTGGGCGCAACTTTAATGAACTTGTCGGAAAGGCCGCTTAACGAAAAAGTTAATGTTGGCGACGAACCAATATCGAATACAATATGGGGTTTAAACGGGTCGTGGCGTACCGATGTTCCTTTACTTACAAAAATGATTGATTTTTTGCCGTTTATCGAAACTAAAGAAATGTCGAGTATTACAGTTGAGGGCGAATTTGCACAACTTGTGCCTGGCCATAACACTGCAATAGGTAAAAGCGGAAATGCATTTATCGACGACTTTGAAGGCAGCGAATCGAGTATTGACTTGCGCAACAGGGCAGGTTGGGTTTTGGCAAGTACACCACAAGGCAGGTTTAAAGAGGCATCGCTTTACGATAACCTTGCATACGGTTTTAATCGTGCTAAACTGTCATGGTATCAAATCGACGAGTTTTTCTTCCGTTCGGGCTCGCCTTTGTCCGACGACCAAAAAAGCAATTTAAGGGTTTATCAGGTTAACGAACAGGATATTTATCCAAATAAAGTTAGCCAAAACGGGTTAGATACCCGAATAACAACCCTCGATTTAGCATATTACCCCGACGAGCGCGGACCTTATAATTTCGACACCGAGCCTGGCGAATACTCGGCCGGCATTAACCAGCAAGGTAAGCTCAACAACCCCGAAAGCCGTTGGGGAGGTATTATGCGCGACCTTACAACCAACGACTTTGAGGCTACTAACGTTGAGTATATTACTTTTTGGATGATTGACCCGTTTATCGAGGAGTCGGAAAATGATACTAAGGGCGGACAGTTATATTTTAACCTTGGCAATATTTCGGAAGATATTTTAAAAGACGGGCGTAAAACCTACGAGCATGGTTTGCCAACTCAAGATCCACCCAACGCCGGTTCGTACTATACTACTGCATGGGGGCGTGTGCCTGGGGTACAATCGGCAAGCCCTGCTTTTGTTAACGATGCCGATTTACGTAGGTATCAGGATATTGGACTCGACGGTTTAGGTAGTTATTTAATTGGTGAAGATGATGTTGACCAAGAGAGCGCGTTTTTTAGTGATTATGCCAATTATATTAACACTTTTGTTGAAACAGGTTACAGGGCAAGCATTTTAAGCGATATTTCGGCCGACAATTACCATCATTTTAGGGGCACCGATTACGATAACCTTGGCATTGGCATAATTGAACGCTACAAAAATTATAACAACCACGAGGGAAACTCGCCGGTTAGCAACGAGTCGGACGAGAGTTATTCGACAGTTGGGCAGCAAATGCCCGATGTTGAAGATATTAACTCGGACTTTACCCTTAACGAGAACGAGTCGTACTTTGAATACAGGGTTAACCTTAACCCCGACCAAATGGTTGTTGGCAGTAATTTTATTACCGACATACGTACAACAACTGTTGAACTCGAAAATACTCAAAAACGCGAGGTAAAATGGTACCAGTTTAAAATTCCAATTAACTCGCCCACAAGTAAATATGGAAATATCCAAGACTTTAAGTCGATACGGTTTTTACGTATGTACATGCATGGTTGGGAGCAAAGCACTGTTTTGCGTTTTGCACGCCTGCAACTTGTGCGCAGCGAGTGGCGTAAATACAACCAGGTTTTGCTCGAAGGTAACGAGAGCTTAGGTGGCACAATTGTCGATGCCGACGAAATGCCTTTTACTATATCAACTGTAAATATTGAGGAAAATGGCGACCGCTCGCCGGTTAAATATGTGTTGGCACCCGGTGTCGACCGTCAGCAAGACCCCGCTAACCAACAATTAACTTTACTTAACGAACAAAGTATGTCGATAGTAGTTGACAACCTTGCCGACGGTTATGCCAAAGTGGTTTACAAAACCATTAATATGGACATGCGCGACTATGGTAAACTGCAAATGTATATTCATGCCGAAAAACGTAACGACGAAAGCCCGCTTAACAATGGCGATATTACATGTATTGTAAGGTTAGGCAGCGATTTTTCGGAAAACTATTACGAGTACGAAATTCCGCTCATTGTGTCGGAGTGGTACAATAACGACCCATACCACGTTTGGAATCCCGAAAACAATATGGTTATCGATTTTGACGATTTATTATTAGTAAAACAACAGCGTAACCAGGCTATAAACCGTAACCCGCAAAACTACTCGTTATTGCGCGAGTTTTCGACAATTGTAAGCAATGGCAAAAGGCGTATAACTATTAAAGGTAACCCAAGCTTATCGAACGTTAAAACTATAATGATAGGTTTAAAAAACCCATCGCAAAAATGGAATACTCTTAGTGCTAACGACGATGGATTACCTAAGTCGGCAGAGGTTTGGGTAAATGAATTACGGCTTACCGATTTTGACGAAAATGGTGGTTGGGCCGCTACCGGAAGGTTTACAGCCCGTTTAGCCGATTTTGGCACTGTGTCGGTGGCTGGTACTACTACCAAAGCTGGCTTTGGCTCTATTGAACAAAGCGGGCAGGAGCGTGCTAAAGAGGAAACAAACCAGGTTGACGTTGCAGCAAATTTTGAGATGGGAAAATTTTTCCCTCAAAAAGCAAATGTAAGGGTACCTATGTTTGTTGGTTACTCGCGCAGCGCGGTTAACCCCGAGTACAACCCGCTCGACCAAGACATACCTTTGTCGGTATCGTTAAAAGACGAAACTTTGAGCGATGCCGAAAAAAAGGAAATTGTTGAAAGCTCGAGAGACCTTACCGAACGTAAAAGTATAAATTTTACAAATGTAGGTATTGGTCGCAGCTCAAATAAACCTAAATTTTACTCGCCGGCTAACATGAGCGTTAGTTATGCTTATAACGAGCTTAGCCATAAAGATATTAATACACAATACAACAGGTCGAAACTGCATAACGGTACATTTAGCTACGTTTATAATAATCAGCCAAAAAATGTTATGCCTTTATCAAAAATTAAAATATTAAAAAAACCATGGTTAAAAATTATTGGCGACTTTAACTTTTATTTTGCACCATCGCAGGTATCGGTTATTACATCGGTTAACCGTAAGTACTCCGAAACATTGTTGCGTAACCTTAACAACCCCGACCAGGTTTTTACCCCAACTTACGATAAAAATTTTTACTGGGCACGGCAATGCGATATTAAGTACAATTTCTCAAAAGGCTTAAAATTCGATTTGTCGATAAACAGCAACTCGTTAATTGACGAACCCGACGGCCGCGTCGACCGCGAGTTCCGTGGCGAGTACGAGTCGTTTAAAGATACCGTTTGGAGATCGGTATCGAATTTTGGTACCCCCGACAGCTACTCTCAAAACTTTAGCGCGTCGTATACCATACCTATCAATAAAATTCCTTTATTTAACTGGGTAAACAGTACGGCACGATATTCGTCGACATATAACTGGGACCGGGGAGCAACAACAACCGACGGCTTTACTACTGGCAACCCTGTTAAAAACTCGCAAAAAATTAATGGTAACTTGCAATTTAACATGGACAACTTTTATGGAAAAGTTGGTTTTATCGATAATCTTTTAAAAAAATATAAGAAAACTGCCAAGCAACGTAACCAGCCTAAAACCGAGGATGTAACTTTTGTTAAAGACAATATGTCGCTAAAAGCAAAGCAGCCTAAACGGGTAAATCATAATTTGGGTACCGAAGAGGGTATTAAGGTTATCGTTAAAAGTAAAAAAGGCGACGAAATAAAATCGGGTTTCGAAATTATTAACGACAACCGTATTGAGGTTACTATTGAAGCCGATGCCAACGACGCGGTTGTTACCGTTACCGGGACAAAAACAGTTAAACCAAACCCTGTTGTTATTGTGTTTGAACATGTAGCTTTGTTGGGCTTAGGTGTAAAACAAATAACTGCCACCGGCGACCTTACCCGTGGTACATCGCTGCCTGGATATAGCAGTGGCCATAAATTCGAAAATATACATGTTAACCCCGGGTTAGGTTATGTTTTTGGTGCTTACGACCCCGAGTTTGGTTACAAAATGGCTCTGAAAAACATGATTGTTAACGATACAAACCTAATGCAGCCTTATGCCTGGACAAACTCCCAAACTATTAATCTTAAAGCAACTTATCAGCCTTTTAGAACTTTACGTATCGATATTAACGGGCAAATGACCGATGGAAAGAAAAGTGCCGAATACTATTACAATAATACCAGTAACGGAGAAATTATCCCCAAAAACTTTACTGAAACAGGCCAGTTTAGTACTAATATTTGGATGTTGGGCTCATCGTTTAGCGAAAAAATTAACCGGAATAATACATCGTCGAAGGTTTTTGAACAGTTCCGAAAAAATATTGTTGCAATGGCATGGCAAGCTGCAAAAAAACGCGAGGCATCGCAATCGAACACTGTAGGATACTACGCGGGTAACCAGCTTACCGACTCGATGCCCAGTGGGTATGGTGCCAGCAACCCCGAAATAGCAATACCTGCATTTATTGCTGCTTATGCAAATGTTGATGCAGCTAATTTTAGCGATGGTATTTTAAACACAAAATCGAACTGGGCTATGTTTAGGCCTACCTGGCGAGTAAAATTCGATGGGTTAACGCAAATTAAAGCTGTCGAAAAATTGTTTAAAAATGTAACTATATCGCACGGGTATAATTCAACTTTTAACGTGGGGTCGTACTCAACAAATGTCGATTACGACTACGATGCTGCTAAACGTGGCGAATACTCGTGGCGTTATACTGGTAGTTCCGACTCTACTTTCAGGTTTTTATCCGAAAAAGATATTACTTCTTTCTCGGCAACCGAGCAGTTTATGCCATTATTAGGTGTTGATGTTACATGGAAAAATAATGTGCTTACAAAACTCGAGTATAAAAAAACACGGTCGCTTACAATGAGCCTTACAAACACTAAACTAACCGAGGTTTATACATGGGAGTATACTTTAGGAAGTGGATACCGTTTTGATAAACTTAAACTTATTGTTAATAAAAAACCATACGAGAGCGACCTTAATGTAAGAGCCGACGTGTCGGTGCGCGACAACATTACCATAAGCCGCGACTTATACACAATACCCGAAGTTACTAATGGTGGTTTGGCTTTGGCTATTAAATTGTCGGCCGATTACCAATTTACCGAAAAACTAACTTTAAGGGCTTATTTTGACCATAACATGACAAACCCGGCTATATCGACAACATTTAAGCAAAGTACTACCGAGTTTGGTTTCCAGGTGGTGTTCTCGCTTGCACAATAAAAAAAAACGGGGTTAAGCCCCGTTTATTAGTTTTAAAACCCAGGTTTGGTCTTCTTTTATTCTCGCGTAACCCGACGTTGAGTAACGTTTTGTGAATTTGGCGTCCCAAAACCATTTTTCAATATCTTTTTGATGCTCGGGGTTTACCTCGTATTGGTTAGTTTTAAAAAAGTAATATTGTATAATTGGCAACATGTTATGGTAAGCCAATAAATTACCGGTAATACGCATTTGCTTTAAAAAATTAACCGACGCGTTAATTGCCGAGCGCGTTTTTGGCCATAAAGTTTTACATAAAGCCGGCGAAAGTTTTAGCTGGTTAATATTCCGGGCATCGTCAAAAGCATTTAGCGTTAACGATATAACAAAAACCTTATTGGCTAATAAACCGTGTTTTTTAATAAACTCGGGCGTGTTAAAATCGTTAATGTGTTCTTTTAAATCGAATGTAGTTGACCACGTTGTTGCCTGTACCAAATCAAAAATGGTAAGGTTTTTACCGCCTTGGTTAATGCGTTCAAATATTTCAACAACATCGTCAATATCGGTTGTCGATGTTTTTACAATGCTAACCGGGTAGTTAATAAATATTTGTCGGCAATTGTCCCAAATATCAGATAAGTAGTTTACCCTTTTGGTGAATTTTTTATCCTCGTTAAGCAGTTGGTTAAATGTTTGGCTAAAGTTTTCACTGTCAAAAAGTTTCCATGCCGCAATGTCGTATTTATCGTTTTTCGAGCGTGGTATCCTGAACTCTTTTTTTACAGGGTTAAAGCATATTGTTGAGTAATTTACGTTGCCCAAAGTTTTGCCCCTTAACGACAAGTATAACGATAGTATACGTTGTTGCCCGTCGAGTATAAACTCGAACTGGTTGTTGAGGTTGTCGGTTTTTAAACCAATTTGGTTATTGTCGCGTATTAGTTGGGCAAATTGCGCCGGGGCAATCCAAAAAAAGAACGAACCAATAGGGTACTGGTTATATATTGAGTTAAGCAGTTTAACAACTTTATTTTTTTCCCAGATATAATCGCGCTGAAAACCGGGTATTTTAATATGCCCTGCCTCAAGTTCAAGTATTAGTTTTTCAAGGTTCCAGTCTTTGGCAATTTCGAGTTTTGGTTTCACGTGAATATATATTAGTTAAAAATGCGTTTTTATACTGTTATTGTTAAGTGGTTTTTTATTATGTAATACTACAAAAGCAATTATATTACAAAATAATAAAAAAATTAACCTTGCAGAAAACTGTCTAATAATCCTGAGCTTTCTTTACGAGCATTTCGGCCAATTGGCGACAGAGCCTGTATCATTTTTTTTACAGGCATGCTTTGCAGCCAAACTTTACCCGAACCGCGCAATGTGGCCAAAAAAATTCCTTCGCCGCCAAAAACCATGCTTTTTAATCCTCCTGCCTGTTCAATATTGTAATCAATTTGTTCTTCGAAACCAACAATGCAACCAGTATCGACGCGTAAAATTTCGTTGTTCAAAGTTCGTTCAATTACAGTGCCGCCGGCATGTATAAAAGCTTTTCCGTTGCCTTCAATTTTTTGTAAAATAAAACCTTCGCCGCCAAAAAAACCAGCGCCAAGCCTGCGGTTAAAAGTTATCGATACTTTTGTGCCCATAGCCGCGCATAAAAAGGCATCTTTTTGTACTATTAAGCGTCCATTGTGGTTAATTAAGTCGATAGGTATAATTGTTCCGGGGTATGGTGCCGAAAAAGCTACATGTTTTTTACCAAAGCCGGTGTTTGTAAAGTGGGTCAAAAAAATCGACTCGCCTGAAATTGCCCTTGCACCGGCCTGAAAAAGTTTTCCCAAAAAGTTGTCGTTTGTGTTAGTGCCATCGCCTAATTTGGTTTCAAAGTTTATTCCGTCGCTCATGTATAACATTGCGCCTGCTTCGGCTATTACGGTTTCCGATGGGTCAAGTTCTATCTCAACTAACTGAATGTCGTTGCCAATTATACGGTAATCAATTTGGTGTGCCTGCATGTTTATTTTTTTCTAAGTTATAAATATTGATAAATATAAATAATTATTTTAAAGGTTTTAATAAATACTCAAGCCCGTTGGCTTTAATCTCGTACATTGCTTGTAATTGTTGCCCGAGTATTCCCGGCGGGAAACCTTTTTGGCTAAACCAAACTAAATATGTTTCGGGCAAATCGGCCAAAAGCCGGTCTTTGTATTTACCAAATGGCATTTTTGTTTTGGCCAGTTGTAACAGCCATTGTCGTTGTTGTTGTATTTGTTCCATAAGGTATGCAATTTACAAAATAGCTTTTTACTGTTAGCTTTTATCTTAAAAATAAATTTATTGTTAATGTTATTTTTGTTGGTCAATAACTAATTTTAAATATATTCGCCAAATTGTCATGTTTTAATATCAATAAAATAATTTGATTATTTATATTGTGGCAGTTTTATAGCTAAGTTGAGCTGTTGGAGCTAAGCTAACAAACGCTTTGCATAAGTGTAATTCCGATGTAGAGTTTGTTGCGTTTTACTCAATTTGGGTTATAATTAAACAATATTTATGCGTTTAATAAACATTGGTTAAATGTGTTTTAATCCTGGTTTTAAAATTTACTTATACTTAAAAATTAATTTATAATGGTTATAAAAAATGTTATTTACATTAAAAGGCACGACATTTATATTAACACGTTTTTTTTATTGGCCTTAATAATTTTTATTATTACTGGGGCTATAATACAATTTTTATTTACCAAGCAAGAGTTGGTTTTGGCATTAAACAAATTTGCCGGCCATAAACCCGATATGGTTTTTAAAATAGTTACACATGCCGGTTCGGGTGTTTTATTTATACTGCCGGTAATTTATTTTTTATTGCGCCGGTTTTGGATAGCCATAGGTTGTACAATTACCTTGTTGTTTACAGGGGTTTTTGTTTACATATTAAAACAGTTGTTTTTTAAAGGTATGCCCCGTCCAACAGTTTTAATTGATGCATCGCAGTTTACACATATTATTGATAATTATAAATACCATTCGTATAATACTTTCCCCAGCGGGCATACGTTATCGGCATTTGCTTTTTTTGGTTTTTTAGCGTTGCTTACAAAAAGCAGGGTGCTTGGTATTTTGTTGTTTATTTGTGCATTTAGCGTTGGGTTAAGCCGGGTATATTTACTACAACATTTTTTTACCGATGTTTATGCCGGCGCAATATTAGGTTTTATTTCAGCGGTTTTAGGTTATTATATAGCAGTTAAAATTTCGAAAAAATACCCCGCACTCGATAAAGGATTGTTAAACCCCGGTTGTAAGTAAAATAATTCATACATTTACGGTAAATAAAATAATATGTCGTCAGCGGCCAATATAATAAAACCAATCGAAGATGAGATGGAGCAATTTCAGGTATATTTTAAAACATACCTGAAAAGCAATGCAAAAATTCTTAATATTTTAGTTAAATATCTTTTAAAAACAAAAGGAAAGCAATTACGGCCAATGCTTGTTTTTTTAAGTGCCAGGCTGCACGGGCAAATAAACCAAAGTACATATAATGCCGCGTCGTTAATTGAGTTAATGCACACAGCAACACTTGTTCACGACGATGTTGTTGACGATAGTAACATGCGTCGCGGTTTTTTTTCGATAAATGCTTTATGGAAAAATAAAGTTGCTGTTTTGTTGGGCGATTTTCTTTTAGCAAAAGGCTTGCTTTTAGCTGTCGATAATAACGAGTTTGAACAGTTGCGGATTGTGTCGCGGGCTGTTAAAGATATGAGCGAAGGCGAACTTACTCAAATTGAAAAAGCTCGCAAGCTCGATATTGATGAAGATACATATTTTGAAATTATAAGAAAAAAAACAGCAGCTTTAATGGTAGCTTGTACATCGGCTGGTGCTAAAAGCGTTGGTGTTAATAACGATGTGCAAAAAAAAATGGAGCTTTTTGGCGAGTATCTTGGCATTGCTTTTCAGATACGCGACGACCTTTTCGATTTTGACCGTAACGGGAAATTTGGGAAACCTGCCGGTAACGATATTAAAGAGCGTAAATTAACTTTACCCATGATACATGCATTAAAGCAATGTACATGGCAAAAAAAATCGGAAATTTTAAAACTAATGCGCCTAAAAGATAAAAACCCCGATAACATGAGCCAAATTGTAAAATTTGTTACCGATTACGGTGGTATTGATTATGCCTGTAAAACCATGGATTTTTATTGTAAAAGTGCTATCGAAATATTAAATACTTTCCCCAATAACGATGCTAATAAAGCGTTGGTATCGCTTGTTAATTATACAGCTAACCGAAAAAAATAACTTTCGGGTTTAACCCGAATTTATTGCTAAATATATCTAAACTTAAGTTTTGTTGTAACACTGTTTTATAGTTTTCGTCATTTGTTTGGTTTTAACCAATTATTACTATTTAAAACATGCCCTCAAGGTTTAAACTAATTGATGGCATTTAAACTTAAACATTATTACAATGAAAACAATTGCTGCATTTTTAACATTTTTTGTAATTTTTAGCTGTACAGCTAACAGTCAAAAAAGCAACCAACAAACCAGTCAAACCCGCCAGGTAAATGGTTATACTGCTATTGATGCCGGGCATGGGGTTACAGTGTCGATAACTATGGGCAACGCCGAGAGTGTAACGGTTGAGGCCGACGAGGATGTTATTGACCGTATATTTACAAAAGTTGACGACGGTGTTCTTAAAATTGGTGTAAATGGTTTTAAACGTACCGGTAAAGTTAAGGTAACTGTAACCGCGGTAAAACTAAACTCAATTAAAGCTGGTAGTGGCTGTAGCGTTTATACCACAAATCTTATCGAAAGCGACGAATTGAAATTAGCATCGTCGAGTGGGGCAAGTTTAAAGGCAGCTGCCCAGGCTCGTGTAATATCGTGTAAGGTAAGCAGTGGTGCATCGGCACGGTTAAAAGGTGTTGCAAAAGAGTTCGATGCCGAGGCATCGTCGGGAGCCAGTGTTGATGCTATTGAGCTAATTGCTGCCGGTGTTAAGGCTGGGGCATCGAGCGGTGGTACGGTAAAGGTATATGCCGAGTCGCTACTTTATGCCGAAGCCAGTTCGGGAGGTTCGGTTAGTTATAAAGGCAGCCCGGTTAATAAAGATTTTAACAGCTCGTCGGGTGGTAGTATAAGCCAGTATTAATTATTCATCGGGTTGATATAAATCTTGTTTAGGTACATATCCGTCTTTTGTGGTAATTTTCGATTGCTCAAAAATATGCCACATAATACCTGCCGCCCCACTTAATTCAGTCATTCGCGATGCCTGGATTTTGTTGGGGCGGTTGGCAAAAATATCGCCGTTACCGCCTATTTCAATGTCGTACCTAACCTCGGCAAAAGCAGCAATACGCTTGGTAAAATTTAGCCTTAGTCCGACTGTTGCCATTAACCCTAAATTTGTTTTTTTTATGGGCAGGTTGTAGTGGTTGTATGCAGCATATATTTCGGTTATGTTATCCCAGTTTACCGATTCGCTTTTGTCGCTTAAATGCCAGGCTATGTATGGGCCAATGTTTAAAAAAGGGCGTAGTTTTTTTTGTCCAAATTCAAAATGAGCCAGCACTGGCACTTCAATATATTTAATTGTACGTTTAAAGTAGGCCCCGGGAATTGTGTCGCTGCTCTCTTTCCAGCCTTTGTTTGCTAAGTTTATCTCAAGTTGGAGCCCTGCGTTTTTTACATTGTTATATACTATTACTAATCCGCTCGACGGTAAATAGTAAGGGGTTTGAAAAAGGTTTAGCGATGGTGGCTCAAAATAAGCTCCATGTGTTCCGTTCCCTTGGCGCAACCCTGCCGAGAATTGTGCATTGACTATTATTGTTATTGTTGATAAGCTTATAAATAAGAGTATAAAGCGCATTAAAAATAAATTTGGCTAAAACTAAAAAAAATAACTGTTTAAATAATAAACCCAAATAAATTGTTGTCAGTTTTTTTGTTGTATGTTATTAATATGTTTTTTAAACTAAATTGTCGGCATTTTGGGGCAGTATAACTGTAATTTTTGTGCCCTCGGCAATTGAGCTAACCGCACTAATTGTGCCCAAATTTAGTTCGACAAAGACTTTTGATAAAAGCAGTCCAATTCCACCGCCTTTTTCGCCATGCGTGCCGGGGGTGCTTGTTAATATTGACGATGTAAATATTTGGTTTAATTGTTCGCGTGTCATTCCTACACCTGTGTCGGTAACTGTAATTATAATTTTTTTGTTGCCTTGGTTTACCGATATCGTAATTTCACCACCACGTGTCGAGAATTTTATGGCATTTTCGATAATATTCCTGAATGCAATTTCGATAAGGGTTTTGTCGAAATACCCGGTATATTGTTTTGAAGCAATGAGCCTTATAACAATAAATTTTGATGTTGATTTTGGTTGTTGAACATATATAATATGTTGTAAAAGGCTGATAATGTCGTGGGTGCCGGGTTCGTTTTTTAGTTGCCCTTGTTGTACTTTTGCCCAGTACAATAAATTCTCTAAAAGGTTATAAGCCGATACAGCGGCGTCTTTACTGGTTTGTATAAACGACATAAGAGTTTTTGTGTCGTCGGTGCCTTTTGTGTTTATTAGGTGGGTTAAAATATTTTTAATAGTGCCAACAGGTTCCCATAAGTTTTGTGTTGTGATTGAAAAAAGCTTGTCTTTTGAGGCGTTAAGTTCTAAAAGTTGCTTTTTTTGGTTCTCGAGTAAAAAATTTTGACCAATAATTTTGTCTCGGTTTTTTTGAATCTCAATATTTTTTTGTGTAAGCGAGCGGTTTGCTTTTATTGTTATAATAAAAAGCAAAACAGCTAAAAAAATACCAATTCCAACAGCTAAAATCATTATCCGCTGGTTTTTTATCCTTTTTTCCTGAATGGTATTTTCGTATATAAGCTTAAGGTTTTCTTTCTCTTTTTGATGGGTTTTTAAATATTCGTCGGTTTTTGCAATTTGTTCGGTTATTTGTTGGGTAAATACTTTCTCGTTGTTTTTGCGCAGTAGTGTTTCGTATTTGTATGCCTCGGGGTAATTTTTTGTTTTTGAGTAGTATAAAGCCAGGCTCTCGTATATTTTTGGCAAAATTTCGTTCCAACCAATTGTTGTGGCAATGTTGTAGCTTTTTGTAAAGTAATCAATAGCTTTGGGCATGTTACCCATTTCAAAGTGTAAATCGCCAAGGCTGTGCAAAACGGTAACCTGTCCTCGTTGGTCGTTGTTTGTTTGCCGTATTTTTAACGATGTTAAAAAATACTGTAGTGCATCGGTATAGTTACCCTCTTTTTGTTGAATAATGCCTATGTTGTTATATATTGAACATAAGTACTGGCTTACATTGTTGTTATGCGACAGGTTTAGTGCTTTTTGATAGTAAAATAGAGCAGAGTCGGGGTTATTTGTACGTTCGTTTATTAATCCTAAATTAATGTTCGATATTATTAAGCCGTTTATATTATTCAGTTTTCTAAATATTTTATTAGCCTTTGTAAAGTTTTCGGCTGCTAAGGGGTAGTTTTTTAGGCTTAAATATGTTATTCCAAAATTATTGTAAACGCCGGCTTCGCTTTTAATGTCGTTTAATAAAATACTTTGTTCAAGTGCAAGTTGGTTATAAACTATTGATTGGTTTAGTTCGCCTTTTTCGCGAACTAACACGCTTAATTGCAGGTATATGCTGATAAGTAGTTTACCCGGTTCCGAATTTTCGGCCAACTCGAGTGATTTTTTTAGCAACTGGTGCGATAAATTATAGTCGGCTGTGCGATATTTTACTATTGAAAGGTTGTAGTAAAAATGTGCTAACCTGTTGCTATTGTTGGTTTTTTTTAAATAATAATAAGCTGTGTCTAAGTATAATTTGCTGGTGTCGTATTTTTGTGTTTTTAAGTAATATTTGCCTAACGATAAATACAGGTCGGGCTTGTATTGTTCAATGTTGTTAGTTAAAATATATTTTTGTGTTTGTTTTAATAATACAGCTAAGGTGTCGGTAATAGCCACGTTGCTGTCGATAATTTGTGAAAACAAGTTTTGTGCTTGCCGGGGTGTATATTGGTTGTTACTGTTTATGTTTACAGCAAATATTTGGTTGATAAAAACAATTAAGTAAAAAATAGCAATAAGGGTTAGTTTTATGGCCCGTTTTTTTAAACTACTATTTATAAAATATTTACATAGGTGCATTTTTACTGATTTTGCATTTTTAATGTTTTGTTAAAGGTTTATTAGGCCATATAATACAGCGGCATACGAAAAAAACCTGGCAATGCGAGCAATTCCTAATATAAAAAAAAGCTTAACAGGAAACTTAAGCACACCCGATACCATACAAGCTATTGAATACGGTACCGGAAAAATTGCTGCTACTAGTATAAATACAGCACCCCAGCGTTTAACCTGTTTAAAGTGGCTGTCGAGTTTTTTTGCAACAAAGGTGTTTAATTTAGGTATCCTGCGTAGCCTTGTGCCTATAAAATACGATATAAGGCCGCCAATGTACGATAGTGCTGCCAGTAAGCTTACAATTGCCCATTGGTGTTCAAAATTACGCGCCCAAATAATAAATAAATCGGGCGGTATAAGGCCAAAAACCGATTCGCTTGTAATAAATATTGCTAAAACAGTTATATAGTTTAAGTTGTGGAACAGGTTGCTAAAAATTTGGTCAAAATCGAGTACCCATTTTTCGAGGCCTAAAAATATAAATACAATTGCAGTTAGTATTGCAAGTATTTTAAATATGTTTTTTAATAAAAAACCATAAAAACCGGTGCGGCTGTAATAGTTGTGGTAACGCCGCATATTTTTAAAAAAAATAGTGTTTGTTGTATTTGCCATGTTCAGTTTTTCAGGGGCTTTTTTATACCCGCAAATTTAATATAATAACTCAATTTTGTTGAAAAAATTATGCCATATATTATTGCCGGCTTTTTGTCAGTTGTGGTTGTGTTTTTGCGGGTTTTATGCTAATTGTTAGTTTGTTAATTTAATTGAGCGAATAGCTCAATTTGTGTGTTAATTAACAATAAAGTGTTGTTTTGGTTAATTGTTTGGTTGTTTTTTTATTATGCTTTAGTGGCTGAGTTTTTAATTTACAGGTGTTAGTTTTGCCAAATAGTCGTAGTGTTTTCCATCGATAATTTTTGTACAAGTAAACCCGTTTTTTAGCGCGTATGAGCATAGTAAATTGTAGTCGATAAATAACCAGTTAAAATTGTTGCCGGTTATTTTTTTGTATCGCATTTGATAAGTTAACTGGCCGTAATAATTGTTGTTAAGGTCAATATCAACTGTGCCGTCGGGGTTTGTGTACAAGTAAATTAAGTCTGAACTGTCGATAATTACTTGTCCGTTTTTATTTAATAGTAATTTGCATTGTTTAAAAAATGCCAGTAAGTTGTTTAACGTACCACAAATTCCAATGCCGTTCATGAGCATTAAAATTGTATCGAATTTTTGGTTTTTCATTTCAAAAAAATCGATAGCAAATGCGTTTTTTACACCACGCTCAAGCATTGTTTGTACCGATAGTTGCGAAATGTCGATAGCAGTAATATTTGCGCCCGTGTTTTGAAGGTGAAGGCTGTGTGTGCCTGCTGCTGCACCTACGTCGAGTATTTTGCCTGAGCATTGGTTTAGTGCTGTTTGTTCAATTAAAGGCATTTGGTTATAAGTACGGTAAAGGTATTTTACCGGTATCTTGTCGTCGTCGGTAATGTTTGAGCTTACTATAATCGATGAATTACGCCCGGTTTTATAATAATCGGTTATAGCTGCTCCCATTGGGTCGGCGTTTGGTTGAATGAGCATAAAAAGTAAGTTTAGTTGTTGTCGTAAATATGTTTAATTACAAGGCCTGCAATTGTAAATCCAAAAATGGCAGTAATATGAGCAATGCTACCGTTAATTACGGCTTTTGTATTGTCGAATTGGCTAAGGTTGGGGCTATGTTGTTGTGTTTGATGGTTTTGTATGGCTCCAATATTGTCGAGTAGTTCGTCGCTGTAAACGCATAAAAAATTGCTTTCGGTTGTGTTGTATTTTCGTAGTCTTTTACGTAAATGCCTTGCCAGCGGGCAGCCGCGCACTTCCCAAAAATGGCCTGTTTTAATACGCGTGGGGTCAACTTTTAATGCTGCTCCCATCGACGAAAAAAACGTGGCATTAGTTTTTGTGGCAGTTTGTATAAGGTGAATTTTATTGCTTAAACTGTCGATTGCATCAATAATATAGTCGTAATTACTGAGGTTAAATTGGTTAAAAGTGTCTTTTGAGTAGGTAATTTGCAGGTTGGTAATATTGGCAGCCGGGTTTATTTGTAAAAGCCTGGTTTTTAATGCCTGGGTTTTGTTTTGGCCAATTGTTTCAACAGTAGCATGTACCTGCCTGTTTATGTTAGTTTCGCAAACTTTGTCGGGGTCAACTATGGTAAGGTTTGTTATACCCGAGCGTACTAACGATTCGGCGCACCAGCTACCTACGCCACCTATGCCAAAAATTATTATTTTTTTTTGCGATAAAGCCAGCATTTTGGTTTGGCCAAATAGTATTTGTATGCGGTTAAATTTATTGTCGGGCATTTTACTCCATTAAATAAGTACGTTTCACTCTTTTCGATATTCCTGTTAATACCTCGTAAGGTATTGTGCCCATAAGTTTGGCAACTGTGTTTACATTAAGGTTTTTGCCAAAAATTTCGACAGTGTCGCCTTCGTCCACATTAATACCGGTAACATCAATCATGCAAATATCCATACAAATGTTACCAATAATTGGTGCCAGTTTTCCTTTAATAAAAACTTTGCCCACGCCATTGCTCAACGACCGTCTAAGCCCGTCGGCATATCCAATAGGTATTGTTGCAATTGTAATATCGGTATTTGCAATCCCTTTTCGGCTATAACCTATTGTGCTGCCTGCTTTTACGTTTTTAACCTGAGCAATACTTGTTTTTAGTGTGCCAACCTGGCATAAAGGCGCGTTTACCGCGCTAATTCCATAAAAACCTATACCAAGCCTTACCATGTCGTACTGGTATTTTGTAAAACGTTCAATGCCTGCCGAGTTTAAAATGTGGCGTTTAAACTTGTATGGCAGGGCGTTGCTAATTTGTTGGCAGCATTTTTCAAATTCCGATATCTGGAATAAAGTAAATTCGTCTTGCTGGGGTTCGTCGGCGGTTGCAAGGTGCGAGAAAACCGTGCTTACTTTTATATTGTCTAACTGTAATAAAATATCAATAAGTTGGTCAACCTCCGACGTTAAGAACCCCGACCTGTTCATGCCGGTATCAATTTTTATATGTACCGGAAAAGGTTTAGTGTCGTTGCAGCCTGCTGTTTGGTTAAATGCTTTTAGCGAGCTAAAGTTATATATTTGTGGTTCAAGCGCGTAATCAATCATTAACTGGTAGTTCTCGAGTTCGGGGTTCATAACCATAATAGGCAAATGAATACCGCCTTTGCGCAGTTCAACGCCTTCGTCGGCAAACGCAACGGCAATTATTGACACGCGTTTGTATTGGCAAAGGTTGGCCATTTCGTAGGTGCCGCTTCCATACCCCGACGCTTTTAGCATTGCAATTATACCGGTTGTTGGTTTAAGTAGTTTTTTAAAATAGTTTAAATTATGCTCAACAGCGTTAAGGTCAATTTCGAATACCGTGCGGTGGGTTTGTTTTTGTAAAGCTTTCGATATGTTTTCGAAAGTAAATTTACGTGCTCCTTTTAATAAAATAGCCGTGTTGTTGAGCTTGTGGAAAGTAAACTGTTGTAAAAACTCGTCGGTAGTGTGGTATAGTTCTTTACGGATATCGAAAAAATGGCCATTTGCCATAATATTTGGGCCAATGCCAATAAACTTGTCAACTTGTTTTTGTTTTACCATACCTGCAACTTTTGCATATAGCTCGGTGGCTGTATACCCGCTTTGTTCAATATCGCTTAAAATAAGCATTTTTTGAGGGTGCTGGTTTTGCTGGTTTAAAAAATCGAGTGCAATGTGTAACGATTCAAGGTCGGAGTTGTAACTGTCGTTAATTATTGTACAGTTGTTGGTTCCCTCTTTTATCTCTAAACGCATTGCAACCGGCTCAAGGTTGTTAAGCTTGCTCTCAATGTAGCTGTGCGGGTATTGTTGTAAAAGTAAAAAACACCATACGCATACGGCGTTTTCAACCGATGCTTTGTCGGTAAATGGTATAGTACTTTTATATTGGTTATTGTTTACTAAAGCTGTTAAATATGTATGCCCGTTAT
>CAZJCR010000015.1:0-8061 GCA_964544385.1 uncultured Bacteroidales bacterium
CTTTTGCTTTAGCAATGGCCTTTGCCGGTAACGACCTTGTTAACTTTATTGGTGTGCCATTGGCCGGGTACGAGTCGTTTAAACTTAGCGGCGGCAGCCAAATTTTAATGGACGGCCTTAATAACAAAGTACAAACACCACCCGTTTTTTTAGTTATTGCCGGTATTATTATGGTTATAACTTTATGGATGTCGAAAAAAGCACGCTCGGTTACCGAAACCGAAATTAACCTTAGTCGCCAAGACGAAGGAATGGAACGTTTTGGCTCATCAAAATTTTCGCGCCTGCTTGTACGCAAAATTGTTAACGGGTACGGTTCGGCTGTAAAATACGTGCCCGCACCAATTTTAGAGCGTGTTGGTAAACGTTTCGACCAAAAAGTATATATCGAATCGCAAAAAAAAGTACAAAACCCGCCAATGTTCGATTTAGTAAGGGCATCGGTAAACCTAACAGTAGCTTCAATGCTAATTGCATTTGCCACATCGTTAAAACTGCCTTTATCAACAACATACGTAACATTTATGGTTGCTATGGGAACATCGCTGGCCGACGGTGCCTGGGGGCGCGACAGTGCAGTGTACCGTATTACCGGTGTTTTTGCTGTTATTGGCGGCTGGTTTTTAACTGCATTTATTGCCTTTACATGCGCTTTTTTGGTGGCTTTGTTTATAAACTGGTTAGGCGTTTTTGCAATAGTTGCACTAATAATTATTTCGGTTATTATTGTTTACCGTACAACTATAAAAAAACATAAAACCAGCAATTCAGTTATTGAAGTTGACGACGACGCTACAACTACCGAAAAAGTTATCGAAAAATGCAAAAAAGGTGTTATCGATATGTTAGACAACTCGATGCAGGCTTACAAACAAACTATCGAGGGGCTTATTAACGACGACCGACGGGTGTTGCGCAATATTATTAACGATACTGATGATATGGAAGAAAGGGTTAAAAAAATAAAATCGAACATTCATAAAACAATTACCAAAATAAACCTTAACCCGGTTGATACAGGTCAGCACTATGTGCAGCTTGTTTATAAAGAACGCGACCTGGTAGGCTGCATATCGCAAATAGTAAAACCGGCATACGCCCATGTCGACAATAACCATAAACCAATTAACGAAAAACAGGCACTTGAACTTACATTGTTAACAAAAATTATTGCCGATTTTTTAGATACTGTTAAAAAGCGTGTTAAGATTAACGATTACTCGAATTTTGATTTAGTTTACGAACAACAAACCGAGATAGTTGAAAAATTACAAGAGATACATAAAAATCAGGTGCGGCGCATAAAAAATAAAGAGGTTGGTACAAAAAACAGTATACTTTATTTGAATATTATTGCCGAAAGCAAAAACCTGATACAGCATACTGTTAATATTCTAAAATCGCAACGCGATTTTTATAACTACTCGTCGATGCCTAAATAAAACATTTGTTTTGAATTTAGCCCCGGTAAATACTGCCGGGGCTTTTTGTTTTAACTAAGTTTTAGCTAAAACAATTGTACAATAACATAATGAGTAATGTTTTTAGGTTATAATAAAAAACGGGCCTTATAAAGCCCAAGTTTGGCCAATACATAACATACCGATACTTTTATAACGCCTAACCCGTAGGTTATGCTACGCCAAAAATTAATACTCGATGCATCGCTAAAATAACGCGTTGGGCACGATACCTCGCCAATTTTAAACCCTTTAAACAATATCTGCGCAAGCATTTGGTTGTCGAACACAAAATTATCGGAGTTTGAATGTAAAGCTATTTGGGTAAGTATTTTGGCATCAAAGGCACGATAACCGGTATGGTACTCGCTTAGTGCCTGGCGCATTAAAAAGTTTTGAATAATTGTTAGCAGGCGGTTTGCAATGTATTTATACTTTGGCATACCGCCTTTTAAAGCCCCGCCCGACAATATTCGCGAACCCAACATTACACTGTAAATGCCTGTTGCAACTGGTTGGCATAAAGCCGGTATAAGTGCAGGCGGGTATTGATAATCGGGGTGTAGCATTACAACTATGTCGGCTTTTAGTTGTAATGCTTTTTGGTAACATGTTTTTTGGTTTGCACCATATCCTTTGTTGTGGTTGTGCTTTATAATGTGTTTAATGCCAAGCTTTTGTGCTGTTTCAAATGTTTTGTCGTTACTGGCATCGTCAACTAATACTAACTCATCAACTATGTTAAAAGGCAGTTCGGCTATTACCGACGGTAAAGTTTTTTCGGCATTATATGCCGGCATAACCACAACTACGCGTTTACCGTTTATCATTTTTATTAGTTTTGTTTGCAAGGCCAAAATATTTTTTAGCCTCGTTTGTTTGGCCTAAATTAAGGTAACAAACCCCTAAATTGTTTAGTACCTGGTTGTCGGTGGGGTTTATTTTGTAAGCTTTAATAAAATATTTGCAAGCAGTAGCCGGTTTATTAAGTAAGCCATAGCATGTACCCATATCTTTAAGTAATTCAATTTGCGTTGAGTCAATATTATAAGCTTGCTCAAAATATAAAATACCTTTTTGCAGGTTATTAAAATACCGGGCGTTTAAAACCCCGAGCCGGTAATTTGTATTGTATTTGTTGCTGTCAATTTTGTATAGTTGGTTGTAGAAATTAAGTTGCAGTTCACGGTTTTTGGTATTTTGCAAAACAATATCAATATTTTGCCATGCTTTATTATGTAATGGCTGCATTTTTAAAACATTTAAAAAGCAGGTAGCCGAGCCTTCAATGTCTTTTTTCGAGTCGTAAAGTACATTGCCCAGTAGTAGCCAGGCATCGGCGTAAAGCGGGTGTATGCTAACAGCTTTGCGCAGATGTTTTTCCGACTCGTTGAACATGTGTTTTTGTTTGGTATTGTTGTTGGTTTGTTTTGCCTCTTCCCATAATTTGCCACCATACGAGCAATTGCTTTTGGCACTTTGCGCCGATGTTTTTACGTCGGTTGAAAAAAGTGTAAAGTCGTTTTTCCAGGCTTGGTTGCGGCTATAGGTTTTGGCAGGGTAAAAGGTTAATATGTATATAGCAATTATTATAATTACAGGTTTAAATTTTGGTTTGTTTTGCCACATGCTTACTATTAAGTGTGCAATTGCAATGCACCAAAATACCGATGGCATGTACATAAAACGTTCGTTCATAAAAGTACCAATAGTAAATAGCAGGTTCGATACAGGTATAAATGTAATTGCAAACAATATTATGCAAATAGTTGTAACCGAGTGTTTTATTAAACCTTTGTAAAGCATAATAAATAAAAAAAACAATACTATAATTATTGTTAAAACCTGCCATTGAAAAAAGCTTGCCGGGCCAATGTGGTATGGGTAATAGTCGAATGTTAAAGGGTGGGGAAATATTAATAGTTTTAAATAAACAAACCATGTATATAGTATTGTGGCGTATTTATTGGTTTTTGTCATTGCTATAAAAGGGTCGTTCATAAGCTCGGTGCTTTGGGGCACGGTAAAACCGCCAATTGTTAAGTGGCGTATCAATAAAAACAAAATTGCCGGTAATAATATAAAAACAAATGTTTTTAGATGTTTTTTTATGTTTAGTGGTTTTATATACCAAAGGCAAATTGGTATAACTATAACAAAGGTTATGGCGTTCTCTTTACTCAATAATGCTAAAAACAAACTTAACATACAAATTACCAAATGTATGGAGTTGTTAGCAAGTGTATATTTTATTGCAAAATATAGTGCCAGCATCGAAAACATAAGTGCTAAAATTTCGTCGCGACCTTTTATGTTTGCAACTACCTCGGTATGTATTGGGTGTAATAAAAATAATAATGCTGTAATGCAACTAATTTTAAAGCAGGTTTTTAGTTGGCATGTATTGCTTATTAGCAAGCTGGTAACAATAAAAACAAGCCATGCCGAAAAAGCATAAAGCAAAATATTTATTAAATGGCTAATAAAGGGGTTAAGCCCAAAAAACTGGTATTCGACAGCAAAAGTAACAATTGACAGTGGCCTGTAGCGGCCTCCTGCCACTAAATGTTTTTGTGTGCCAAAAAATCCGGTAAACGATTCGGTTGTTAAAATTTTGCCAATGCCATTAAAACCTTGTTTGGTAAATTGGTTTTGGGTAATTACAATAGCATCGTCGAGCGCGTATTTGTTAAACAAAGTGTTTCCGTAAAGCGCTAAAGCTATTATAATTGCAATTGGCAGAGCGTATATTTTTACGGGTATTTGTTTTAGCATAGCTATTCAATTACATCAATAATTTCGATATCGAAAATTAAATTTGTATTTGGTGGTATAATTGGAGGGTTGCCATTGCTGCCGTATGCCAGTTTTGCGGGTACATGCAGCTGGTATTTTGCTCCGGGTTTCATTAATTGTATAGTTATGTCCCAACCTTCGATAACAGCGTTAACGCCAACCGGAAATTTTATTGGTTCGTTGCGTGCTACCGACGAGTCGAAAAGTTTGCCATTGGTAAAAAAGCCCGAGTAGTGAACAGTAACAATGCTGTTTGGTTTAATATTATTGCCATTGCCGGCATTAAATATTATATATTTTATACCATTGTCGAGTGTTATGGTATCGTTACCCGATGCATCGCATTTTGTTATTTTTGGCGGGGTTAAAATTTCAACAACCTCAATGTCGAGTATAATTTGCGATTTTGGTGGCACTCGGTTTTCAATTCCTTTTTTGCCGTAAGCAAGGTTTGGTGGAATAATAACGCGGTATTTGCTACCGGTGTTCATTAGTTGTAATGCAAGGTCCCAGCCTTTAATAACTTGCCCTGAGCCAATAGTTATACGCGCAGGTTTGCCCTTTTTTATCGACGAATCGAAAATTATTGTATCGGAGTGATAAGCTGTGTAATTAACATAAACATTATCGCCTGGTATGGCATTTTTACCGGTACCTTGTTCAACAACAATATACTTTAGTTTATTTTTTGTTTTTATAACAGGCTTGTTATTAGTGTTAAAGGGTTTAATATTAAAACCTTTGTCAATTTGTAAAATTGCAATGTTAAAAGTTAGAGTGTCGTTTGGGGGCACAATATTGTTGCCTTTACTGCCATAGGCAAGGTGTGGGGGAACAATAAGGGTAATTGCACCGCCTTGAGCAATAAGTTGTAACCCCTCTTCCCAGCCTTTAATAAGCTGGCCGTGCCCAAGGTAAATGTCGGTTTCGCCGGTTTGCATTGTTGATGCAAAAACCGAACTGTCAGACAGTGTTCCAATGTAATGTACCCAAAGTCTGTCGCCGGGTTTTGCATTAAGCCCTTTGCCTTGTTTCGATATTTTGTACATAAGCCCCGACGTGGTTTTTGTAAAACCAGTATAGTTTTGGCTGTTAACTTTTGTAAATGTTAGTAATACAATAAATGTAAACAATAATAGTTTGTACATAATTGGTATTATTCGGCATCAATAAGTTCAATATCAAAAACCAGGGTAGTGTTTGGTGGTATAGGACCCGAGCCTTTTTGGCCATATGCAAGCGACGAGTGAATAATGAGTTTGGCTTTACTGCCAACGTTCATTTTTGCAATACCCTCGTCCCAGCCTTGTATAACCTGGCCCACTCCAAAATAAAAGGTAAAAGGCTCGTTGCGTTGGTACGAGTTGTCAAAAATTTGGCCATCGATAAAATAGCCGTTATAGTGAACAGTAACTTTTTTGCCGGGTTGTGGTTTTTTGCCTTTGCCTTTAGTTGTTTCAATGTAATAAAGGCCGCTTGCTGTTGGTTCGGTTGTAATGCCAGAGCGGCTTATAAATGCCTGTAAAAGTTTATCTTCCTGGTTGGCGTCCGATATTTTTGCTATTTGGCGTTCTTTTTCAAATTGGTCGGTGTTAATAATGTCGACCATTTTAATGTAAAAGTGTAAAATTTCGGTTGGGTTTATGTTTTTTGGTAGCTTTTGTTTTTTCGAAAAAGTGTAATAGTCTTCGGCATTAATTAAAAAAACAGCACTATCGCCTTTGCTCATCATGCTAAGTGCATCTTCGATACACCCCCCGGCGTGCGACGGTTTTTTTAATTGGGTACGGAACAAGTCCGATTCTTCAATTATATTGCCTTTTTGGTCGGTATATTTAAGTTTTATGGCAACAATGTCGCCTGTTTTTGGATAAACAGTATTTTTTTGTTGATTAATAAATTTGTATTGTAACCCGCTTGGGTGTTGTTTAAAACCGCTGTTGGTACAGCTATAAATTGATAGCGCAACGGCTGTTGTAATAACAAGCGTTAAATATTTTGTCATAGCTAAATGTTAATTATTTGTTTTACTATAAAATACTACTCGCGTTGCACCGATTCAATTACTTCAATTTGGTAAATAACCGATGTAAATGGTGGTATAATACCGGTATTGGAGCCTTTGTCGCCCCATGCCAGCCCCGATGGTAAAATAACAAGTGCTTTTTCGCCCTCGCGCATACGGCCTATGGCTTTTTCGAGCCCTTTAATAACTTGCATCTCGCTACCGTAAACAAACTCTAAAGGTTGGTTACGTTTAATTGTCGAGTCAAAAAATTTGCCGTTTAAAAAACGTCCCTCGTAATTAACAGTAACAATGTCGCCAATTTCAACAGGTTTACCGGTGCCTTCGGTAATTTGTAAAAAGTACATTCCTTGTTCGGTTGGTTCGGCAAGTATTTTTTGTTGGTTAATAAACCGGCTTAAAATCATTTTTTCGTACTCGCCAAAATCTTCAATCCATTTTAAAAACTCTTCTTTGTCTTTTTGGTATTGGGCCATTGTACGTTTTTCGATAAGTTTAATTTCGATGCGCAGTTTGCTGCCTTTTTTAATAAAATTAGGTAGCGATGCATCTAAAGTTATTTTAAAAAAATTGTCGGCATTAATAATAAACGATGCACTGTCGCCAACCGACATCATAAGAAAGCACTCGTCGATAGAGCCTTTATAGTCGGGTTTGGTAAGTTGGAATGTGCGTGTGCCGCTAAAAAACAGCGAGTCGGCCATTGTAAAGTATTTTATGTCGGCGGTTACAAAGTCGGTTACAATAGGTGGGGCAATAGTGTCGCCAATCATAATAAGTTTGTAGTATATACCTGTCGATGTTTTTGAGTAACCTTTGTATTTATTGCACGATATAAGTATAGCCGACATACTTATTATAAACAATAGTAATTTAATTGCTGATTTTGTTAATTTGGGCATAATACATTGTTAATTATTAGTTTACGCTTGTTAATTTGCGTTGTTTTGCCTGAGTTATTATGTTGTTTAGGTTTTTTTTTAATAATTCGACAAGTTAATCAATTCTACGTGATAAACAATAATTGAACGGGCAGGAATTTTATTTTGGTCGCCTAATAAACCGTGTGCAAGGTGTGGGGGTAAAATAAAGCGTGCTTTATCGCCCTGGCTTAAAAGTAAAATTCCCTCTTCAAGGCCGCTTTCAACACCTCCCGAACCTATCCTGAATGTTTTGGGGCCTAAGCTGTCCGATGTATAGCAAATTGTACCGTCGATTAGTGATAAGGTATATTTTAAATGTGCTATCATTCCGTTTTGTGCTTTAGCGCCGTTACCTTTACTAATTATCTGGAACCAAAGCCCTGTTTCGGTAGTTTGCATTTGCCAGTTACGGTGTTTAACATATGTAATAATTTTTTGTTGGTCCGATGTTACAAGGCCTTTGTTTGCTTTTATAAGGTTATCGTGGTAATTTGGGTTTGTTTGTTTGCCATTTTGTGGTTTGTTGTTGCAAGCTATTGTTAATAGTATTGATATAATACTTAGCAGGTATATTGTAGGTTTCATGGTTATATTAATTTAAATAAATTATCGATAATTATGGTAAATAATGTTATTTTTTCATTGCCTCGGTTTTTAAATTTACAGGCATTTTTTCAATTGCATATCGCAAAGCTGTACGTGGCATTATACTTTTGTTTTTTATTACAAAGTTAAAAACTTCGGTTTGGTTTGCCTGGCTGGCAGCCTTTAGCATCCATCCAAAACCTTTTTGCACAAGGTCGTTTTTGTCGTTCATAAGTGCAGTGGCAATTTTAAAAATTTGGTCAAAAAACAA
>CAZJCR010000015.1:8161-30931 GCA_964544385.1 uncultured Bacteroidales bacterium
CTGTTTGCCATAGGTTTTCGCAAAGTAAAAAAATATCGGTTTTGTTATTATGTTTAATTTGTTCAAAATATTGTTTGCCAATTTTTGTTACAATCGGAATTTTAACCCCATGCAGTTTAATTGTTTCTTTAAAAAAATGCTGGCTTGTTTTTAAATTGTTCTCGTCGATGTTTTGAGTAAGTTGGTTACGTAAACTGTTTAAAACTGTTAACATGGTAGTTTTTTAAGGTTCAATAAAATTAACATATTTGTCAAGTACCGACTCAAAAAGTTTCACTGTTTCGTTAATACTGGTACGGCTTTCGCCACCAGCGGCATTAAGGTGGCCGCCGCCGTTAAAATATGTTTCGGCAACTGCGTTTGCCGGAAAAACGCCTTTCGAGCGGAACGAACATCGTATTAAACCGTCGCGTTCCATAAATATTGCCGAAAAAATTATGCCCTCGATACTTAACGGGTAGTTAACAAAGCCTTCGGTATCGCCCGACTGGTACCCGAATTTTTCGAGCTCGGCCTGGCTTAATGTTATATATGCAGTTTTGTATTTTGGCAATACTACCATTTTTTGGTACATGGTATAGCCAAAAAGCCGCAGCCTGTTTTCCGAAAAATTATCGTAAAGTTTATCAATAATATAGTTTTTGTCGACACCCGATTTTAAAAGCTCGCTAACAACATTAAAAGTAAATGGCGACGATGAGTTATAGCTAAACGAACCGGTATCGGTGGTTATGCCGGTAAGCAGGCATCCGGCAACGGTTTGGCTTAAAACCTGGCCATTGTTTAGCGAGTGTAACAGCTCAAAAACCATCTCGGCAGTTGAACTTGCACTTGTGCGGCTATAAGTGTAATTTGCCATTGGTTCGGGGTTGGGGTGGTGGTCAATCAAAAATTTTGGTTTATTATTTTCCAACAATAAATTGCCCAGCTCGTCAATACGGCTTGGGGCATTAAAATCAACCATAATAACCATGTCGGCGTTGTTAAGCAGTTTAATTGCTTTCTCTTTCATGCTTTTATAAATAACTATTTGTTGGGCGGCCGGCATCCAGTGTAAATAAATTGGTAATTGGTTTGGTACAATAAAAACCGGGTTTTTGCCAACCTGCACAAGGTAATTGTACAATGCCAGCCCCGAGCCTAAAGCGTCGCCATCGGGGTTTTTGTGAGCCAATATTACTATATTATTGTTTTTTGCAAGTTCGGTTTTAAAACTCTCAACAAATTGGTTATCTATAAATTTATCCATACTTTAATTTTTAAAAGTTCAAATATAAAGTTTATTTGCTTTTTGGGCTTAATTTTATTTTTTCGACATGTATAATTGTTAGTTCCAATTTAGGTTTGTTTATTAACATTATAATTAATATGTTGTATTAACAAAAAGATTCATAATTTTGAGTTCGATGCATTTTAAGTATGAACAAAACTGAAATAACTATTTGCCTTGGGAGCTCGTGTTTTGCACGCGGCAATAAAAAAACTGTACAGGTTATCGATAGCTATATACGCGAGCATAATTTAACCGACAAGGTTTACTTTCATGGAGGCCATTGTTTTGGCTATTGCGAACATGGTCCAATAATTAAAATTAATGACAAAATGTTTCAAAATGTTGACCATATAAAAATTATCGAAATACTTGCACGCGAGTTAGAAAACCTTGAGTAACCCAGTTAATAACCTTCAAAAAAAAAACACGATTGTGGAACTTATAACCTCAATAAAAGAGAACTGTAAGCTTTGTTATGCATGTGTGCGTGTTTGCCCGGCGCGTGCAATTAAAATTGAAGATGACCATGCACAGGTTATTCACGACCGTTGCATAGGTTGCGGCCATTGCGTTACTGTTTGTTCGCCCGACGCGTTGCGTTATGTTAGCTCTATCGACGAGGTTTTTAACCTTTTAAGCTCCGATAAAAAAGTTGCGGCAATTTGCGCCGAGAGTATCGCGGCCGAGTTCCCCGACATTTCGAGCCGCCGAAACTTTGTTGGTATGCTTAAAGATTTGGGTTTCGGTTATGTTTTCGAAACTTCGTTTGGAGCCGACCTTGTTGCCCGTAAATTTCATAACCTTTTTACAAACTTTAAAGGTAAATATTATATATCGGCCAATTGCCCATCGGTTTTTTTGCATGTCGAAAAATACCACCCCGATTCGGTTAAAAACCTTGCCCCAATTGTATCGCCAATGGTAGCTATGGCAAAAGTAGTTCGCCATTTGCACGGTAATAATATTAAAATAGTTTACATAGGCTCGTGTACGGCATCAAAACTCGAGGCTTGCCGTACAACCGACGATGGTACTGTTGATCAGGTGCTTACTTTTGTCGAGTTACGCAAAATGTTCAGGCAAAAACATATCTCCGAAAACACTGTCGAGTATTCGTATTTTGATAAACCGATAGGCGGTAAAGGCTGCCTTTACCCAATTAGCCGTGGTATGGTAATGTCGGTAGGCATAAACGAAGATGCACTTACCGGCAGGCTTATTAGCACTAATGGACGATATAATTTTATAGAGGCTTTACGTGAGTTTGATGCAATGACAAACTTAAAAAAACATTTAGATGTTTTTTATTGCGAAGGCGGTTGCATTATGGGCGCCGGCATGACAGCCAATGGAAAAAAATTTTACCGGCGGTCGTTAGTGGTTGAATATACTAAAAAACGATTAGCCGATTTTGACCAAAAAGAGTGGGAGGCTAATATGGATTTTTATATTAAAAACCTTGACCTTTCGCGCAAATTTGAGGCCGACGACAAACGCCTGCCAACCCCGCCTAAAGAACGTGTTTTAAGTATTTTACAGGCAATGGGCAAAATTCACGACTCGGACCACATTGGCTGCGGCGCATGTGGATACGAAACATGTTACGATTTTGCCGAGGCAGTAAGCCAGGGGCTGGCGCGTACCGACATGTGCATATCGTTTGCTATGCAAAACAAACAAAACTATATTAAGAGCCTTAAAATTACTAACCAACAATTAGAAAACACCCGACAGGAACTTGAACTGTCGGAACAAAAAGCCAAAGTTGAAAAAGAAGTGGCTAAAGAAATTGGACTGACTGCAAAATTTATGTTGCAAAATGTGCCATCGGGGGTGGTTATTGTTGACAAAGACCTTAAAATTTTACAAAGCAATAAAAGGTTTATTAACCTGCTTGGCGACGATGCCGAAAATATTAACGAGGTTATTCCCGAATTACGTGGTGCCGACTTAAAAACATTATTACCGGTTAATATTGTTAATTTGTTTCAATACAGCCTTACTAATAACGACAGTATCGAAAATAAAGACATTAAACTTGGAGAACAACTGTTGAATATTTCAATTTTCCCTATTAAACAAAACGAAATTGTTGGAGCGGTTATTCGCGATATGTACCTGCCCGAGGTTAGGCGCGAAGAGGTTATGGCCCGTATAACCGAAGTTATCGATAAAAACCTTAAAATGGTTCAAAATATTGGCTTTTTACTTGGCGAGGGAGCATCGGAAACCGAACAAATGCTTAAATCGATAATTAATACATATAAATCCGATAATAAAAAATGAACCAGGAGTTTTATGTAGAGATAAATTGCCAACAAAAAAACCACGAAGACGAACGTATTTGTGGCGATGTTTTTTTATCGGAAAAAATTAAAGAAGAAAACCGTGTAATAGCAGTTTTGTCAGACGGTATGGGGCATGGTGTTAAAGCAAATATTTTAGCCACTTTAACAGCTACTATGGCACTTAACTTTACACGCGAGCACAAAGACTTTAATACCATTGCCGAAATTATTATGAACACTCTGCCAGTATGCAGCGTGCGACGAATAAGCTACTCAACTTTTACTATTGTTGATATTGAACTTAATGGGCGGGTTAATATTTTAGAGTACGACAACCCGCAAACTGCAATTTTTCGCGACAACAAAAGTTTTGAACCCGAGTGGCGGTGCATTATGTTAACAAGCGAGAAAAACAAAGGTAAAGAACTCAGGTGTTGCTCGTTCGAGGCTCAAAAAGGCGACCGTATTTTATTTTGCAGCGATGGTATTGTACAAAGCGGTTTAGGCAGCCGTAAATACCCGTTTGGCTGGGGTACCCAAAACCTAATCGATTTTGTTTCCGAAACTTTAATGCGAAAGCCTTTTATGTCGGCTCGCGATTTGTCGAAAAAAGTACTGAACATTGCTGTTAGTAACGATAATTATCACCCAAAAGACGATACATCGTGCACGTCGGTATACTTTCGCGAACCACGCAAATTACTTTTAGTATCGGGGCCACCATACGAAAAAAACCGCGACATTGACCTTGCCATGGCTGTACGCAATTTTGACGGAAAAAAAATACTTTGTGGAGCTACAACCGCCGAAATTGTAGCACGCGAACTAGGACTCGAAATACGCGATAGTTTTGAGTTTACCGATACCGATTTGCCCCCTGTCTCGTTTATCGACGGTATAAACCTTGTTACCGAAGGTATTTTAACTTTAGGCAAAGTTACCCAAATACTTACCGACCACGACAGCTCCTGGATACCAGGTAAAGGTCCGGCCGACCAAATTGTCGACCTTATTTTAAAAAGCGATAAAATACACATTATTGTTGGCACCCGCATTAATATTGCCCATCAGGACCCTACCTTACCCGTTGAACTCGAAATTAGGCGTACTGTTGTTAAACGTATTGTTAGTTTGCTCGAAAAGAAATTCCTTAAAGAGGTTACAATGGAGTACATTTAAATTGTACTTTTGTTGCTTACCAAATATTGCTGCTAAATGATTAAATATTTTAAATTTTTTATCCTTTCAACAATTGTTTTTTTAACATGCCTTACGGCTTGCAACCCCGAGTACGAAACTTGCGGCAACTATGCAATACCAAATTTGCGGTGCGGGTTCAGCCTTGCCGACACATCGAAACCCGACACACTTGTTTTAATTAACAACGGCATAAACGATTCGGTTTATAATATTTTGTCAAAAAAATACTCGTTCGTTGCTCTTAATCCCGATACCGGTTTTACACAGTTTACAATAAATACAAAAACTTTAGTTGTTGATACAATTTTTAAAATTGACTCAATATACACAACTGAATTAATAGTAATTATTGATACAGTTTTAAAAGACACCGTTATTAGACCCGATTCAATATTACATGTCGACACTACTATTATTAGTATCGATTCAAACATTGTAAAACTTACCGATATTGTTAATATATACTATAAACAACAGGTTAAACTTAATGATATTGAGTGCGGTTTTGTTGTCGATTTTAGTATCGATAGCATTTTATCGACAAAAAACGACATAAAAAAAATTGAAATTTTAAACTCAGTAATAAACCAAGAGTCCATTGAGCATGTTAAAATATATTATTAGTTGTTTGTTGTGTACTTTATTTGTAGCTGGTAATTGTCAGCAAACCGATTTTGAGAGCCGCAATTGGTTTATTAGGCCAGGGGTCGATTTATCGCGCTTTGTTGTTGGTAGTTTAAATAATTATCAATACAAAGCTTTCGAGTTATCGATTGATACCGAGGTTAAATACAAATATTTTCCGATACTTGAGGCAGGTTATACTAATATTAACGATGTAACAAAATTGCATAATTATTCATTGTCGGGCAATTATTATCGGTTAGGTTTAGATTATAACATGATAGAGTACCGACACCGTTTAGACAGGAACATGTTTTTTGTAGGTGCGCGTTATTCAATTGCTATGTTTGGTCATAAAGCCGATAGTATTTTATTAGAAAACCCTTGGGGGCAATACAATTACAGTGTTGATAATAATAACCTGCTTACACATTGGGTTGAGGGTGTTATTGGTTTACGTGGCGAGGTTTTTACAAATTTTTTTATGGGCGTTACCATACGTGTTAAATATATAACATATAAAACCGATTTTTCGGGTATCAACCCCCAGATAATACCGGGTTTTGGACGTGGTAATAAAAATTCGGCTATAGGTTTAAGTTACTCGGTTTATTATGCAATACCAATAAAAAAAGCTACCCGTTAAGGTAGCTTTTAGTTGGGAATAACTTACGTATTTTAGAGTTTCGAAACGTCGATAAATTCATTAGCCTGATATTTGCCGGCTTTAAGTTTTTCGGCACAATCTTTAAAAGCTGCAACTGTACGCTCAACATCTTCAATGGTATGCGATGCAGTTGGTATAATCCTTAGTAAAATGTGGTCTTTTGGTATAACGGGGTAAATAACTACCGAACAAAAAATGCCATAATTTTGGCGTAAATCAACAACAAGGTTTGTAGCCTCAATTAAACCACCGTGCATCATAACCGGGGTAACCGGCGACTCGGTGCAGCCAATATCTAAGCCGGCCTCGCGGAATCCTTTTTGTATAGCTTTTACAATTGTCCAAAGTTTTTCGCGTAATTCAGGTTGTGTTTGCAGTAGTTCTAATCGTTTAAGCGAAC
The DNA here is from genome assembly GCA_964544385.1 of uncultured Bacteroidales bacterium. Classification (GTDB taxonomy): domain Bacteria; phylum Bacteroidota; class Bacteroidia; order Bacteroidales; family SZUA-534; genus CAZJCR01. Next base: position 14,614 of record CAZJCR010000015.1, read on the forward strand.
CCATAACCATTGGCATTGGCAACGATTTGGCGAATGTTTGCGAACGCATGTTGTAACGCAAAAAGTCAACAACATCGTGTTCGGCAGCAATAAATGCACCTATACCTGCCATTGCTTTTGCAAATGTCGAAAAGTAAAGGTCAATCTCGTTTTGTACTCCAAAGTGAGTGCCGGTACCTGCTCCTTTAGGACCCATAGTACCAAACCCGTGGGCATCGTCAACTAACAAACGGAAATTAAATTTCTTTTTAAGCTCAACAATTGCTTTAAGGTTGCCAAGGTCGCCGGCCATGCCAAATACGCCTTCGGTAATTACTAAAATACCGCCGCCGGTTTCGTCAACAACTTTTTTTGCAAAACCAAGCATTTTTTCGCATTTATCCATGTCGTTGTGCGCAAAAACATAGCTTTTGCCACCTTTTGCTTTATGTAAAAATATGCCGTCCATAATGCATGCATGCGACTCCGAGTCGTATACAATAACATCTTTACGGCCTACAATCGAGTCAATAATCGAAACCATTCCCTGGTATCCAAAATTGAGCAAAAAGGCGTCTTCTTTTTCGACAAACGAGGCCAGTTTTTGCTCAAGCTCTTCGTGCCATTTTGTTTGTCCGCTCATCATACGGGCACCCATTGGGGCAGCTAAACCAAATTGCGCCGATGCCTCGGCGTCGGCTTTGCGCACCTCGGGGTGGTTGGCTAAACCAATATAGTTGTTTAAACTCCAGTTAAGTACTTGTTTGCCCCTAAACTCCATGTGAGGGCCTATCTCGCCATATAAAGCGGGAAACGAAAAGTAACCATGTCCAACTTTTTGGTGTTGGCCAATTGGGCCACGGTCCATCCTTATTTTATTGAATATATCCACTTTACTAAATTTTATGTTTAACTACGCAAAAGTATGTGTTATAATTGCATTGTTTGGTGGTATTATTACTTATTTATATATACTATAGTTAATACATAAGCCTGTTTGTGTATCGGGGGCATTGTTTACATTCAGGTCCTCGTTAAAATATACCGACCAACTGAATTTTTTATAAGTTATGGTGTATATTAACCCCCATGTTTCGGCAGCCCTGAACAAGTGAGTGCCTGTTTTATGCCAATGGCTTGTGTACCTGTTGCCCTCAAAAATTAACGAACCATAATTATTGTAATGTTTGTAACCTTGTTTATATGGGGTTTGTACCATATATGTTAAACTTATAGCTTGCGCAATATTGTTTTTTAATGTAAACCATTTGTACGCAATGCAGCCATGGGCAATACTATTAAAGTTTTGATTGTATATGTGCGTAGCATTGTTTTGTTTAATTATTTGATGGCAGGTTGCTGTTGTTGAAACCGATAAAGCTACAATTTTATAGTTTTTTATCAACAAGGGTGTCATTACCGATGCCGATAAGGCAATGTCGGCCGATGTGTTAAAATTAGTTGTGTTAATACCAACATGGGTACCAGCGTTATAATATAGTTTTTTACCATGTTTTGTATTGCTGTTTGGGTAATAAAAGTACGATATTTCGATGCCGGGAATTATGTAACTGTTTTTTTGTAATTCAAAAGTTTTATTGTTTACCGATGTGTATTTTATTATTGCTTTATCGAAACCATATATTTTGCGCGAAAAAGGGTCATCGCCACCTTTTATATTGCTGTGGAATTGCTCAATAAAACTATCGTTGTTAATTATCGAAAAGGGTTTTGCCCCAGTACTTAAATAGCATGAGCGAATTTTTACCTGTAACTCGTGCTTATTATTAAACGAATATCCAAATTGCATGTTAATCAGCCTAAGTACAGCATCGGCGTGTAAAAACTCTTTTTTACTTTCAACATTGTTGCTTACGCGATAATGCCATGGTAAACTTTGCAGGTAATTAATGTCGGGTTGCCTTATTGGGTAATAAATACTTACCGGTGCAAGCATTATATTACCATTCGATAAACTAAATATAAAGCTTTTTTTTGCAGGCCGATAGTTAAAATTTGCCTGTTTGCGCATCGATAAAATAGCTATAGGGTGCGTGGGTGTGTTGTCGGGTGTGTGAGTGTTGATTTTGTAAAGTAATAAAGTATCGGGTGTTGTTGCTTTGGAGCTTAAAATGCAAAAAATAAAAATTGTAAAATAACAAATTGGCAAATATTGTTTACTGTAAAAAAGCATACAATTAATATTAGTTGAATTTTTGTTATAACATTAAAAGTCTAGCAAAAGTTTTGTGTTAGGTAAATGTGATAATGTTAAATAGTTTTATAATTGAGCAATGCGTACAGTTAATTTTAATATTGTAAGTTTTGCTGCAATTTGTTACCAAAAAACAAACAACACTAAATGGGGGTTATGTATAAGTAAAGCTCTTGTATGCTTTGCTTTAACAGCTCAACTTAGTTAATAATTGTTTTAAACATTAGTTACATAATTATAATTAAGTAAAGGTTTATATTATTATAAAAAATAGTTAAACTTAAAATATTATATTATTGAAAAACAGGTAAATGCATTTACTGTTGAAAATAATTAATTTAAAATTTAATATTGTTTGGATAGTAAACGATTAATACATATATTTGCGCCGAATTTTGAATGATGGATTTTAAATCCAGTAATTAAAAACTTACCTATTCACTAATTAAATTTATTAAAAAAATGAAAAAAACATTACTGTTTTTAGCAATTGCATGTTTAAGCCAGTTGGGTTTTTCCCAAGATGGCGGCGACCCAATTGTTGTTGACAGTGTTGTAATTACCGCATCGGTAAATACAATAACTGTTGACGATGGATTTTTACAGGTTTCAGCAACAGTGTATCCTTTATCTGTTGAGAACCGTAACGTACAATTTAGTGTTGACAACAGCGATTTAGCTACTGTTGATGCTACTGGTAAAGTAATAGCAAAACGCAATGGTACTGTAGTATTAAAAGCAGTTGCCGAAGCTAACACATCGGCATTTAGCACATTGTCGATAGCTATTTCGAACCAGGTTGTACAAGTTGAACGTATTGAAGTTACTGCTTTGTCAACTTCAATTAGCGAAGATAATGGTACTTTACAAGTTTCGGCTACTGTTTACCCAATTGATGCTGCTAATAAAGCAGTAACATTTAAAGTATCTGACGAAACTTTAGCATCAGTATCGGCTACAGGTTTAGTAACTGCTATTAAAGATGGTACAGTTAAAGTTATTGCTACATCGGTTGAAAACGACAAGATTTCGGGCGAAATGAGCATTACAATTACTAACCAGGTTGGTATTAACGACGCTGCTTTTGCATCGTTAAAAGTATATCCTAACCCTGCTGTTGCTGAACTAAATATTGAAAATACCGAATCGGTTGAAACTATCCGTGTAATTTCAATTTTAGGCAATGTAGTTGGTGTTTACCAGGTTAAAAACAACATCGAAAAAATTAACGTTAGCGAACTTAATTCGGGCGTTTATTTCTTGCAAGTTGTTTCAAAACAAGGTACTACAGCTTCGTACAAATTTATTAAGAAGTAGATAGTAGTAGTATAGTAAGAAGATAAAGACGGGTAAAGGCATTTATGTCTTTACCCTCTTTTTTTTATATATATTGTTAAAGTTGGGTTATTGTTTTAGTGTGGCAATTGTGTTTAATGCTATAGTTTTAACAGTGCGCTAATACAAAAGTTAGCGGCAATAAACTAAGAAATGTTGTTTTATATTTGTAGCTTAATACATAAAATATTTAATGCTGCTTAGGTTTTTAACTATTTGGTTTATACCCAAATTGAGCAAATCGCTCAATCGATTTAGATTTTGTAAGTATTTCACTGCACTTGGTTAGTGAAACACAACAAACTCTACATAGGGGTTATACCTAAGTAAAGCGTTTGTTTACATAGCTATAACTGATCAACTTAGGTTATAATGTAATTGCAGGCCTTTTAAAAAGTAGCGCAAAATTTGGTCGTTGCATTTACGGTATTGTTGCTGCCCGGGTGCCCTAAAAAACGCGCTTAGTTCGTGTTTACTTATATTTATACCGCCATCTGAAATTATTGATAATATATCGATGTCTTTAAGGTTAAGTGCTATTTTTATTTTTCTGAAAATAACATTATTGTTTAAGTTCTCTTCAACAATAGTTGCCTTGTTGTTATTTTCGCCACGTTTACTTATAATAAAACCGTTTAAAAAAGTGGCTAACATTTTATCGTTTATGCTTTCAAAATAATCGTCGTCGTCTTTTTTTAGCCAGTTACTAACTTGTTGCCTTGTAACAGTTATTCCGCCCATAGCAAAAAGTTCAATCATTTGGTTGTCGTTAAAGCTAAATGTGTAGCGTAAACGCCTTAGTATATCGTTATTAGTCATTTTTAGTTTATATAAAATTGTTTTTAGTTTTAATAAAAAAATCCATGGTTTTAATTAAATCCATGGATTAAAAAAAGCTAATAAATATTGTTTAAGCTGGTTTAAATTTTATGGTACGGTCTTCAATCATATCTTGCAAATGTTTGAACAGTATTTTTTCGTGCGGGTCAATTGTGCTGTCTTCGGTTGCAATGTGTATAAGGTTGTTGTAATCGTCGTGGGTTATGTAATGTTCGTCAATAGCTTTTTCAATTATTTGGCGCATTTTAATTGAGCTTTTCGATATTTTTACCATATTTTTTTGTTTTTAAATTATGGTGCAAGTTATTTAAAAGCTGGTAATAATTCAAAAAATAATGTTTATGGGGCTATCGAAAATTATTATGTCAGGTAATTTCAATTAGGTTAAATGGTATGTTAAACATGTTCGAAAAGTCGGTAGCAATGTCTTTTGTGTCGGTATCGTCGTAATACCATTTAACTTCGACCTGGTAATGGCCGGTTGCAAGTAGCTCGAGCTTGCTAAATAAAGGTTTTAAAATTACTGCTACCGACGATGTGTTAAAATACTCTAAGTTTAGTATTAGTGTAGTGGTGGTATTGGGTTTGTTTTTGTAGTTGTCTATCCAGTCGAATATTTGCTGGCTGTAGGCTAAAGGGTTTTCGGGTATTAAACAGCCTGTAATTTCGAGTATGCCGGTTGAGGCGTCGAATTTTGTAAAGGGTATTTTATTTGTTGGTTTTATTATTAAGCTGTCCATAAAGTAATTGTTTTGAGTGTATAATGCACTTATTAGCTAAATTACAAAATGATTTGAATATAAGTGTCGTTTTTAATAAACAATAACATTATTTATTTTGTTTAAAATTGCGTTTTATGTTAATTAAGTTTAGCCATGTTGGTTAAATTTTGTGTTGTTTACGGGTTTTATTCATTGTTAAAATAATATTGGTTGTTTTTAACGCATACTACTTTAAAAAACTATTGTAACATTCATCTGTTTATTTTTTTTTAATTGTCAGATTGCTTGCCCCGATTTATCGGGGTTCGTGTGTGATAAATTTTCTTATCATGGATGTTTTATTTTTTAATAGTATGCAATTTTTAAGCATATTAAAACCCAAATTGAGCTAATCGCTCAATCGATTTAGATTATGTAAGTATTTCACCAACGAAGTGCAGTGAAATACAACAAACTCTACATCGGGGTTATAACTAATTAAAGCGTTTGTTCGCATAGCTCCAACCGCTCAACTTAGGTTAAAACTGATTTAAGCAGTTTAAATAAAGCAAACAGTTAAACCAAGATGCAAGGTTTGTTGTGCTTAATTAGCGAATTGATATGTTTACAAGGAATAAAATAATTGAGCGAACCGGTAAATTTGGGTTATAATTACATGTTTTTGTAGTTATAAGGTTCGGCATGTATATTAATCATTGTGCGTGGACCGTATTGTTTGTAAAGTTTTTTTTCGATAATGGTAGTTATTTTGTGCGATTGTGTTAGCGTAAGCTGGCCGTCGAGTTCAACATGGATTGTAATGGCGTAAATGTTGCCAATTTTCCTGGTTTTTAGTTGGTGCGAGTTTTTTACCCCTCTTGTATGGTTAACAATATCTAAAATTTCGTTTTCAATGTGTTCGGGCAAAGCTGCCTCTAAAAGTTCTTTTATGCTCGGTAAGCTTAGTTTAATAGCAACATTAATAATAAAAAAACTAACAATAACGCCGGCAATTGGGTCTAAAACCCTCCAGTTTTGGCCTAAAAATATTGCACCGCTAATACCAAGCGTTGTTCCAATGCTCGAAAAAGCATCGGACCGGTGGTGCCAGGCGTTTGCAATAATAGCCTGGCTGTTAATGTTTTTGCCAACTTTTAAGGTGTACCTGTAAAGTATTTCTTTTACAATTATCGACACAATAGCTGCAACAAGTGCAATTATCGACGGTTGTTCAATTAATGTTCCATTAATTGCATTAATAATATTTTTAATGCCATTATAACATAGCCCGGCACCAACAATAAATAATGCAACGCTAATAAGCAAGGTTGCAAAAGTTTCGTATTTGCCGTGGCCAAATTTATGGTCGTTGTCGCAGGGTTTATCGGCAACACGGACAAACCCAATAACAATAATGTCGGTAATAAAATCGGAAATTGAGTGTACTCCGTCGGCAACCATTGCAGCACTATTGCCAATAATTCCGGCAACTAATTTGGCCGACGATAAAATAAAGTTGGCAATAAACCCAACAACGGTTACATTTTGAGCTTTTTGGGCGCGGTTAATCATTACAGTTATTTTATAATAAAGCTATAAAATATTTTATTAGTGGCAATGTCGAATTTTGTTTGTTTATGTTTTGTTATTAAATGCAATATTGTAAAGGTTTTGCATTCGTATATCGGTACTCGAAATAACATCGGCACATTCTTTTAGCTCGTTTTTAATTTGGTCGCTTTTTTGGTCACCATACTTGTAGTATAAATGGTGCTCGAGCGATGCCCAAAAGTCCATTGCAATTGTACGTATTTGTATCTCGACACTAACGATTTCGGGGCCGGTTGATAAAAAAACCGGAACTGTAACTATTATGTGCAAACTGCGATACCCGTTAGGTTTAGGGTTTTTAATATAGTCTGATGTACGTAAAACAGTAATATCGTTTTGCGATGTTAACATGTTAGCAATTAAGTAAATATCGTCGATATAAGGGCAAATAACACGAACGCCGGCAATGTCGGTAAGGTTTTTGCGGGCACTTTGCACGCTAAGCTCAAGGCCGCGCCGTTGTAGTTTGTCCATAATACTTTTTGGGGTTTTTACCCTTGTTTTTATTTGGTGTATAGGGTTACGGTCTTTTGTGTATTTAAACTCGTCGTTAAGGTTTTCGAGTTTTGTTGCAATTTCGCGGGTAGCTGCATGGTAAAGGTTTTCGGTTTCGATAAATGCTTTTAATATGTTTACTGCCGCGGGGGGTACAATTTTGCTTGTTATACCGTTTAAAAAATACGCCGATTTTTGGTTGTCAATTTCCATTATATAATATTTATTGTTAATGTTTTTATAACGCATCAATAATACAATTATGGTGCTAATAATAATATGCTGAAATTTTTTCATACCTTATGCCATGTATTCAGGTGTGATAAAATAGGTAGGTATGAAAAACGTTGCTTTAGTATTATCGGGTGGAGGTGCCCGCGGTTATGCACATGTAGGTGTTATAAAAGTATTAACACAAAATGGTTTTAATATTACATCAATAGCAGGTACATCAATGGGCGCGTTGGTTGGTGGTATTTACGCGGCGGGCGGCTTAAGTAGTTTTGAGCAATGGGTGTTGTCGCTCGATGTTAAAGAGGTTTTAAAACTTATCGATATATCGATAAGTAAAAGAGGTTTAGTAAAGGGGAAAAAAATTATTGAAAGGTTAAAACAAATTGTTCCCGAGTATAATATTGAAGATTTACCAATTGCGTTTTGTGCAATTGCAACCGATATAATTAACGAAACCGAGGCGGTTTTTACAAGCGGAAATCTTTTTGATGCAATTAGTGCATCGATAGCCATACCTACGGTATTTTTACCAAAACAAATTAACGATAATTTTTATGTCGATGGCGGTTTGCTAAACCCGGCACCGGTTGACAGGGTTAAGCGCGGGGGCAACGATTTGCTTGTTATAGTTGATGTTAGCTCGCATGTGCCTTATGTTGTTGATGCTGATAAAATTGAAACTGTTATCGAGAAAAAACACCAGCGAAAAATTCAAAACATTTTAAGCAAGAGCCGACAGTTGATACCTGAAAAACGCCGGCATACAAGTTTAGGCATATTTAACCTTACTAATAAAAGTATTGGAATAATGCAGTGCCGCATTTCGGAGTTAGTTATTGAGCGTAGTAAGCCCGATATTGTAATAAATTTATCGAAAGATGCTTTTGGTATTTTTGATTTTTATAAAGCAGCCGAGATAATTAGTTATGGCGAAATGGTTGCAAAAAAAACAATTGATATGTATAATGCTGGCAGAATTTAAAGTAAAGGCGAAAACAAACGGGCAGCACGTTCGGCAAGTTTTATGTAAAACGGGCGTTTTTTCCATTGTCGGCGTATAATTAGTTTCGAGTTTTTAAGGTCGTTGTAAAAAGTGTTTTGTAGTTGTTGCCCCAGTTCCGATGAGTAAATAATTGCGTTTACCTCAAAGTTAAGGTCAAAGCTGCGGTAGTCCATATTTGCTGAACCAACACACGAAATGTAACCGTCGATAACCATAGTTTTTGCATGTATAAAGCCTTTTTGGTACTCGTAAATTTCGACTCCGGCTTTAATAAGTTCGCCGTAATTTGAGCGAGCGGCGGCATTAACCAACCACGAGTCGGAGGAGCCTGGTACAATTATCATAACTTTTACCCCAACCATTGCCGATATTTTTAGGGCATCAATAATACCAGAACCCGGTATAAGGTATGGTGTTGTAATTTGAATTTGTTTTTGTGCAAGGTTTATTGCTTTTAAAAAGGTAAGTTTTATTGTTGCTGTTGGCGAGTCGGGGCCGCTGGCGGCAATTTGAACGCATGTGTTTGTGTTGTTGTGCGTAAGGGCGTTAAAATATAACTTGTTGTATTGTATTTTATTTGGCGAGCAAAAATTCCAGTCGCACAAAAAAAGATGTTGAAGGAATAAAATTCCCGGCCCGTCGATACGGAGGTGGGTGTCGCGCCAGTATTGCCCATTATGGTTATTGTTAATGTAACGGTCGGCAATATTTATGCCACCAATAAAACCTGTTTGCCCGTCGACAATAATAATTTTACGGTGGTTACGGTAATTAATGCGGTTTGCAAAAGCAATTAATTTTACTTTGTTAAACGGGTAAGCCTCAATGCCGGCGGCTTTCATTTGCTCGATAAAGGTGCCCCTTATATGGCGGCTTCCAAGGTCGTCGTAAATAAAACGTACTTTAACGCCTTGTTTCGATTTTGATATAAGCAGGTCTTTAATTTTATTGCCAATATTATCGTTTTCGTAAATATAATACTCAAGGTGTATGTGGTGTTTGGCGTTAGCTATAACATTAAGAACTTCGGAAAATTTTTGTTCACCATTTATTAGCAGCTTAACAATGTTACCGTCGGTAAACGGGCTAATGCTGTCGTTCATAAGCAATGTTACAAGGCTTCCGGCGTTGCCAATTTGTTTTGCGTTTCGTTTAAGTATTTGTCCCGACAGTTCAATTGTATTTTGTTCGAGTTTTTTTAATGTTATCTCGTCGCTTACAAGTTTTTTGCTGTAAATTAAGCGTTTGCGGTAATTTACGCCAAAAGTAAAATAAAATGCTATACCGGCCACCGGGATAAAAATAGCAAAAAGTAAGTATGCTAATGTTTTTGCCGAGTTTCGGGTGTCGTAAATTATGCGCAGGCAAACTAAAATAAGTATTATAATATATGATATTTCGATAAAGCGCATTATGCAAAAAATTAGGTTTGTTGGTTTGGGTTTATATCTAAATGAGCCCCGCATTTTTTGCAAAAAACAGCATCGTCGTCGTGGCGGTCGAACATACAGTTTTGGCAAACCTGTGTATTTTGCGAAGGGTTTTTAAGCAAAGCCGATGTTATAATACCAGTAGGCACTGCAATAATTGAGTATCCTAAAAGCATAACAATGCTCGATAAAAACTGGCCTAAACCTGTAGCCGGCGATATGTCGCCATAACCAACTGTTGTTAATGTAACAATAGCCCAGTAAATACTTTTTGGTATGCTTGTAAAACCATTTTGTTCGCCCTCGATAAGGTACATTATTGTGCCAATAATTATAGCCAGGGTTAAAACAAATAGTATAAATACGCTTATTTTTTCGCGGCTGTCGGTAATTGATTTTAAAATTACGCGGCTTGCTTTGGTGTAGCGTGTAAGTTTAAACAGCCTGAAAACCCTTAATAAACGTAATGCCCGTATTACCAAAAAGCTTGATGCTACAGGTAAAAACAATGCTAAAAACGATGGTAAAAGAGCAATTAAATCGATAATACCATAAAAGCTTAGTATGTATTTTGAAGGTTTGTTGGTTGCCCAAATACGGGCAATGTATTCAATTAAAAAAACTGTTGTAATTGTCCATTCAACTATTTTAAAAACAGGTCCATACAGTTGCCGTAAGCTTGCAACGCTCTCGAGCATTACTACAATTATGCTAAGTACAATAATTATTAACAGCGATTCGTCGAATATTTTGCCGGCTCGTGTATCGGCCTCAAAAATAATTTTGTAGATTTTTTGTCTAAAATTGTTCATTATGTACAAATTAAATTGCTTTCAGTTATAAACAATATGTTGCGAAATATTACTTATTAGTGTAATTTATTGAATATTTAAATTTCTACCGTAATCAACATCGGGTTCTTTTGCTAAAAATAATTCTAACTGGTTTTTATCTTCTTATTAACCAAGTTTTATTTTAACCGTTCAATGTTTTCGATAAGCATTTGCTTAATGTGTTTCCGCACCTCGGGTTGGGTAATGGGTATATCTTGTAAAATTTGTTTTATTTGCCGGGTGTCAAAGTTGTATGTGCCTTTGGGGGTTGTATAATTATAAATAAAATCGATATTTGGGTTTGTTGTAACTAATAATAATATAGTGCCCGGAATATCGCCCTCGGGCAGGCAGTCGATATGTTGAGGTTTAAAGCAGGCTTGTAGTGTTGTGCCTTTATTAACTTGCGAGCTAATGCTAAAGCTGCCACCACTAAGTTCGGCGTTCATTTTTAAAAGCGGAATACCTAAGCCTACGCGCCGTGTTTTACGGGTTGTTGTGTAAGGGTCGGTTACGGTTTTTAGCATTTCGGGGTTTATGCCTTTACCATTGTCGGTAATTGTAATTTTATAGGTGTCGGTAAAATAATTGGTATCTATGTAAACCTCAATTAGCGTGGCCTTTGCCGATATCGAGTTTTGTATAATATCGAGTATATGTAACGATATGTCTTTCAAAATAACAACTGTTTAAAATTATTGGTTACTAATTATGTTATGTATTTCGGGTTTGTTTTTAGAAAATATTTTAGCCAATGTAAAGTAACAGGCCGCGCATATGGCTAATGCCAAAATAATTAGCAAAGCGTAATTTAACCCGCCGCCTACAAGGCTGCTAAAGGTTGTGTTAATATTGTTGGTTTTGTATCCAATATAAAAACTAATACCATTATTTAAAAAGTGTATTAAAATACATGGTACTATTGAGCGGGTGTTGTAATAAACCCAGCCAATAAATGTTCCAATAATAAAAGCAGCTACAAATTGCCATGGGTTTAAATGCGCAATTCCAAATATTACTGCCGACAAAATTATTGCTTTTACAGGGCTATATTTTTTTAAAAACCCTTGTAAAACAACGCCCCTAAAAATAAGTTCTTCAATAATTGGTGCTAAAACGGCAACAGCAATAAACCCCGGCAAATTTAATTGTACCATTTTTGCAAAAAAATTGGCAATTATTTCGGGCATTGGTATTAATGTTACTAAGGCCTCGGTTATTACAAGTAATGCGGGTGTTGCAATTATTGTTGCTAAAATAATTAAAAAAGGTACTCGGCTAAACCCGAATGTTTTGTTGCTCCATAAAATACGGGCTATTATTAAAAGTGGAATGTAAATAAGTGCATAGGTTAATACGGTTAACCATTGTTGCGTAAATGGCAGCCATTTTGTAATAAGTAATACTAATGGCGATACAATAATTGATAATAAACCCGAAATTAATATCAGTAATAAACCATACCCGAAACCGTAAGGGTTTTTTGGTATTTGGTTAAATGTAAAATTTTGATTATTGTCCATAAAAAACCTTATAATTTTAATTAGGTTGGCTAAAGTAGCAAACCAGTTTTATTTATCGATATTGTTTGCAACAATTATTTTTAATAGCTTTTTTAATGCTCTCAAAGCTTAGTCTGTCAATAATAAAATTGGTGTAGGTACTGCCAATATCGTTAACAAAATGCGCATCGCTGCTTTTAATAAAACTGGCATTTTTAAGATATTTGTTTTGCATAACAAATGAACTATAAGTAGTATGTTTTGATAGTTCGAGAGCATCGTAATTTAAATCGGGCGGAACAAAACCTAATTGGCTAATTATGCTGTTTTTAGTTTTATTAATGTGCGCTGGTATAAAAATTCCGCCAAGGCTGTGCGTTTTTTGTTCAATTTGCTCAATAGTTTGGTTTATTGCCGATATAAGCAAACGCTCTTCGGTGTAGCAAATGTTTTCGTTAATATCAACTTGTACCTGATAACCAAATAGTTCGGTATTGTTTTTAATATTTGGCAAGTGTTGGTCAAGGTATTTTTGAAAAAGCCCGAGCAACTGGTAGTTACTAAAAAAACAAAGCACATGTGCCTCTTCTTTTGTTGTAACCTCGGCACCGCAAAGAACAAAAATGTTTTGTTGGCGGCCAATTTTTTCAATCAAAGGGGCTTGTAAAGTTGTGTTGTGGTCGGTTATGCCAATTATTCCAATGCCTTTTTTTTTAGCCTCGTCAATAATATTACGGGGGCTCATGTACAAATCGGCACATGGTGACAAAACTGTGTGTATATGTAAATCGGCTCGGTACGTTTTCACAATTTTTGTTATTTATAACAAATGTAAAATATTTTACCATTTGTTAATAATCGCTAAACTTAGGTAATAATGCCTTTTGCCTAATGTTTGCATTGTGTAATTTATTTAGCAAATTTGTTGACAATTGTAATTTAACATTTTAGTTTTATATTATGGACGAACGTATAGGTACAATTTTAATATTAATAAAACAACGCGACGAGGTTCAGCGACTTAATAGTATAATATCGGATTACGCCGATATTATTGTTGGACGCCAGGGTATACGCATGCGCGATAAAGGTACAAGCGTAATATCGTTGGTTATTGAGGGAACTACCGACAAAATTGGCGGGCTTACCGGGCAGTTAGGACGTTTAAAAGGTATCGAGGTAAAATCGTTGGTATTAAAACAAAGTTAACATGACAGGCACATTGGTAAACGTTGCGGCTATAATTACAGGCAGCTTGATAGGAATAATTTTTAAAGCAAAAATTAAAAAAAAATATACCGACATAATTTTTCAGGCAATAGGTTTATTTACAATGTTGGTTGGGGTGTCGATGGCATTAAAAACAAACTATTTAATAATAATGGTTTTTAGTTTGGTAACTGGTAGTTTACTTGGCCTTTTTCTCGATATTGAACAAAAACTCCAAAAACTGTCCAACAAACTAAGCACAAAAGTACGCTTTGGTAATGAACATTTTTCGCATGGGTTAGTAACAGCTTTCCTTCTTTTTTGTATGGGTTCAATGACAATTTTGGGAGCTTTTGAAGAGGGCAGCGGCCAACAACCTAATTTACTGCTGGCAAAATCGCTAATGGACGGAATGTCGTCGGTAGCCTTGGCCGCGGCATTTGGTATAGGCGTTATGTTTTCGTCGATACCTTTATTTTTATACCAGGGAGGGCTAACTTTACTGGCTTATTTTTTTAGCAACACAGTTTCGCAAGTTTACATAAACGAGCTTACTGCTGTAGGTGGTATTCTACTTATTGGTTTAGGCCTTAATATTTTGAATATTGCAAAAATTAAAGTTATTAACATGCTGCCATCGTTGGTAATAGCTGTTTTATTGGTTTATATATTTTTATAACAATAGTAACATTAGTTTAATACGCTTTTTTTCTAAGTTGAGCAGTTGCAACTAAGTGAACAAATGTTTTGCTTATGATTAACCCCCACTTTGAACTTGTGGTCTTTTAAAAACGTTGTGCAGCAAACGGCTTACATAGTCGTTATCGTGAGCTGGAGACGCTCAATTTGCTTTTAAATCGATTGAGCGAATTGTTAAATTCGGGTTTTATTGATAATGTCAGTAAAATAGGCTTTAATAATAATTAAAGAAAAAAATCCTTATTTAGAAATCGTTTAAATTACAATATGTTGTAAAATATTTTTTTGCAAAAACACGATATCCAACCAATTAATTTTTGCATTTATAGCGAATCGAAACATCTATAAATGAATTAAATAAAGAAAAAAATATTTATTTACTTAAAGTCGCATTATAATGCAAAACAGTGCTATTTAAAATCAGTCTAAAATACTGATTATGGTTAGTTTATGGTTTTAGTTAATATTGCATAATAAATTGGTTTGTAAAACAACATATAAAATAACGATATGGTAAAAGTAAAATCGCTGGCCGATTTGCAACAGCTTAAAAACAGCCTGCAGGCCAAAATAAATTTAAGGGAGAAAGGCGAAAGTTCCGACGACCTTGTACAGGTTAAAGTGTCGATGGCAACATGCGGCATAGCATCGGGAGCCAAACAAATTATGGAATTTTTTATCGATGAGCTCGAAAAGCGGAACATTGAAGCTGTAGTTACCCAAACAGGTTGCATGGGATATTGTTATGCCGAGCCAACAATTGAGGTTACTTTACCTAAAAAAGAACCAGTGGTTTTTGGTTACGTCGATTCAAAAAAAGCCGACGAAATAATTGAGCGATACATTAAAAACGGGGAACTGGTTGACGGTATTATCCCCCAAAATTATCAAACTATTGACGATAAAGAATAGGAGAGATTAAAATGGCCAAATATAAAATGCACCTTTTAGTGTGCGGTGGTACAGGTTGCAGGGCATCGGCAAGCGATGCAATTGTTGACAAACTTAACAAAGAACTCGAGGAAAAAAGCCTTACCGACGAGGTTCAGGTTGTTATGACAGGTTGTTTTGGCTTTTGCGAAAAAGGCCCTATTGTTAAAGTATTACCCGACAATACTTTCTATACTCAGGTTAAACCCGACGATGCCAAAGAAATTATTGAAGAGCACGTAATTAAAGGTCGTAAAGTTGAACGCCTGCTTTACTTAGACCCCAAACGTAAAGAGCATGTTAGCGACTCGAAACACATGGGTTTTTACAAAAAACAACTGCGAATAGCACTACGGAACTGTGGCGTTATTAACCCCGAGAATATTGAAGAGGCTATTGCACGCGATGCTTATGCCGCACTGGCAAAATGCCTAAACGAATATAAACCCGTCGACGTAGTTAAAATTATTAAAGATTCAGGATTACGCGGCCGTGGGGGGGGCGGTTTCCCAACAGGTTTAAAATGGGAGATAGCATCAAAAAGCATTGCCGACCAAAAATATGTTGTTTGTAATGCCGACGAGGGCGACCCTGGCGCATTCATGGACCGCTCGATACTCGAGGGCGACCCACACTCGGTTATTGAGGCAATGGCAATTTGCGGTTATTGCATAGGTGCTACAAATGGCCTTGTTTACATTCGTGCCGAGTATCCTTTAGCTATCGAACGCCTTAAAACCGCAATTAACCAGGCTCGCGAATACGGGCTTTTGGGCAGCAATATTATGGATACCGGTTTTGATTTTGATATTACACTAAGATATGGAGCCGGTGCTTTTGTTTGCGGCGAAGAAACCGCCCTTATACACAGCATGGAAGGCGAACGCGGCGAACCTACATTTAAACCACCATTCCCTGCCGAATCGGGTTATCTGGGGAAACCCACAAATGTTAATAATGTTGAAACATTTGCAAATATTCCGGCAATTATTTTAAAAGGACCACAATGGTTTAGCAGCATTGGTACCGAAAAATCGAAAGGAACAAAAGTATTTGCCCTTGCCGGGAAAATTAATAACGTTGGCCTTATTGAAGTACCAATGGGAACAACTTTACGCGAGGTTATATACGAGATAGGAGGCGGAATAAAAGACGGCAAAAAATTTAAAGCCATGCAAACCGGCGGCCCGTCGGGCGGTTGCCTTACCGAAAAACACCTTGACGTACCAATCGATTACGATAACTTATTAGCATCGGGCTCAATGATGGGCTCGGGTGGTATGATAGTTATGGACGAAGACG
>CAZJCR010000016.1:0-14199 GCA_964544385.1 uncultured Bacteroidales bacterium
GCTTTTCGTCCATAAATAATATATCACTAATTACAATATCGGGTAGTGGAATGGTTGGCGTACCCGGAATAGCAATGCGTGCTTTTAAAGCACTAAGCAATTCCGATGTAAATGTTTTATTTATCACCCAATCGTCGAGCGAGCATACAATTTGTATCGGAGTTTACAACAACAAGGTAAATATTGCATGCCAACAACTTAATTCTGAGTTCGAAAGCGAAATTAACCGCAACAAAGTTTACCCCGTATCGCACGAAGATAACCTATCAATTGTTGCAATGGTTGGCGATAAAATGAGAGAATCGGTTGGATTGTCGGGACGGGCATTTAAATTATTAGGCGACAATGGTATAAACATTAGAGCTATAGCACAAGGTGGAACCGAGCGCAATATCTCAATTGTTGTTGCATCAGAAAATACAAAAAAAGCTCTTAACGTTTTACACGATGGTTTCTTTTTATCAAAATATCGTAAAATACATATTTTTAATATTGGCATTGGTACCGTTGGCGGTACAATGTTAGACCAGCTAAATGAGCAGGCTCAATATCTAAAAGACGAATATAGTATCGACGTTAGGTTAGTTGGGCTTGCAAACTCGAAAAAAGCATTGTTTAACCCTAAAGGAATTAACCTTGCCAATTGGCGTAACGAACTTGATACCGACGGCAAACCACTCGATATAGTACAATTTGTCGAAAACATGAAAGTACTAAACCTACGCAATAGTATTTTTATCGATAACACTGCATCGTACGATATTGTTAAAGTGTACAACATGGTTGCCGAAAGTAATGTTTCAATTGTTGCATCGAATAAAATTATGGCCTCGTCGCCATTGTCGCAATATGTTAATTTTAAACAAAATATACGACAACGCAACCTTAAATTTTTAAACGAAACAAATGTTGCCGCAGGTTTGCCTGTTCTTAAAACTATCGAAGATTTAGTGTCATCGGGCGACCAAATTATTAAAATTCAGGCTGTGTTATCGGGTAGTTTAAATTTTATATTTAATAATATTAGTAGCAATATTTCTTTCTCGCAAGCTGTAATTATGGCACGCCAAAAAGGGTTAACCGAGCCCGACCCGTCAATCGACCTTAGTGGGCTCGATGTTAGGCGCAAAATACTTATACTTGCACGTGCAAGTGGTTATAAACTTGAACTTGAGCAAGTTACAAAAAACGATATTATTCCCGAAAAAGAACTTCAAGCCGACAATTTTGATAACCTGTTAAAAAACCTTGAAAAAAACAATGTATTAATTGAGGATATTAGGGTAAAAGCAGCCACCGAAAACAAAAAACTACGGTATGTTGCCGAGTTTAATAATGGTAAAGCTGTTACAGGTCTTCAGGCAGTCGATAACAGCCACCCGGCATATTATCTCGACGGTATGGACAATATAATTTTGTTATACACACGCAGGTACAGCGAACAACCACTTGTAATAAAAGGGGCAGGAGCCGGACCAGGCGTAACAGCGTCGGGGGTTTTTGCCGATGTTATGCGAATTGCAAACAAATAACTGTTTATAATAATGGACACTAACATAGTTAAAGTTTTTGCACCAGCTACAGTTGCAAATGTTTCATGTGGTTTCGATGTTTTAGGTTTTGCAATGGGCAATACCGGCGATACTTTAATTGCCGAAAAAAACAATTCGGGAAAAATTACAATTAGTTCGATACAAGGCCCAGGCAACTTATCGACCGACCCTGAAAAAAATATTTGCGGTGTTATTACAAAAGAGATGCTTGCAAATTTAGGACAAACCTGCGGAATTGATTTTAAACTAACAAAAGGTGTTTTGCCGGGTAGCGGAATGGGGTCGAGTGCAGCAAGTTCGGCTGCTACTGCAGTAGCAATTAACCATTTATTTGGTTCGCCATTTTCACTAATTGAGCTTGTACAGTTTGCCATGATAGGCGAAAAACTTGCTTCGGGTACACCACATGCCGACAATGTAGCACCTGCACTTTTTGGCGGGTTTGTGGCAGTTCGTAGTTATAATCCGCTCGATATAATTAAAATTCCAGTACCCGAACAATTATACGCCACAGTTATACACCCAAAAATTGAAGTACGCACCGAACTGTCGCGCAATATATTAAAAAAAGAAGTTGAACTAAAAACAGCAATTAAACAATGGGGAAACGTAGCAGGTTTAGTTGCAGGACTGTATAGCAGCAATTACGAATTAATTGGCCGCTCACTGCAAGACTATATTGTTGAACCTATACGGGCACTTTTAATACCCGGATTTTATAATATAGTTGATGCTGCTAAAAATGCAGGAGCATTAGGTTGCGGTATATCGGGTTCAGGACCATCAATATTTTCGCTTAACAAAGGGTTACAAACAGCTCAAAAAGTTGGTGAAGCTATGAGTTTTGCCGCCCAAAAATATAATTTACCTTGCGATGTCCATGTATCAAAAATATCGCCAACTGGTTGCACTATTAGTTAACAAAGTATTTATAAATATTGCAAGTAAATGTAATATCTATGATAAGTATATTTATAGCACACGAACCCCGATAAACTGGGGCAAGCAATATTACCATAATAAAAAAATAAAAATAAACTGATGAATTTTTTTAGCATAAAAGACCCAAGCCATAAAGTATCGTTTGCTGATGCATTAAAAAACGGGCTCGCGCCAAATCAAAGCCTATATTTTCCTGAAAATATCCCGGTTTTTGATAACACCTTTTTTAAAACAATGCACCAACTTGAGCTTCCACAATTAGCCTCAAAAATTTTGTTGCCTTACGTAAGCCCCGACTTAACAGCACAACAACTCGACACTATTACAGCCGAAGTTTTTAATTTTGATATTCCGGTGGTAAAAATTAACGATAATATTTTTACACTCGAACTTTTCCATGGCCCAACCCTTGCTTTTAAAGATATTGGTGCAAGGTTTTTAGCCAATTGCATACAAAAATTATATCATAACCAAAAAATACGGGTACTTGTTGCAACGTCGGGCGATACAGGCAGTGCAGTAGCAAACGGCTTTTTAGGTATCGATGGCACCGAAGTTGTTGTACTTTACCCTAAAGGAAAAGTTAGCGAACTACAACAAAAACAATTTGCATCGTTAGGTCAAAACATAACACCTATTGCCATCGAAGGTACTTTCGACGATTGTCAGAGCCTTGTTAAATCAGCTTTTATCGACAATACCATAAATAATGAGATGAACCTGACATCGGCAAATTCAATTAATGTTGCACGTTGGATACCTCAATCGGTTTACTATTACTGGGCAGTAGCACAACTAAGTAACATTAAAAACGATATTGTAATTACTGTGCCAAGCGGAAATTTGGGTAATTTAACATCGGGGCTTTTAGCCGTTAAAACAGGCCTGCCTGTAAAACATTTTATTGCATCGAGCAACGATAACTGTATTATACCCGCATTTTTAAATACTGGCGTTTACCAACCAAAACCATCAGTCCAAACATTAGCTAATGCTATGGATGTTGGCGACCCAAATAACTTTCCAAGGTTAATGCAATTGTTCAATAACAATATATCGCAAATACAAAACTACATTTCGGGTTACGCTTACAGCGACAACCAAATATCGCAAACCATAAAACATTGTTATACAAATAATAATTATTTGCTCGACCCACATGGAGCCACAGGATACGAAGCAACTAAAACATATTTGGCAGACAAAAATGCTGTTGGTGTATTCCTCGAAACAGCACACCCAGGCAAATTTGTCGAAAACGTCGAAAAAATTATTGGTAAACCAATTGAGCTGCCTCAAAAACTTAACGAATTTGCTAAACGACAAATCAATTCAAAAACAATGTCGAAAAACTATTCAGAATTTAAACAATTTTTGTGCGATACAAAATAAAAAAAATGGCTGCCGTTATAAAATGGCAGCCATTTTTTTATCATTAATTATCTGAAAAATAACAACATATCTACAGGTAAATTGTTATTCAATTACAATTTAATTAAAACAAAAAATATTTTGCCATAATATAATTTTTATAATAAAAGCTATTTAAAAAACAAACATTTATCATACTTTTGCAGCCGTTAAAAACCTGTTATATAAAATAAGTTAATTTACTTGCTTATGCATAAACTTACTAAAATTGTAGCGACTGTTTCGGACCGTCGATGTGATGTTGAATTTATTCAACAGTTGTATGATTCGGGAATGAACGTAGTAAGGCTGAATACAGCGCACCAAACTCACGACGACACTCTTAAAGTAGTAAAAAACGTGCGGGCAGTTTCTGAAAAAATTGCTCTTTTGCTCGATACAAAAGGCCCTGAAATTAGAACTACAAAAGCCGATGAGGAAATTATAGTTAAAGCCGGCGATATTGTAAAAATAAAAGGCGATCCAAACCAAAACACAACAAGTCAAATGGTTTGCGTTTCGTACCCAGGCTTTGTTAACGACGTGCCTGTTTCAAGCCGCATTTTAATTGACGATGGCGAAATTGAACTATGCGTTACCGATAAAACACCTGAATACTTAATTTGCCAGGTAAAAAACGAGGGTGTTATTGAAGGTAAAAAAAGTGTCAATATACCTTCGGTACACATAAAACTACCATCGCTTAGCGATAAAGACCGCGAGTATGTTTTATTCGCTATCGAAAACAAACTCGATTTTATAGCACATTCATTTGTACGCAATAAAGAAGATGTTTTAGCTATACAAGATATTTTAGACCAACATAACTCCGATATTAAAATAATAGCTAAAATTGAGAACCAAGATGGTATCGATAATATTGACGAGATTTTGCAATACGCCTATGGAGTTATGATTGCCCGCGGCGACCTTGCCATTGAAGTTCCCCGCGAAAGGATACCTTTTATTCAGAAACAAATTATAAAAAAATGCGCCGCCAGGCGCCGACCAGTAATTGTTGCAACACAAATGTTGCACTCGATGATAAAAAACCCGCGCCCAACCCGCGCCGAGGTTACCGATATTGCTACAGCAATTTTTGATGGCACCGATGCAATTATGCTAAGTGGCGAAACTGCTTACGGAAAATATCCGGTTGAAGCCGTTAAAACCATGAGGCGTATAGCTATCGAAGTTGAAAAAGATAAACAACAGTTTGTTAATAACGAGATTACTGTTTTAACCACCGACGTATCGGCTTACTTAAGCCGCTTAGCAGTCAAATCGGCAATACGGCTTAATGCAGCAGCTATAATTGTTGATACCACAACCGGCCGAACTGTACGCAATGTTACCGGTTTTAGAGGTGCTGTAAGGGTTTTTGCCATTGCTTACAAAAAACGTACTATGCGCGAGTTAGCTTTATCGTATGGTATTGAGGCTAAGTTTATGGAACCATTAAAAGATACCGACAGGTTTATCGAAAACAGTACTCAAATACTTATTAACGATGGTTCAATTAAAGAAGACGACAGGGTAATTGTTTTGGCCGGAAGTTTTGGCGAAAGCCGTGGTGCTAACTTTATTCAGGTTATTGAAGTTAGCGATGTTTTGAAAAAATAAATTTTATTATATAGATTTAAAGCCGGGTACAAAAAAGTAACCCGGCTTATTTTTTATGGATACAAATTACAATTCTGTTTTTTTAAGTACAGCATACTGGGCTCCAGTACAGTATTTTACCAAAATCATTTCATTTGGTAAACATAATATCGAAACTTGCGAAATTTACCAAAAACAAAGCTACCGTAACCGTTGTGAAATTTATGGGCCAAATGGTAAACAATCGCTATTTATACCAGTTTTACGCGGATCGTTTCATAAAACGTATATCCGCGACATAAAAATATCATACGATACTTTATGGCAAAAAAACCACCTAAAATCAATCGAAGCTGCATACCGCTCATCGCCTTTTTACGAGTACTATATTGACGATATTTTACCTTTTTATAATAAAAAATATACGTTTTTACTCGATTATAATAACGAAATTTTGCAAACATGTAAAAAGTGGTTATCGATAAATTGCGAAACATTATTCACTTTAAAATACCATGCTAATGTTGATGGTATTGATATGCGTGAAATTATACACCCAAAAAACAACTTTTTCGAAAACGATAAAAAATTTGTACCAATTAAATATTATCAGGGTTTTGAAATGCGGCACGGTTTTTTGCCTAATTTAAGCATTATCGATTTAATTTTTAATACAGGCAACAATGCCCAAATGGTTTTAAAATAAAAGAGCCTTTACAAAAAGTAAAGGCTCTTTTTATTAATTTAAAACGTTAATTACCAAGTTGTCGATATTGGTTGGTTGTACATTTTATAAATACTTTTTTCGCCACTTTTTTTCGATTTGTACTGAATAGTACCTTTTATTGAGCTATATTTTTTAGCC
The DNA here is from genome assembly GCA_964544385.1 of uncultured Bacteroidales bacterium. Taxonomy (GTDB): domain Bacteria; phylum Bacteroidota; class Bacteroidia; order Bacteroidales; family SZUA-534; genus CAZJCR01. Next base: position 6,373 of record CAZJCR010000016.1, read on the forward strand.
GAAAAAATCTCTTTATTAAGAGCCTGGTCAACAGTTAAGTTTAAATCGTGCTTACCTTTACCGGTAAATTCCAAATTTATATTATCGATAATAACTGGTGATTCATTACCAAAATTCAAAATAATTTTTTCGATAATAAAAGGCGACTCATATTTTGATGTAATCGAAACAGATAAATTAGAACTTGTAATTTCAGTTCCATTATCGTTGCCACCGCTAAAAACAATATCGTTATTAACAAAAATGTCAACCTTGTCGGCATTAATATTGAAATAAAAATCGCTATTGCAGCCACCATAAGGGTTTTTAAAACTAACCGATATTTTATTGTCAGGGTCTTCGTAACATTCGTCGTAAGAATATTTAATAATCCATTCCGATTTATTGTTTTTAATTTCGGTTATTTTAGCGCAATTCGATTTAACAAAAGGTTTACGGCTTGTAATAAATACTTTGTCGCCAATACAAACCGACACCCTAATTTCGCCTAAAGTTGCATTTACGGTTTCAATAGCAACATCTTTAAGCATTTGTTTGCCTTTGGCAATGCCAACATTAGCTTTATCTTTTCGTTTGTCAACATCAATAAACCCTTGCGCTAAAGCTTCAAGTTCTTTAATATGCGACGATAATTCCTCAATAATGTTTGTTGTTTCTAATTTTGTTAAAATGTCATCAAGTTGTTTTGTTAATTCTCGGTCGGCAGCTTCGAATTCACGTATTAGCTGTTGTAGTTGTATTTTGGTAAAAGGGTATTTAATGTGATAATAATATTTTTCGGTGTTGTTTTCGCGTACTTTTTCCCAATAAAAAGCTTCAACCTGACTAATTGAAATTCCTTTTAAAAAAGGGATATCGGCAGCTCTTGTTTTAGTTGCAGTTGCCATTTCTTCTTCAAAATTCGATGCATTGTCTTTAATGTTTTCTTTTCTAAAGTATGTGCTGCTTGTTTGAATATTTTCGGCAACTGAGCTAATAATTTGTTCTTTAACCTTTGCTAAGGCTTTTTGCTGGCACTCGTCAATTGATGTGCCCGATGCTGTTGTTATAACGTAGTTTTGGACAAGGCTGTTAACCCATTCGGGTTGTTTTTTTTGGCTTTTTTCAAGTACTTTTGTTTTGTTTTGTGAAAAGCATATTACTGATAATGAAGTAAACAAAAGTACAAAACCTGTAAAAATTAGTTTTGGTCTCATTATTGTCAAATTTAGGGTTACTAAATAGCGAAAACTTAAATACTATTGTTAATAAATTTACTAAGTTAGTTAAAACAATAATAAAAAAAAATCAGCAGGGCAAAGCCGCTACTGATTTTTACAATTTTAATAAATGTTTTTAGTATTGACCTGCCATTTTGTTCATTTCTTCATCGAATTTTTCTTTGAATTTTTCGCGGTCATACATAACTTCAAGTTTTTTGTCTCTTGAAATTCCTTTGTCAATTCCATTGTAAATAACATCTTTAGCAACTTCAATTGCCATGTAAGTTTCATACGAGCCATCTTCTTTTTGACCGGTTTTTTCGCAAACAATAGCAATGTCAGCTAATTTTTGGTTAACAACGTCGCGGGTCATGTTTTCAAAAGTTTGGTTAAATTCGGTTGCTCCACCTGCATCCATTTCATTAACATAACGTTCCGAAACTGATTTTAATGTTGAGCTTATTAAGCTTGCCAAACGTTGTTTGGTTAACATTAAAGCTTTTTCTTTTGAAGTTGCAAGGTCGCGGCTTGTACCAACGCTTGATGCCCTAAAAAAATTTGCATCTGAACGTCCTTTATCGGCACAAGGAATTTCAATTTCTTTAAATTTTGAACCACCTGCACTTTTGGTTCCCCCGCATGATGTAAATGCTACAACTGCTGCAATTGACAAAACTAATAGTGATGCTTTTTTCATAATGTTACGTTTTTTTTGATTGATAAATCTAACTTATAACAAATTTCTAAATTAATTTGTAATTTTCAAATACAAGACGATAATATGTTTAAAAGGTTGCTTTATTGTTTACATTAATCAAAAAAATAATGAGTTTATTGTTGGATAACAAAAATTGTATGCTTACTTTTGATTTGGAAAACCTAAAAATTATTTAAAATGAAAATTTTACGCGTATTATCCCTTTCGTTAGCTTGTGTAGCTTTATTAGGGTTTGTTTCTTGCAGTTCAAATGCTAAAAAAACAGAAGAAAAAGTTGCTGAACCTGAAGTTGTAGTAGCTGATACTATAGCTGCTGAGGCCGAAGTTGTAGCTGATTCGGCTGCTGTTGAAGCACCTGTTGAAGAAGCTGCCGCTGAATAGTTAAGACAGGGTAGAAAAAATTTAAAACCGTTTCAATTTATTGTAACGGTTTTTTTATGGCATCAACAAGCAACTGTCGCCATAACTTAAAAACCTGAACTGGTTGTTTAAAGCATAGTTATACATTTTTTGCCAGTCGTTGCCTATAAAAGCACCTATTAATAATAGCAATGTGCTTTTGGGTTGATGAAAATTTGTTATAAGCCTGCTTATTGTCTTAAATTTATATCCTGGTACTATCATTATTCCAGTACTTGCTTTAATATAATTTGCCGAGTTGTTTACTATGTAGTTTTGCAATGCATTTAAAGCATCGGCAACATTAATATTTTGTTTTAACGAGTATGGTTCCCATTGCTCTAAAATAAGCTCGTTGTTATTATTGTAACCACTTAAAATTTTAACCCCTAACCAATAAATGCTTTCGAGCGTTCGCACGGTTGTTGTGCCAACAGCGGTTATGTTTCCAATATTTTTTATTAACTCAGGAATACTGTTTTTAGTAAGTATTATTTGCTCGTGGTGCATTTGGTGTTGTGATACATTTACCGATTGCACAGGTTTAAACGTGCCGGCTCCCACATGTAGCGTAATTTCGTGCATATTAATACCCTGTAGTTTAAGGTTGCCTATAACACTTGGGGTAAAGTGCAACCCTGCTGTTGGTGCGGCAACCGAGCCTTTAATTTTTGAATAAACTGTTTGGTAGTTTTGCGTGTCGTCAGGTTCGGTTTGGCGGTTAAGATATGGCGGAATAGGTATTTTGCCCATTAAATCTAAAATTTGGCCAAAACAAATATTTGCATTATCCCATTCAAATTCAATAATATGTGCTGTATTAGTTTCTCCAATTCGGGTTGCCGAAAGGGTTATTAAACCATTTTGGGTTTCAATGTTATGGGTTAGTTTACCTTGTTTCCATTTTTTTTGATTACCAACTATACATTGCCACTGGCAGCTTTTAGTTTGTGTAAATATTTGTTGATAATCGGTAGGAGAATATGGTTCGAGGCAAAAAACCTCGATATGGGCACCGGTTGATTTAAAAAAGTTTAATCGTGCCTGAATAACTTTTGTGTTATTTGAAACAAGTAACGAATTTGAAGGCAAAAATTGGTCGATTTTATTAAAAACCGATTCTGAAATTAAACCTTTATTATATACAAGTAACTTTGAATTGTCGCGCTTATTTAGCGGGTATTTTGCAATAAAATGTTCGGGTAAATTATAATCGAAATTGTTTATTGTCAAATGTTTAATCTGTTCCATTTTAAGTATTTCTTATTATTACCGGCTACGCCGTTATAATTTATTTAATTAGGTCGGCAAAATTAATAACTTTGTTGGTCATTAAAAGGCTAAATTTGATGACTAATACCAAAATTGAGCGAATCGCTCAATCGATTTAGATCCAAATTGAGCTATTTGCTGAATCGATTTAGATTTTATAAGTATTTCACTATAATTGATTAGCGAAACACAACAAACTCTACATCGGGAGTTAATTGACGAATTTTTAAAACTAAGTTTAAAATAAAATAATAATATATGTCAGAAATAAGGTTAGGCGATAAGGTGAGGTTTTTAAACGATGTTGGTGGCGGAGTTGTAACCGGTTTGTTAGAAAAGCAAAAGGTAATGGTTTTAACCGATGATGGTTTTGAAGTACCTACAACTATTAAAGAGTTAATAATAATTGAACATTCCGATAATTACAATATTAGTAGCAATAAAACCGATAATAATAACGCAGCTCAAAACAATAAACCTGTTGTTGTTGATGTTAAAGATATTTTTTATCCTGATGTTGTTGTTGATAGTAAAACCGGTGATAAAGTAAAAATACTTTTTGCATTTGTACCTAAAGGTAAACCGGGTAATTCAAATATCGATGTATATTTAATAAACGATAGTAATTATAATGTTTTGTACAGTATAATAAAACGTACAACCGATGGCAAAACATTTTCAGATGCGGTTGGCGTTCTTGAGGCTAATGTAAAAGAGCAAACAAGTATGTTAACGCTCGATTCGGCAAACGAATTGCCCGAATATTTATTTCATTTTATCTATTACAGAAAAGGCGAATTTCAGGTACAATCACCTGTATCGAAAAAAATGAAAATAAATGCAGTTAAGTTATTTAGAGAAAATGCCTATATAAAAAACATTTATTTTGACAAACCAGCATTATTGTTTCCGATAGTTGACGATGACCCGGAACGCGAAATGCTCGAATCGGTTTCGGCAGAGCAAATAAAGGCTGCAATGATGAGAAAAGAAAAAACCGAAAAAAATTCAGGAAACAAGCCTGTAAATGAGAAACAACCCGAACTATTAGAGGTTGATTTACATATTCAGGAGTTGCTTGATGATTATAAAGGGTTGCAAAACAGTGAGATACTTGAAATACAATTAGAACGTTTTAAAAGCGAGTTAGACAGGGCAATGAAATATGGCCCCAAAAAAATTGTATTTATACATGGAGTAGGCAATGGAGTATTAAAAATAGAGATACGAAAAGAACTTGACAGGCTTCATCGTAAACTTGCATATCAAGATGCATCGTTTAAAGAATATGGTTATGGTGCAACAATGGTGAGGATATTTTAAAAATTTGAATTATTACCGGGTAATTAAATTACATTTGCAAATTAATAGCAGGCTGTTCTATCGCGCCGGGCAAATGCCTGGTGAGGAAAGTCCGGGCAGCAAAGGACATTGGGCTTCCGAAATGGAAGATGTTTGTGAAAGCATAGTACGGTAGAAGAAAATAACCGTCCCGACTTGTCGGGATAAGGGTGAGAAGGTGGGGTAAGAGCCCACCGGCATGTTGGGCAACCAATGTGGCCGTGCCGCTCCCGAGTTGAAAGGCCATGTATACTCCGGAACCTTAAAAAGGGCAAGGTGGTCCGCCTTGTAAATAAAGCCGGAAGGGGTAGGCCGATAGTGGTATTGGGTGACCAATATCCCAGATAAATGATAGATACCGTTTTACGGAACAGAATCCGGCTTATAGGCCTGCTATTTTTTTTGTTTTACTTTATATATTTTCGACAATATTGTTCGATGTAGCTGTTTGCTTTTGAATAGCCAAACTGGTGTGCTTTAATAAAATCAGTGCAAGCAAGCTCAAGTTTTTGTTGTTTTAGCCTTGCAAGGGCTCGGTTAAAATATATTTCGCCATTAAATGGGAACGAGTCGAGCGCAAATGTGTAGTCTTTTTCGGCATATGCAAAAGTATTTGTTTGCATATATAAATTAGCCCTCATAATGTATAATTTAACATTATAGGGTTCATAACTAATTGATTTGTTTAAATATTTAATTGCTTCAAAATATTCGTTAGCGTCGGTAAATATTTGTGCTGCAATAATATATGCGTTTTTATCGGGTTTAAGTTCTAACAATTGATTTATTAAGTTAATAGCATTTTTTGTATCATTTGTCGTTGTAAGTAATTGAGCTTTTGTAAAATAGTAATCAATTTCGGTCGAATCGTATTCAAATGCTTTATTAATTGTTTTTAGTGCTTTTTTAAAGTTTTTTTGAGCATACTCAACCTGGCTTTTTTGATAGTAATAACCTGCATTTTTAGGCGATTGGTTTATTGCATTGTTAATAGTGGTTAAAGCATTTTTATGCTGGTTTAATTTTAAATACGACACCGATTTAATATAATTTGCCTTGTGCGCTATTTTGTTTTTGTTGTTAATTTGGTTTAAAATGTTTATAGTTTCGTAATGCCGATTGTTAATTTGCTCGTAAACTGCATCAATAATAATTAGTTCGTTATTTGAGTACCAGTCGGTTTTCCATAATTTATTCCACTCGTTTGTTTTCGACAAATTAAAAAAAACATCATTATGTTTAATTTTATTTTCGGCAATTTTATTGTCGGTGCTTAAATACTCTTGCAGATATTGTATCGCAATATTTGGTTTATTAAGTTTCGAATAACATTGTGATAGTTCGTAACAATATAAGCCCGGTTTATTATTGGCAGCCTTTATGTAAAAATCGGCTGCTTTTTCGATATTATTCAAATAATAGTAAGTTTGGGCAATTACAGCATAAACATCGGGGCTATTAATCGTTTCAATATTATTATTGTTAATATATTCAATTGCTTTTTCACTATTGTTTTGGGTTAAAAACGATTTTATTACTAATATATGATGTTGGTACTGCCCGTGTAATTTTAATACTGTAATAAAAGTTATAACTATTAGTGTTTTAAATTTCAACATAATTATTTGAGTATAAATTGACAGAATATTAAATATAAATTACTCGTTATTAATAACCTTGCCGCAAAAAATATGCACAAAACCAGTAATATACCTTGGTTCGATACCAGTAATACGGTGTTCGTAAACATCGCAAACGTAGTAATAAACGCCTGTCGATAATAATTTATTTGATTCAATGCTTTTACCATCCCAGTTTATGTGTGGGTTTGTTGTTTGATAAACCAGCCCTCCCCATCGGTTATATATTTTTATATCGATGCGATCAATGTACATGTCGATAATATTTGCAGGGGTAACTGGAATAAAATAATCATTGTTATTGTCGTTATTTGGTGTAAAAACATTGGGCAGTTCGTAATACGGACATTCGTCGGTGCAAACCATTGCCGATGGCTGGCTTTGGTTACCAGACGAATCGATGGCAGTAATATAATAACAAGCACTTGGCGAGCCCGATATATAATTGTATTGTAATGTATCGGAATTTAAAACTGTGTAAAGAATCTCCATTTTATGGGTTAAGTTATATTTATAATAAATAACATATTTTGCAACATCGCCGTAAGGGTTGTTGTTTTGCCATGTTAATTTATGCTCAAAAGTAGTACAGTTGGCAGTAACGTTTAATATTGGTGGTAAAGGTGGTATTGTGTCGATAGGGGTGCCACAATTTTGGTGCGAAATATTTATTAACGGGTTGGGGGCAATGTTTAAATCGTATTTTCCATAACTTTTTACCATATAACAATATAAGTTGTTATTAATTACATTACTGTCGATAAAATAATTTTGGTTTGTAAACCCGATACTGTCGATATTAGTAATATTTTGCTTATAAACAGTGTACATGTAATTTTTCCAGGGTACGTTTTGCAAAAACGATATTTTAATTTGGTTGTTACTGCCAAATATTTGTGGCCAAATTGTACTTGCCGACATAGGTATCTCGGTAAGTCCTTTGCTATTATGTATTTCGATACTATAATTGTAACAGGTATCGACAGTATTAATATTAATGTTGTTATAAACAGTGTCGTTAAAGTTTAATGTATCAATAATTTGATAATTGTTGTCCCAAATTCCGGTAGCTCTTTTTACAATATAAACAAATGGTCCTTTATGTTTAATAGTGTCAAGTTCGAGCGGCTTTTTCCATGCCACAAATATTTGACCGTTTTTATTATTGTGTTTTGTTACACTAACGTTAGTTATTACTGGCACACCTTGTACTAATTTAGTACAAGCCTCGTTTGATGCAACACTTTCCGAATCG